>DKVK01000047.1:10712-15550 GCA_002491165.1 Porphyromonadaceae bacterium UBA7180
TTCCAGAACATGGGCGCACAGCTCGTGAAGGAGGTCGCCTCCAAGACGGGCGACCAGGCGGGCGACGGCACTACTACCGCTACCGTGCTGGCACAGGCCATCGTTAACGTCGGCCTCAAGAACGTGGCCGCCGGCGCCAACCCCATGGACCTCAAACGCGGTATCGACAAGGCCGTGAGCAAGGTCGTCGAGGGAATCAAGGCACAGAGCCGGGAAGTGGACGACGACTTCGGCAAGATAGAAAACGTGGCCCGCATATCCGCCAATAACGACGAGAAGATAGGCAAGCTCATAGCCGAGGCCATGCAGAAGGTGACGCGCGACGGCGTTATCACCGTAGAGGAAGCCAAAGGCACCGAAACCTCCGTCGGCATCGTGGAAGGCATGGAGTTCGACCGCGGTTACATCTCCCCCTACTTCGTTACCAATACCGAAAAGATGGAGTGCGAGATGGACAGCCCCTACATCCTGCTCTACGACAAGAAAATCTCGAACCTCAAGGATATGCTCCCTATTTTGGAACAGACGGCACAGAGCGGCCGCGGCCTGCTTATCATAGCCGAGGACGTGGACAACGAAGCCCTCGCGACGCTGGTAGTGAACCGTCTGCGCGGTTCACTGAAAATCTGCGCCGTGAAAGCTCCCGGGTTCGGCGACCGCCGCAAGGAGATGCTCGAAGACATCGCTATCCTCACCGGAGGTACCGTAATCAGCGAAGTGAAGGGCATGCAGCTCGCCAACGCTACCATTAACGACCTCGGAACCGCCGAGAAGATTACCGTCAACAAGGACAATACTATCATAGTCAACGGCGCCGGGAGCAAAGAGGCTATCGAAGCTCGCGTAAACCAGATAAAGGCACAGATGGAAGCCACGACCTCCTCCTACGACAAGGAGAAACTGCAGGAACGCCTGGCCAAGCTGGCAGGGGGCGTGGCAGTGCTCTACATCGGCGCCCCCTCGGAGGTGGAGATGAAGGAGAAGAAGGACCGCGTGGACGACGCGCTGAGCGCAACGCGTGCCGCCATAGCCGAAGGTATCGTCCCGGGCGGCGGCGTGGCTTACATCCGCACACTCCCCATGCTCGAAGAACTCAAGGGCGACAACGACGACGAGAACACCGGTATCCAGATTATCCGCCGCGCCATAGAAGAGCCTATGCGCCAGATAGTTGACAACGCCGGTGTGGAAGGTGCCGTTATCGTTCAGAAAGTGAAGGAAGGCAAGGGCGACTTCGGTTACAACGCCCGTACCGGCGAATACCAGAACTTCTTCGAGAGCGGTGTAATCGACCCCGCCAAGGTGACACGCGTAGCGCTTGAGAACGCCGCAAGCATCGCCGGAATGTTCCTCACCACCGAATGTGTTATCGCCGACAAGAAAGAGGAAAACCCCGCGGCTCCCGCAATGCCGAATCCCGGAATGGGCGGCATGGGCATGATGTAATATCCTGACTGCGAAAGGTTAAACATAGACAAAATATCTCTCAGGCCGGGCTCCCGAATAAGGGGTCCGGCTTTTCTTTTTTTTGGCACCGATTTAAGAAAACTGCGAAAAAATAGTGGTACATTTGGAGATTTTGGAAAAATGTCCTAATTTTGTAAATTGAAGTATAAACTATACCTTGACATGAACCAACTGATGTTCCATACCCAAGAAGATAGAGGCACAGTCCTAAGCCGACCGATCCTTTGTGAGAGAAAGGATGCGTGGTTTGGAACGGCATATTATTTTTGGGCTGATGAGATTGATGCTATTCGTTGGGGTATAAAATCGAAGAAGAATAGATATCAAATTTATTCTGCCACGATTATTTCAGATAATGTACTGGATACGGTTTTTAACCAAGAGCATTATCAATTCTTTATTTCAGCCCTTGAACGAACTGCCAAGACCATTGTTAAACTAACAGGAAAGAAACCTACGCAAATGGATATTTGTGAGTATTTGAATATACGGGCCAAGTGGAAAGAAAAGATTGATGTCTTGCTGGCGTGTGATATTCCTACAGGTTCTATGGAGGTGTTCCCGATACCGATTAGGAAACGCATACAAGCGGCTGTATATAACATAAATTGCATTAATGAATTCCAATTAAAAGATTAGATATGATAGACCTGAATGAGTTAAATAAAATGCTTGATGATGCTTTGGAATCGGAAAGCGTGGAAAGTCTCAGTCTTTGGATGGAAGAACGGATAAAGGCAGATCGTGAAGCCGGTATAATCCGCAATGCAGAGTTTGGTGTTTTGCGTTCCTGGAGCCAACAAAATTCGTTGACCGAGTTGCAGGAAATCGTAATCGTCAATGGGATATATGAGGATATGTCCTATCATACCTCTGATACTTTACCCGATGAGTTTGAGATAAATAGTGATAACAACTATAATTTGGCTTCATAATGAAAATCAAACTTCTTGATTATCGTGTTGTAGATCTTTGTTTACAAGCTTCTGAGCGGGATGGCCAATTGGAAATGGCATCTAACGACCTGAGTCTGGAAGTCGGGCAGTTGTATCCCGATGATGAGAAAAACATCTTTGGGATAGGATTTAAAGTGTCCTTCAGGCAGGAGGGTTTTAAGGTTAAAGCTGAAATGCGATTTTTCTTTGAAACTGATTCTGTTATTACTGATGATTTTAAGAATGGGCCATTCCCGGCGATTAATGCTCCGGCAATTGCATTCCCTTATCTGAGGAGTTTTCTGTCTATTTTGACAATGCAGGCCGGATATGCCCCGGTAATGATTCCTTCTGTAAATTTCGTAGAATTTGCCAAGAGAGCGGTTAAGAACGATACATTATGAGTTACATTCCTTTTTTATAACCTAAAAGGTTAGTAAAGGTGTTTGGAATAATGAATTGCGTCAGCGCTTACTTGAATTAAGCTGACGCAAGGTTGTGCCTCGGGATAACATTCCGGGCTTTTTTTATGATTCTTTTACGAAATAAGAGAATGCGCGACGGGTATGGCGTTCCTGGGGTCACGGGCGGGAGATGAAGTCGTGCTGTACGGGGTCGTAGGTTATGCCGGGAGTGGTGAAGAGGCGGTTTATGGCGCCGGAGGCCGTCAGCTCGCCGGGGGTGCCTTCTATGAATTGGCGGGCGGGGGTGAGCATGAAGATGCGGTCGGCCATGCGCAGGGCTTGCGCCACGTCGTGGGTGGAGAAGAGGATTCCTTTGCCGTGGTCGCGTGCGAGTCGTCCGAGCATCCCGAGGATTTCTATGCGCGCCGCCACGTCGAGGAAGGAGAAGGGCTCGTCGAGGACTATGAGCGGCGTTTCCTGCGCCAGGGCACGCGCTATCATGGCTTTCTGACGCTCGCCGTCGCTGAGTTCGGCTATGAAGGAGTCGGCCTTGTGTGTGATTCCCACGCTCCGCATGGCGCGGTCGGCGACGGCGCGGTCTTCCCCGGACAGTCTCCCTGAGAAACCGGTGTGCGGGTCGCGGCCGAGCGCCACGAGTTCGCGGACAGTGAGGGCCCCGACCTGCAGCCGTTCGGTGGTGACTATGGCCACGAGTTCGGCCAGATGCCGTCCGGCGATGCTCCGCAGGTCGCGTCCGCAGATTTCTACCCGTCCGGAGATGGCCGGGAGTTCGCCGGTAATGGTGCGCAATAGGGTAGATTTGCCGACGCCGTTGCAGCCGATGAGCGCCGTGAGTTGTCCGGCGCGGAGGGTGAAGCCGAGCGGCCCGGCTAACGGTCTCTTTCCGTAACCTACGCAGAGTGAACGTGTCGCGAGCAGTGGCGTGTCCATAGTGCTGTCAGTTGAAGTATTTGAGTTTGCGGCTGTTGACCATGATGTAGACGATGACCGGCACGCCGATGATGGGGGTAATGATGTTGATGGGGATGATGCCTGCGGATGCCGGGAGGACGCTGAGCAATGCGCAGAGAAGCGCCGTGGCGGCGCCGAGGATGATGCAGCCGGGGAGCAGGACGTTGTGCATCGACGTGGAGAAGAGCAGCCGCGCGATGTGCGGGACCACGAGTCCGATGAACCCTATGGGTCCGCAAAAGGCCGTGGCGACGGCGGTCAGCGTCCCGGAGATAAGTAATATCAAGGAACGCGTGCGCGCGACGCGGTAGCCCATCGTCGCCATATATCGGTCGCCGAGGAGCATGGCGTTAAGGGGTTTGGCCACGAGGCATGAGGCAGCGAGCATGGCGGTGACGGTGAGCGCCATCCAGGGGAGTTCGCGCAGGGTGACGGCCGAGAAGCTCCCCATCCCCCATAGCATGAAGTTGCGGACGCCCTCGGCCGGCGCGAAGAAATTGAGCAGCGAGACAAGCGAGTTGGAGAGGTAGCTTATCATGATGCCGATGATGAGCAGCCCGAGCGTGCTTTTCAGGACGGAGGAAAAGAGCGAGAGCAGTAGCAATATTGCCGCGGCGCCGAGCAATGCCCCGACGATTGCGCTTCCCATGGCGAGGGAGCCGCCGGTGAGGCCGAGACCGCCGACGCCGAGCACTATTACCGCCACTCCGAGCGACGCTCCGGAGGAGATGCCCATGATTGAGGGGCCTGCCAGCGGGTTGCGGAAGGTGGTCTGGAGCATGAGCCCTGCCACTGAGAGCGCCGCCCCCGCGAGCAATGCCGTGACGGCGAACGGTAGCCGCGCCTCCACCACGATGGTGCGCCAAGAGGCTTTTACCCCTTCGTCGCCGAGGAGCGCGCCCAGGACGTCGCGTGCCGGGATGGGGACGCCGCCGGTAAGCAATACCGCCGCGAAGAGGAGCAGTGTCGCGAATATGGCCGAAGCGAATTGCAGGCGTCGCCGTGCCGGGAGCGTCATCTGGGCTATTTATAAAAGTTAAGTAAGTGTTCAAATTAAACA
>DKVK01000081.1:0-10381 GCA_002491165.1 Porphyromonadaceae bacterium UBA7180
GTCAAAGTCGGCGTTGAAGGCGGTACATGCCAGCGGGTGGAGCTGGATAGCCTTGCCCTCGATCATCTTGGGCTGGAAGGCCTGGATACCGAGGCGGTGCAGTGTAGGGGCACGGTTGAGCAGCACGGGGTGCCCTTTCATCACGTATTCGAGGATGTCCCATACAACCGGTTCCTTGCGGTCCACGATTTTCTTGGCGCTCTTGACGGTCTTCACGATGCCGCGCTCTATGAGGCGGCGTATAATGAAGGGCTTGTAGAGCTCGGCGGCCATGAGTTTGGGGATACCGCACTCGTGCATCTTCAGCTCGGGGCCAACCACGATTACGGAACGTGCGGAGTAGTCCACACGTTTACCGAGCAAGTTCTGGCGGAAACGTCCCTGCTTGCCTTTCAGAGAGTCGGAAAGGGACTTGAGGGGACGGTTGACGTCGCTCTTGACCGCCGACGATTTGCGGGAGTTGTCGAGCAGGGAGTCGACGGCCTCCTGGAGAAGACGCTTCTCGTTGCGGAGGATGACCTCCGGAGCCTGTATTTCGATGAGTCGTTTAAGACGGTTGTTGCGGATGATGACACGACGGTAGAGGTCGTTGATGTCGGAAGTGGCGAAGCGTCCGCCGTCGAGCGGCACGAGGGGACGGAGTTCGGGGGGAATAACCGGGACGGTCTTGAGAATCATCCACTCCGGCTTGTTACGGTCGGCCGACGAGAGGAACGAGTTGACCACCTGGAGGCGTTTCAGGGCCTCGGTCTTGCGCTGCTGCGAGCCGTTGCAGTCGGCCGTCACCTTGAGGTCGGCGGCAAGCTTGGTGAGGTCGAGTTCCTGGAGCAGGTCATAGACCGCCTCTGCGCCCATCTTGGCGACGAACTTGTTAGGGTCGCCGTCTTCCAGAGCGTCGTTTTCGTCGCCTATTCTGTCCATGATGTCGAGATATTCCTCCTCGGTAAGCAGGTCGAGCTTCTGGGTGTCGGTCTGACCGGGGTTGAGCACGATGTAGCGCTCGTAGTAGATCACCGAGTCGAGCTTCTTGGAAGGAAGGCCCAGAAGGTAGCCGATTTTGTTCGGTAGCGAGCGGAAGTACCAGATGTGGGCCACGGGCACCACCAGTTCTATGTGGCCCATGCGTTCGCGGCGCACCTTCTTCTCGGTAACTTCCACGCCGCAACGGTCGCAGACGATACCTTTGTAGCGGATGCGTTTGTACTTGCCGCAATGGCACTCGTAGTCCTTCACCGGACCGAAGATTTTCTCGCAGAACAGGCCGTCGCGTTCCGGCTTGTACGTACGATAGTTGATGGTCTCGGGTTTGAGAACCTCTCCCGACGAGCTTTTCTTGATCTCCTCGGGAGATGCAAGTCCGATCGTGATTCGCGAGAAGTTGCTCTTTATTTTATTATCTTTTCTAAAGGCCATATATCGTTGTTTCTTTCAAATTCTGTTTTTTGACCGGTGTCACTTTTGCCGTTTCCGCATTCGGGGGAAATCCTTTCAGACTGCGGCTTGTACCGCCATTTCGGGAACGCATGCGCTTTGCCTGCTCTCCCCTTGCGGCTGCTTTCGGCGGCAACTCCGGATTATATTTTTCCATTATGCCCCGCGCGGTCCCGGACACAACTATGGTCCGGAACCGACAGGCGGCATATTTTATTTTAGTCGAGCGTAATGCTGAGGCCGAGACCGCGGAGCTCGTGCAGGAGCACGTTGAGCGATTCGGGGATTCCGGGTTCGGGCATCGGGTCGCCCTTCACGATGGCTTCGTAGGCCTTGGAACGTCCCACCACGTCATCGCTCTTGATGGTGAGTATTTCCTGGAGGATGTGGGCGGCGCCGAAGGCTTCGAGCGCCCAGACCTCCATCTCTCCGAAGCGCTGGCCGCCGAACTGTGCCTTACCGCCGAGCGGCTGCTGCGTGATGAGGGAGTACGGACCGATGCTGCGGGCGTGCATCTTGTCCTCGACCATGTGGCCGAGTTTCAGCATGTAGATGACACCTACGGTAGCGGGCTGGTCGAAGCGGTCGCCGGTGCCGCCGTCGTAGAGGTAAGTCTTGCCGTAGCGCGGCAGCCCTGCCTTGTCGGTCCATTCGTTGAGGTCGTCGAGCGAGGCGCCGTCGAAAATCGGTGTCGCGAATTTCTCGCCGAGTTCGCGTCCGGCCCAGCCGAGTACGGTCTCGAATATCTGGCCGAGGTTCATACGCGAAGGCACACCCAGCGGGTTCAGTACGATGTCGACCGGAGTACCGTCTTCGAGGAACGGCATGTCTTCCTGGCGTACTACGCGACTGACGATACCCTTGTTGCCGTGTCGGCCGGCCATCTTGTCGCCGACGCCGATTTTACGCTTCTTGGCGATGCTGACCTTGGCCATCTGCATGATGCCGGAGGGAAGTTCGTCGCCGATGGTGATGTCGAACTTCTTGCGGCGCAGCTCGCTGTCTATCTCCTTGGACTTGCGCATATAGTTGGTGATCAGGTCTGCCACCATGCCGTTGATGCGCTCGTCATCGGTCCAGTTGCTGAGGTTGATGGTTTCGTAGTCGATGCTCTCGAAGTTTACCTCCGAGAAGCTGCGCCCTTTCTCTATGATGTCCACGCCGATGAAGTCTTTGACGCCTGCAGAGGTCATGGAGTCGAGCAGAGTGTGCATCTTGCCCACC
Source organism: Porphyromonadaceae bacterium UBA7180 (assembly GCA_002491165.1). Classification (GTDB taxonomy): domain Bacteria; phylum Bacteroidota; class Bacteroidia; order Bacteroidales; family Muribaculaceae; genus Lepagella. The sequence goes on from DKVK01000081.1 coordinate 2,656, forward strand.
ATGATGTTGAGCAGTTCCTTCTGGCGTGTTGCATAATCGGTGTCGAGCTGTTCGAGTTCGGCGTTGGCGCCGCGGCGGCCGTTCTTGGGTTTCTCGGCGCGCTTGAAGAGGTTCGTGCCGATTACCACGCCCTTGAGCGAGGGCGAGGCCTTGAGGGAGGCGTCCTTGACGTCGCCGGCCTTGTCGCCGAAGATGGCGCGGAGCAGTTTCTCCTCCGGGGTGGGGTCGCTCTCCCCTTTCGGGGTAATCTTACCGATCATGATGTCGCCGGGCACTACGTGCGCGCCGACGCGGATGATGCCGCGCTCGTCGAGGTCCTTCGTAGCGTCTTCGCTGACGTTGGGGATGTCGCTGGTAAGCTCTTCCATACCGCGTTTGGTTTCGCGGACCTCCAGGGTGTATTCGTCCACGTGCATTGAGGTAAGGATGTCCTCGCGAACCATACGCTCGTTGAGCACGATGGCGTCCTCATAGTTGTAACCCTTCCAGGGCATGAATGCCACCTTCAGGTTGCGGCCCAGGGCCAGCTCCCCTTTCTCGGTGGAGTAGCCTTCGGTGAGGATGTCCCCTTTCTCCACGCGCTGACCGGCCTCGCAGATGGGGCGAAGGTCGATGGTCGTCCCCTGGTTGGTGCGGCGGAATTTGGGCAGACGGTATTCCTTGACGGGCGACTCAAATGATACAAACTCCTGGTCTTCGGTGCGGTCGTAGCAGATACGGATAACGCTTGCGTCCACGTATTCTATCACGCCCGGGCCTTCGGCCATAATCTGCGTGCGGGAATCCTTGATAAGCTGCTCTTCGATGCCGGTGCCGACGATGGGGGCCTCGCTGCGCAGCAGGGGCACAGCCTGGCGCATCATGTTCGAACCCATGAGCGCGCGGTTGGCGTCGTCGTGCTCCAGGAACGGGATGAGGGCAGCCGCGATGGAGGCTATCTGGATAGGAGCCACGTCCATGAGGTCAATCTGATCCGGCTGCACGATGGGGAAGTCGGCCTCGCGGCGTGCCTTCACCTTATTGTTGATGAAGCTGCCGTCGTCGTTGAGCGGGGCGTTGCCCTGTGCTATGGTCTTGCCCTCCTCTGTTTCGGCCGTCATGTAGATGACATCGTTGTTGTCGAGATCCACCACGCCGTCGGTGACTTTGCGGTAAGGGGTCTCGATGAAGCCGAGGTTATTGATTTTGGCGTAGACGCAGAGCGAGGAAATAAGGCCGATATTCGGGCCTTCAGGGGTCTCGATAGGGCAAAGGCGCCCGTAGTGGGTGTAGTGCACGTCCCGCACCTCGAAGCCCGCGCGCTCACGCGACAGACCGCCGGGACCGAGGGCCGACATACGGCGCTTGTGCGTCATCTCGGCCAGCGGGTTAGTCTGGTCCATGAACTGCGACAGCGCATTGGTGCCGAAATAGGTGTTGATGACCGACGAGATGGTCTTGGCGTTGATGAGGTCGATGGGGGTGAACACCTCGTTGTCACGCACGTTCATGCGCTCGCGGATGGTGCGCGACATACGTGCCAGCCCCACTCCGAACTGGTTGTAGAGCTGCTCTCCTACGGTGCGGACGCGGCGGTTGGAGAGGTGGTCGATATCATCGACCTCTGCCTTGGCGTTGATGAGGGTTATGAGGTGCTTGATGATGCAGATGATGTCCTCACGGGTAAGCACCTTGACGTCGGGAGACGTGTCGAGATTGAGCTTTTTGTTGATGCGGTAACGTCCCACTTCGCCCAGGTCGTAGCGCTTCTCGGAGAAGAAGAGGTTCTGTATGACCTCGCGTGCGGAAGCGTCATCCGGCGGCTCGGCGTTGCGCAACTGACGATAGACGTGCTGCACCGCCTCGCGTTCGGAGTTCGAGGGGTCCTTGTCGAGGGTGTTGAAAATGATGGAGGCGTCGGTGTTGCTGGCGTCCTCGCGTTTCACCATGATTGAGCTTACGCCCGTTTCGAGGATTTCGTCTATCACCTCGTCGGTAAGCTCGATGCCACGGTTTAGCAGTATCTCGTTGCGTTCAACGGATACGACCTCGCCGGTATCCTCGTCGGTGAAGTCTTCGAGATACGATTTGGTTACATTACCGGCCAGCTCGCGGCCTTTGTATTTCTTGAGATTGGTTTTGTTGACGCGCACTTCTTCGCCGAGGTCGAAGATTTCGAGGAGCTCCTTGTCGCTCTCCATGCCGATGGCACGCAGCAGCGTGGTTACGGGGAGCTTCTTCTTACGGTCGATGTAGGCGTACATCACGTTGTTGATGTCGGTGGCGAACTCTATCCAGGAGCCGCGGAACGGTATGATACGCGCCGAGTAGAGCTTTGTGCCGTTGGCGTGGATGCTCTGGCCGAAGAAGACACCGGGCGAACGGTGTAGCTGCGACACGATGACGCGCTCGGCTCCGTTGATGATAAACGTACCCTGCTCTGTCATGTAGGGAATCGGACCCAGATAAACATCCTGGATAACGGTGTCGAAATCTTCATGGTCGGGGTCGGTGCAGAACAGCTTCAACTTAGCTTTCAGAGGTACACTATACGTGAGTCCGCGCTCCAGACACTCTGCTATGGTGTAGCGCGGCGGGTCGATATAGTAATCCAAAAACTCCAACACGAAATTGTTCCGGGTATCTGCTATGGGGAAGTTCTCGGCGAACACCTTATAAAGCCCCTGGTTCTTGCGCGACTCGGGGGGTGTGTCCAACTGGAGAAAATCACGGAACGATTCGAGCTGCACCTCAAGGAAATCCGGATATGGGAGCGGATTCTTGACTGTGCCAAAATTTACACGCGGTTTATCGGTTGTTTTGACTGACATTTGGGTAGGTTTTGGGTTGTTTCACCGCAGACTGGCCGCGGTGTCGAGGATGAGAGTGTTATTTTCGAGGCGAGAGAATATCTTCATGAGTTTTCACTTCCGGAATTTATCCGTTCGGGGGATTACCTTCCGGCTGAATACCTCTATATGTCTCCGGACGAAGAGAGGCTGCCGTGCGGAGGGTATAGGTGTAGCGACTTGCAATCGACACAGGTAAAGCCCGGGCCCGGGTCGCATAGGGGGGAATCTTACGACATCTTATTGAAGAAAAACCTTTTCTGATGAGAAAAACTAATCGAATAATGCCTTGGATTCTGCCGATATTAGCGCTATATGCGGAGATTATTGTCCACTATTCACGCAAAGGCCTATAACCTATACGGACATACTGAGCCAATGCAGGGTCTCTGTCAGTATAAATTACATGCCAATTAGAGTTACGGTTTCTTAATTCCTCTTAAAGTTCCTTTACCTAAAGCATTCCTGTCTGCCAACCGCAGTTATCGAATTTTCCATGGTCTTACTTCCCGAGGCTTACACTACCAATAAGATTGCTGACCAAGTATAAGTGGTTTCTCCGAATATGCGTAGCGCCGAGAATTTACTTACGTCATAAGGCCGCAGAGGCAGTATCACTTTAGTTGGTTTGGAAATCGCTCGGAACATTACCCGCCGCTTCTTAAGTCCAAACCAGCCGGAATACCGATGACACTCGTGGAGAAGCGAAGCAAAGGAATTAGAGAAAAAAGGTTAAGAACGCGTGCGTGCGCAGTCGTTCTTAACCTATTTTTCAGCAGGGAGCTGTATTATTTGAGTTCAACTTCTGCGCCTGCCTCTTCGAGCTGTTTCTTCATGCCCTCGGCTTCAGCTTTGGGGAGACCTTCCTTAACAACGCCGGGAGCGCCGTCAACGAGAGCTTTAGCGTCTTTCAGGCCGAGACCTGTGAGCTCTTTCACGAGCTTAACGACAGCGAGTTTCGAAGCGCCCGGAGCCTTCAGAACTACGTCGAAATTGGATTTTTCTTCAACAGCCTCGCCACCGGCTGCGCCACCTGCTGCTACTGCTACTGCTGCTGCGGCGGGCTCGATGCCGTACTCTTCTTTGAGGATCTGGGCCAGTTCGTTTACTTCTTTTACGGTCAGGTTAACCAATTGGTCTGCAAATGCTTTCAAATCTGCCATTGTAGTATTTGTTTTTTTGTTTTTTTACGATGTGAATTTTACTTGTTGGAGAGAGTTTCGAGGATGCCATGCAGCTTGTTGCCACCTGACTGGAGAGCGCTGATAACGTTCTTCGCGGGCGACTGGAGAAGTCCGATGACGTCGGCGATGAGTTCGTTCTTGCTCTTGATATGGGCGAGGGTCTCCAACTGGTCCTCACCGATGTATACTGTCTCTTCAACGAACGCTCCTTTGAGCATCGGAAGGGTTTCGTCTTTCTGACGGAATTTCTTGATCAGCTTGGCAGGAGCGTTGCCTGTGTTGCTGAGCATGAGAGTAGTTTCGCCGTGGAGTGTGTCATACAGACCCGAGTAATCAATTTCTGCAGCTTCGAGGGCGATTTTCAGAAGCGTGTTCTTCACACACATCATCTTGACATCGCTTTTGAAGCACTCGCGGCGCAGTGCGCTTGTCTTCTCTGCGTTAAGCCCTGCGGTCTGGGTAAGATAGAGGCAGCTGTATTCGCCGATGGTTTTCCCTATCTTCTCTATGATAATAGCTTTATCTTCCTTTTTCATATCTAAGTCGGTTTACAGGGTTATTCTGCGATTGATTTGGTGTCAACCTTTACGCCGGGGCTCATGGTCGACGAAAGATAAATGCTCTTGATATAGGTACCCTTGGCAGTGGCCGGTTTGAGTTTTATCAGAGTGTTGATGAATTCGCGGGCATTGTCGGTCATGGCTTCCGGTGAGAAGCTTACCTTGCCGATGGAGGCATGGACGATGCCGGTCTTGTCAACCTTGAAGTCAATCTTACCCTGCTTAACTTCCTTGACGGCCTTGGCGACATCCATGGTCACTGTACCGCTCTTGGGGTTAGGCATAAGTCCGCGGGGACCGAGGATGCGACCGAGGGGACCGATCTTACCCATGATGGCAGGCTGGGTGATGATGACGTCAACGTCGGTCCAGCCGCCTTTGATCTTCTGGATATACTCGTCGAGACCTACATAGTCGGCGCCGGCCTCTTTAGCAGCAGCCTCGGCGTCAGGGTTGCAAAGCACCAGGACGCGTACCTGTTTACCGGTGCCGTGGGGCAGGGAAACGACGCCGCGCACCATCTGGTTGGCCTTGCGGGGGTCAACGCCCAGACGGACGTCTATGTCAAGAGAGGAATCGAATTTGGTGTAGGTGATTTCCTTAACCTTTTCGGCAGCCTCTGCTAAAGTGTAAGCTTTCCCAGGTTCAATCTTCGACAAAGCCAACTTTTGATTTTTTGTCAGTTTACTCATTTTGCTTGAAGATTTTTAGTTTGATTCAGGGAATGCACCCTTGACAGTTATACCCATGCTGCGCGCGGTGCCGGCTACCATACGCATAGCAGACTCCACAGTGAAACAGTTTAAGTCAGGCATTTTGTCTTCGGCAATTGTCTTGACCTGTTCCCAGGTGATTTCGGCTACTTTGGTGCGGTTGGGCTGTGCCGAGCCGCTTTTGATTTTGGCTGCTTCCTTAAGCTGCACTGCTACCGGGGGAGTCTTGACAATGAAGTCGAAGCTCTTGTCCGAATAGTAGCTGATGACCACGGGAAGTACCTTTCCAGCCTTATCCTGAGTGCGGGCATTGAATTGCTTGCAAAATTCCATGATATTGATACCCTTGGAACCCAGTGCGGGACCTACGGGCGGCGAAGGGTTTGCAGCTCCGCCTTTAATCTGCAATTTAATCTGTCCAGCAAGTTCTTTTGCCATTTCTGTTTGTTTTAATGTTGTTTAAATCAGAGAACACGGTATCGAAGCGTAACAACATCGACACTTATTCCCTTTCCACTTGGGAGTTTTCCAACTCAAGGTCAACCATACGGTCAAAAATCTTAATCTCGACCTTAAGTTTCTTACGGTCCTGATTAACCTCCTTGACCTCGCCGCGGAAGCCGTTGAAGGCACCGAAGGTAACCTTAACGTGTTCGCCGGGCATGAAGTTCTCGCCGTCGGTTTCCTGCATTTCCATGAGGTTATCGGCGGCTCCCAGCATTCTCATCACCTCCTTCTCGCGCAGCATCTCGGGTTCCGAGTTCTTGGCCCGTCCACGCAGGAAGTCAATGACATTGGTGGTGTTGCGCAACTCGTACTGCACCTCTCCGGGCAGTTTGTAGAAAACGGTGGTACTACCCTCCTTGCCGCGGGTCTCTGTCTTTACCAGACGGCATTCCACAAAAACATACCCGCTATAGAGAGTGCGCTGCTTGAGCACCTTCTTGCCATTGCGAGTTTGATAAACCGGTTCAGTAGGAATCAAGACTTGGAATACGTAACGTCCGAGGTCGGTGTTGCGGATGGCGGCGTCAAGGATTTCCTTGACTTTCGCTTCCTTGCCTGAGATGGCACGCAATACAAACCAACCTCGCTTCACATTCTGTGTGCCGGCAGCGTTCTGAACGTCTGCCCCGGTCATTTCGTCAGCCATTGATGTCTACTGTAATGATTAGAAACTGAGACTGTAGATTAACTCCATTAAACGGTTGAACACCCAGTCAACAACCCATATGAAAGCTGCGATGATGATGGAAGCTATCAACACGAGCATGGCGCTGTTGACCAGCTGTTTTTGAGTCGGCCAAGAAACCTTATAAACGAGTTCGTTATAAGATTCCTTTATATCTTTTACTAATTTCATTTTCTGTCCTGTTTGCACGGGAAGAGAGGCTCGAACTCCCGACACCTGGTTTTGGAGACCAGTGCTCTACCGACTGAGCTATTCCCGTATGTAGCGGGGCTTTCACCATTCACTGTGGGCGAAGCCCCGCTGTTTTGTGTTTATCTTATCACCTGCCTCGGGGCGGGCTAAGACGCTGCGATTCGATTAGTCGTCGAATACCTGGGTAATCTGACCCGAACCAACGGTGCGGCCACCTTCACGGATAGCGAAACGAAGACCTGCGTCGCAAGCTACCGGAGTGATGAGCTTAACGTCGATTTCAACGTTATCGCCGGGCATAACCATCTCTACACCTTCGGGGAGTTTGATCTCACCGGTCACGTCGAGTGTACGGATGTAGAACTGGGGACGATAGTGGTTGTGGAACGGAGTGTGACGGCCGCCCTCTTCTTTCTTCAGGATATAAACCTGAGCCTTGAAGTGGTCGTGGGGCTGAACCTGACCCGGGTGGCAGACAACCATACCACGTTTGATTTCGTTCTTGTCGATACCGCGGAGGAGCAGACCAACGTTATCGCCGGCTTCACCTTCGTCGAGGATCTTGCGGAACATCTCAACGCCGGTAACAACAGACTTCTTGTCGGCACCGAGGCCAAGGATCTGAACTTCGTCACCTACTTTCACGCGACCGGCTTCGATACGACCGGTGGCAACCGTACCACGACCTGTGATGGAGAATACGTCCTCGACAGGCATAAGGAAAGGTTTATCCACATCGCGCGGGGGCAGGGGAATCCAGTTATCGACAGCATCCATGAGTTCCATAACTTTCTCAACCCACTGGGGTTCGCCGTTGAGGGCGCCGAGAGCGGAACCTTGGATGACGGGAGTCTCGTCGCCGTCGTATTCGTATTGTGACAGGAGGTCACGCATGTCCATTTCAACGAGCTCGAGCATTTCGGGGTCGTCTACCATGTCGCATTTGTTCATGAAAACAACCAGACGGGGAACGTTCACCTGACGGGCGAGCAGGATGTGCTCACGTGTCTGGGGCATCGGACCGTCGGTAGCTGCAACCACGATGATAGCACCGTCC
>DKVK01000081.1:10669-10914 GCA_002491165.1 Porphyromonadaceae bacterium UBA7180
CCGTCCATCTGAGCAGCACCGGTAACCATGTTCTTAACGTAGTCAGCGTGTCCCGGGCAGTCTACGTGAGCGTAGTGGCGGTTAGCTGTTTCGTATTCTACGTGTGCAGTGTTGATAGTAATACCACGCTCTTTCTCTTCGGGAGCGTTGTCGATAGAGTCGAACGAACGAGCTTCAGAAAGACCTTTTTCAGCGAGCACCTTTGTGATGGCTGCGGTGAGGGTGGTCTTACCATGGTCAACGTG
>DKVK01000081.1:11249-11398 GCA_002491165.1 Porphyromonadaceae bacterium UBA7180
AACGTGGCCGATAGTACCGATGTTGACATGCGGTTTGGTTCTTTCGAAATGTTCTTTAGCCATAACTTGTGTTATTTTGATTAAATGATAAATCGTTTGAAAAGACTCCCCTAATGGGGAGTCTGTGGAGCCGATGGCGGGATTTGAAC
>DKVK01000098.1 GCA_002491165.1 Porphyromonadaceae bacterium UBA7180
GAAGAAATACAACCCCATCCTCAAAAAAATGACCATCCACAAAGAAATAAAATAAAGACATAAGCCATGGCAAAAAAAACCGTCGCGTCTCTTCAGAAAGGTGAAGGACGCACATACAGCAAAGTCATCAAAATGGAGAAATCTCCCAAGACCGGCGCTTATATCTTCAAAGAGGAAATGGTGCCCAACGACGCTGTCAAGGACGCTCTCAAGTAATTTTCCCTAAGACAGAAGTCACTCCATCTTGCTTCTTCCGGCCTGTAAGGCAGTGGCGAAAAAGCAAAGAAAGAAATATCCCAACCCTCCCTGTGTGCTGACCCGCGCTCCGCAGCCTCCGGTCGGCGCACTTCTTTTTTATATGTCCCGGAGGACGTAGGATGTGTGCCAATAGGGAGCGTAGGCCTCCCGGCCTGCGGTAAACCCTCGGAATTGTGACTGCACAAATTGGAGCGTGCATATATCATTCTCGGGATTTTCTACGTTATTTATTTGAGGTTTGAGTCTGCTTGTATGCTTTTTCGCTGCGCAGTGTTTTCTTCCTCTAATTGAAAATAAATTCTTACTAATGAAGCGGATTTTAACCCAAATCTCTTTTATCCTCATCGCGTTGGTCGTCGGCTTGCAAGCGGCATCGGCGCAATCTCCCCAAGCAACGCAGTCATCTCCCGAAAAGGGCAAGTTCGAGGCCGGCGACGGCACTTTCCTGCTCAACGGCAAGCCGTATGTCGTCAAGGCAGCCGAGTTGCACTACCCGAGAATACCGCGCGAATACTGGGACCACCGTATCAAGATGTCGAGGGCACTGGGCATGAACACTATCTGCCTATACGTCTTCTGGAACGTCCACGAGCCGCGCGAGGGTGAGTTTGACTTCACCGGCCAGAATGACCTCCGCGCCTTCGTTGAGCTCTGCCGCGACAACGACATGAAGGTTATCCTGCGTCCCGGCCCTTACGTCTGCGCCGAGTGGGAAATGGGAGGACTCCCGTGGTGGCTCCTGAAACACAAGGACATACGCCTGCGCGAAGCCGACCCCTACTTCCTCGAGCGCGTGGACCTCTTCCAGCAGAAAGTGGCCGGGCAGGTCGGCGACCTCACCATAGACAAGGGCGGACCTATCATCATGGTTCAGGTGGAGAACGAGTACGGCAGCTACGGCACCGACAAGCCGTACGTGGCCACAATCCGCGACATGCTGCGCAAGAACTTCGGCCCCGACGTCACCCTTTTCCAGTGCGACTGGGCATCCAACTTCGAGAACAACGGCCTCGACGACCTTATCTGGACAATGAACTTCGGCACGGGCGCCGACATTGACGAGCAGTTCGCCCGACTCAAGGAGCTGCGTCCCGAGTCGCCGCTCATGTGCTCCGAGTTTTGGAGCGGATGGTTCGACAAGTGGGGAGCCAACCACGAGACGCGACCCGCCGACGCCATGATAGCCGGCATAGACGAAATGCTCTCGAAAGGCATCTCTTTCAGCCTCTACATGACCCACGGAGGCACCAACTGGGGACACTGGGCAGGCGCAAACTCACCCGGATTCGCCCCCGATGTCACCTCATACGACTATGACGCCCCAATCGACGAGCAGGGTGCCCCCACGCCGAAATACAACCTCCTGCGCAAGACCCTCGCCAAATATATGGACGGCGTGAAGCAGGCAAAAGTACCTGCCGCAATCCCCGTCGGCACCGTCAGGGAGTTCAAGTTCACGGAGTTCGCACCCCTTGCCGGAAACCTCTCTAACCCCATGTGCGACAAGGATATACGCACAATGGAAGAGTATGACCAGGGCTTCGGCTCGATGGTTTACTCCACCACGCTTCCCGAACTGAAGGAGACGTCGCTGCTCACCGTAGACGAGCCGCATGACTACGCGCAAATCTTCATCGACGGCCGCTACGTCGGCGCCCTCGACCGCCGCTTGGGCGAAACGCAGATAGCCATCCCGCCGTGCCGCAAGGGTGACCGCCTCGACATCCTCGTCGAAGCTCTCGGACGCATCAATTTCGGCCGCGCGATAAAGGATTTCAAAGGAATAACCGGCTCAGTCAGCGTCACCGAAGACCGCGACGGCTATCCCTTCACCTGCAAGCTCCGCGACTGGAACGTCTACCTCATCCCCGATGCTTACGAAACGTATAAATCCATGACATTCAGGGATATATCCGAAGCGAAAGGCGACCCCGCAAGCTCCGCCACGCAAGACCGCATGGCACGCGGCGTCTACCGCGGCACCTTCAATGTCAGCAATCCCGCCGATACCTTCCTCGACTTCTCCACCTGGGGCAAAGGACTCGTATACGTCAACGGCCATCCCCTCGGCCGCATCTGGGAAATAGGTCCGCAACAGACGCTCTACACACCCGGTTGCTGGCTCCGGGAGGGTGAGAACGAGATACTTGTATTCGACATCCTCGGACCGCGCGAAGCCAAGAGCCGCGGCCTGAAAAAGCCCGTAATCGACTGCCTCCGGTTCGGCAACGGACTGCGCCGCCTCGACAAGATGCCAGACCTCTCCGATGCCGTAACGGTAGCGGAAGGTGAGTTTGACAACCGCGCGGGATGGCAGCAGGTGGACTTCACGGAACCCGCTCGCGGCCGCAATCTTGTGATAGAGGTGCTCGACGGATTCGGAGGCGACGACGTCACTTCGATAGCGGAACTCTACCTGCTCGACGGCGACGGCAAGCGTATTTCGCGCGAAGGGTGGAAAGTAATGTACGCCGACAGCGAAGACGCCGCGGCCAACCGTACCGGCGAGAAGACCTTCGACCTTCAGGAAAGCACCTATTGGAGCACGAAGCCCGGCACGCCCTTCCCGCACGCCATCCTGATAGACCTCGGCCGCGACTACGACCTGACGGCCCTCCAATACCTCCCGCGCCCCGACACCGGCACCCCCGGCGCCATCCGCCGCTACCGCCTCCGCCTCCTCCCCTGACCCTATTTACTCACTATATAACGCAAGGAGACAAGCACTCGCAGGAAGTGTCTGTCTCCTTTTATAATTGGTTGTATATCAATACTTTGTTTTAGTTGTTTTACGTTAGGGGACAATTTCCGTGGAGAGGCAGCTCAGAAGAAGAGGCAGGGGAGGGTCATGTCTTTCCAGGTGGCTTGGCCGCTCCAGCCGTCGCCGTTGCGGTTCAGGCGCAGCGTGAATTGTCCTTTGGCGTTTGCTAAGACAAGGTCGTGGCTGCCTTCGTTTACTACTGTCAGCGGCAGCGTTATTCCTTGCGACTCATTGCGATAGCTTGCGTTCGTAACGTAGGGATAGCTGTCGGTGGCGGTCAGCGACAGCGATACCGGCCATTGGTCGGAGCCGTGCTGGAAGTAGCCTTGGTAATTGTGCTTGCCTAAGGTGAGGCCGAGTCCGTTGGTCCCGGAGATACAATCCGCCTCTGTCTTGGGTTCTTCCGGGACTGCCTCAACCGGCTCCGTATCAGTCCCGATGAAGGAAACAATGGATTCTTCAACCACGGAATCGGTGTCGGCAGCGGAGACCGGGGTTTCGTCGGGGCTCGCTATTGCCCAGATTATCAGGGCGGCGAAGAGCACGAAGAGGACGGAGGCTATCGTTATGGCGACGACGGCGCCTTTCGACATCCCTTTCTTTCGGGGAGGATAATGGTTTCCTCCGAAGCCTTGGCCGTAAGGGCTTTGCGGTCCGCCATATCCGCCGTCGCCCCCTCCGTAAGGGGCGGGGTTGCCGCCGTAAGCCCCGCCGTTGTTACCGCCGGAGCCTGCGCCGGGAGTCGCTATGTGTGTGGCGCCGCTGTCGGCGGCGGGGGCGGGAGGAGGCGTCTGCGGAGCCGCGCCGCGGATTATCTGCATGAACTCTTCGGCCGATTGCGGACGCAGGTTGCGGTTCAGCGTCATGGCGCGCTCTATGGCCATCGCCACCGAGGGGGAGACCGTGGGAGGGAGCGGCAGCAACTGCGTTCCGGCGCTGCGGCTCAGCGAGTCTACGGGCGTGTTGCCGGTCAGCATACGGTAGAGCGTGGCGCCCAGGGCGTATATGTCTGAGGCGGCGCCGAGGTCTTTTATGTCGTTACTGCATTGCTCGGGAGGGGCGTAGCCGGGTGTCAGTCCCATCATCGTGCTTGTCACCCCGCCGTCGGTGGAATACTGTTTCGAGGTGCCGAAGTCGATGAGCACGGCGCGTCCGTCCGGGCTGTCTATCATCACGTTGTTTGGTTTCAGGTCGAGGTGCACCTTTCCTTGCGAGTGGACGTAACCGAGGGCGTCGCAAATCTGCGATACGTACTTCACGGCCTGGGGTTCGGGCATGGGGCCGTTCTCTTTCAGTATCTGTTCCAGCGAGGGGCCGTCTATGTAATCCATTACGTAATAGGCGGTTCCGTTCTCCTCGAAGAAGTCGATTACGCGCACCACGGAGGGGTGTTTCATGTCGAAGAGCACCTTGGCTTCGCGCAGGAACTGCTTCTTGAGGCGCGCCACGAGCTCCACCTGGCTCTTTGTGCCGACGGAGATTTGCGAGGTATTTTCGTCGCGGTTGCAGAAGTCCTTGGGGAAGAACTCCTTGATGGCCACGCGTGTATTCATCAGGGTGTGTACGGCCTCGTATGTGCAGCCGAAGCCGCCGGCGCTGATAAACCGGACAATCCGGTATTTGCCGCCGGAGAGCATAGTGTCGTTCTTGAGTGTCATAAGTCAGTAAAGTATTATCGGTCGGTTGGTCGGGCGATGGGGTGGGGACGGGGTCAGTTCAGTTCCTCTACGGTGGGGAGTATCAGCCAGGGGCGGTATTCTTCGCCGAGGCGTCCTATCTTCGTGCGCCAGTATTCGGTGCCCTGGCCGTCGAAGAGCTTTTCCCCTTTTTTTATGTGGGAGAGGGCCCATGCTTTCTCTTTCAGTTCGTTGCCCAATTGTCCGGGATGCCAGCCGCTGTATCCGAGGAAGAAGCGCATCGCAGAGGCGTCGCCGCCGTCGTTGAGGTAGCGTGCCACGTCTTCTATCTTGCCGCCGACGTATAGGCCGGGCATTATCTCTATGGCTCCTTCCACGCTTTCGCCCAGGGTATGGAGCAGGAAGAGGCGTTCGTGTTCGCAGGGTCCGCCGCTGTAGATTTCTATATTCTGTTTCACGCCGAGTTCGGGGAGCAGGTCGCCGAGGGTCACGGCGGTAGGTATGTTCAGGGAGAGTCCCATGACGCCGCCGCGGCTGTCTGTGTCGAGCAGGAGCACCACGGAGTGGCCGAAGGGTATTTCGTCGAGAAACGGGCTTGCTATGAGCAGGTCGCCCCGTCGGGGATTGTATTCAGGTTCCATATCTATTTCAATGAAGAGGCGGGAGCTTTTGTTCAGGCGGCGAGTGTTAAAGTCAGGCGGGCAGGGAGGGCGACGTCGCATAATTTACTCGTCGGTGAAGTCTTCCTGCATCACGTAGTTGTTACGCAGGAGCTTTATGAGCATGAAGAGGCCGTGGTTGGTGGCCTGCTCGATGACCTCGTTGCGGGTTCCCTCGAAGCGGATGCACTCGCTCACGACACGGTCCAGGCACTTGGCGGCTATCCACACTGTCCCCACGGGCTTGAACTTCGAGCCGCCGTCGGGCCCGGCTATTCCGGAGGTGGCTATCCCGCAGTCGGTGCGCATCAGTAGGCAGACTCCCTCCACCATCTGGCAGACCACCTCCCGGCTGACGGCGCCACACTGGTCGAGGTCGCGGCGCGAGACGCCCAATACGCTGGCTTTCACGTCGTTGGAATAGCTTACGACGCTCCCGAGGAAGTAGGCCGACGACCCGGGAACCTCCACTATACGGTGGGCGATATTGCCGCCGGTGCAGCTCTCGGCGCTCGACACGCTGAGTTCCCGTTCGGTCAGCAGCTCGCCCAGCACCTGGGCCGGCGTCTTGTCTTCGGTCGTCACGGTTTCTTCGTCGAAGAGGTCGCGGATATTCTGCTGGAAGCGGTTCATCTTGAAGCGCAGCAGTTCCACGCCGCTGTGTATTCCGGTCAGCGTAATGTTAGTGACGCGGTTGCGGGTATCTATGTTCATCTTGACGAACTCGGGGAGTTGCGCCTCGAAGTGTTTCAAAATCTTTGAAAGCTCGCGCCGCGTGTAACCGTAAATCACCACGTGGCGGGTTTCCTTATGCCGTGGAGGCTCTGTTATCTTAGTCATTGTCAACGGTTTAGAGGGAGGGGAGGTGTTAAACGGTAACGCGCGAGAAGGGCGGGGCGTCCAGGGGGCAGACTTCGCGTTTCTGCCATTTGAAGTAACCGGCTATGGCCACCATCGCGGCATTGTCGGTAGTGAACTGCCGTGGCGGAATCCAGGCGCGCAGCCCTCGGCGGTCGCAGAACTCGCCGATGGCTTGGCGCACGCCGCTGTTGGCCGACACGCCGCCCCCTATGGCCACCTGCCTTACTTCGGGATGCGCGTCGGCGGCGAGACCCAGCTTGTGCAGAAGTGTCTCTATGATAGCGCGTTGTATGGAAGCGGCAAGGTCGGCGCGGTTGCGTTCTATGAAGTCCGGGTCGCGGGCGAGGCCGTCGCGCACGGTGTAGAGGAATGAGGTCTTCAACCCCGAGAAGGAGTAGTCCAGCCCGGGGATATGCGGTTTGGAGAAGCGGAACGCCTTCGGGTTTCCTTCGGCGGAAAGGCGGTCTATGTGCGGACCGCCGGGGTAGGGGAGGCCGAGCACTTTGGCGCACTTGTCGAAGGCTTCGCCCGCGGCATCGTCGATGGTCTTCCCGATTATCTCCATGTCGAAAGGGGAACGCACGAGCACTATCTGCGAGTTACCGCCCGAAATCAGGAGGCAGAGGAAGGGGAACTCCGGCACTTCGGTAGCGGCGTCGGTCTTGATAAAATGGGAGAGGATGTGTCCGTGGAGATGGTTGACGTCCACGGTGGGAATCCCGAGCGCGACGGCGAGCCCTTTGGCGAAGCTGACCCCCACATGTAGCGACCCCAGCAGTCCGGGACCGCGCGTAAAGGCTATGGCCGAGAGCTCCTTCTTGTCCACACCGGCACGCCGCAAGGCTTCGCTCACCACCGGTAGTACGTTCAACTGATGCGCGCGCGAGGCAAGCTCCGGCACCACGCCGCCGAAGGCCTCGTGCACGCTCTGCGAGGCTATGACGTTACTCAGCAGCACCCCGTCGCGGATTACGGCCGCCGAGGTGTCGTCGCACGATGATTCCAGTCCTAAGATTATGTCGCTCATTGTTTTAATACGTAGTTAAAGTAGAAGTCGCGGACGTCCTTCCAGTGGTAGAACGGATAGAGGTCGGTCTTCACGGGGATGGCGGTCTCCACTTCGTTGAGCAGGAACTTCACCAGCACGTCGCCGGGCTTCTTCGGGTTCTTGAAGAACACGAGTTGCACGTTCCCGGCCATAGGCGCTATCTTGAAGTTACTGAACACTTTATAGATAGAGTCAGGCTCGGTTTCCCGCCCGTGGCACCCCTCCAGCCGCAGCAAACCGGCCAGCGGCATGAGGTTGCCGTCATGGCCGAAACGGAGCGCCACGGAGGGCGTCTTGGACACCAGCGCGGTGTCGGCGGTCTCTATGATATTACGCAGGCAGTTGGCGGCGTTGCCGAGCACGAGGCCGCCGTTGCCCGGATAATTGCCGTCTATGACGTAATTGTTATAATTGGTACACTGCCAGATGTCGAACACCTCTTCCGGCTCGAAGATGTCGTAGAAGGAAATCGGCGTCTCCATGTCCTGCATGTCCACGGCCACCCAGTAGAGTCCCCACATCAGGTCGCGCGGGTTCACGCGGTCGCGCACGTAAGCGGGGTCGGAGAAGAGGGAGGCCATAAGGCGGTCGGGGCGCACGTGCGCGTCCTCGAACTTGCGGTAGCGTATCTTCCAGTCGCCGCCGCAGTATGCGTTCGACTCGGGGCTGTGATAGTTGAGGTACTGCATATAGCGGTCGGCGGACTGCCGGTCGGTGCGCAACTGCGGGTTCAGCTCTTTCAGGCGTTCGCAGAAGGCGTCCATGCTCAGCACGCAGCGCACCACCGTGGTGGAACGCGCCGACACGGGCGTGCGTCCCTTGAACACTTCGGGGTAATCCCTGACCATGCGTTCGGCTATCCCGCGGTGCTGGCGCACACCCAGGGGCGTCAGGGCACCGCCGAGGCCGTCGGCTTCCTTTATCACGGTGTCGAGGCGGCAGAGCACGTCCAGTCCGAGCGGCGTGAGGGCACCGGCCTGGCGCGCGCGGCGCAGCACGTCGCGGGCGTTCTTATAGTCCGCGTCGCTGATGAGGTAACGCGAGCCGTGGCGCCCGTAGTGGCTGATATGGAAGGGTTTATAACCTTTCGGCGGAGGCGTGGGATGCGTCTCCCGCGTAGGGTAGGCATAGTAGACTCCACCGGCCTTGTCGAGGTTACCGAGCACCTCCTCGCGTGTGGTCTGAGCCATCAGCGGGAGCGCCAGCGCAAGGCAGAGGAGTGCAAATATCCGTTTTAGTTTCTTCATAACTATCTAAGAATCATTTAGTCCATATTAGTCGCCACGGTAATAAAGCTGGAGGTAGACGCGGGCTATGAAGTCGGCGTTATCACGGACGAGGGCTGTGTCCTCCGTCCCCGGGAAGGCGGCGTCGGGGAGCCAACCGTTCTTGACCACGAGGGCGCGGAGGTCGGGCGGACAGAGGCCGCGCATCCACAGCAGCCGGAAGGCGTTCCCGCGGGCGAAGTCTTTGTCATACAGCGGGTTCTGCGGGTCGGCGATACACTTTCCGCAATTGGCCGACAGCAGCAGCCCTTTCTCGCGGTTCACCATGGCCACGAAGTCCGTGTGCTCCTTGAAGGCGGGGAGGTGTTCCTCCTCCTTGCCCCACCCCAAAGCGTCGATAAGGAAGGCGTTAAGCTCCCTGTAAGTGGCGAAGTATGCAATGTCGCGTCCGCCGGTGGCCTGGCGGAAACGGAGGTAATAGGGATGCGGTTCATCCTTAGGTTTCGGGGCGCGTGTCCTGGGGAGCCGTCCCTGCACATATAGCGCCACCCATTCGCTGACATATAGCGCCAGCGGCCCGGTGGGTTCCTCCTGCATAGCCTCCTCGAATCGCAGCCGTATCTCCTCTTCGCGGTTCTTGGCGTGCGGGTCTATGGAGTTCAGGATACCGGCGGCGGTCACCGTAAAGGCGGGCGACGAGAGGTAGCAGCGCATGAAGAGCCACTGCCCGAGGTCTAAGAGGGTTTCGCGGTCGCCGGGGTCGTGGAGTTCCAGTTCGCGGCCGAAGTTATAGCCCACGGGCATCGGGGCTTCCTCGTAGGCGGCTTCGAGGCGGTCATAGAGGATGCGCGACAGCTCCGTCAGGCGCTCGTCCAGCGGGTAGAGGAGGCGCAGCGAGGGGTCGGTCAGCGCCAGGGCATACCATGTCATGAAACGCACGTCGGCGAGGTTCAGCTCGCAATCCATATAATCCTCGCCGCAGGGATAGAACGGCAGCGGGCGGCCGTACAGACGGCGGTTCTCCCCGATGAAGCCGTGCCACAGCCCCGAGTCGCAGATAACGTCCTGATAATACCCTATGAGGCAGATACACAGCTTCTTGACGGTATGCGGGTCAGCGTCTTTGAGGAGGCGTGACTCTTCGGTCAACACGTAAAGCTGACAGCAAAGGTCGTAATAAAAGCGGTCGGTTTCCTGCTCCGAGGGGTAGGAAGGCTGGTAAAAAAGGAACTCCTTGAATGAAATTTTCTCCATAATGGCGCACGGTTAAGACGGCCGGCAACGGGGAGCGCCGCCAACTAAGTGCAAAGTTAATAAAAAATCCCGTGAAAATAAAACAATCGGCGAAAAAAGTGGAATATGGAACGGGGGCATGGCGGTCTTATGGAACGGGGGCATTCCTGCCCCCGCATAGAGCCGCGGCAGCCGCTTATGGGGCGGAGGCCTCCCGGCCTCCGTAAATGACGAACCGCGTAGCCAAGGGGCGGAGGAACGTCATGTGGGTATATCTATTGTAGCCTGAAATTGCGTCAGCGCCTCCGTTAGGAGGCAGATTTCCCGTAGCCCCGTACGCCGCCAGGCGTGCGGGGTAAGAGGCAATACACAATATATAGCCTCCGGAGGAGGCTGATTTACAATCATTTATACCTCCAATAGCTCTTCCTGATGTAAATCGGCCTCCTCCGGAGGCCTGTGCTGACGCGTGCCTCGCTACCCCCGCACGCCTGGCGGCGTACGGGGCTACGGATAAATCTGCCTCCTACGGAGGCGCTACGCAATACATATACGGCAAACTATTGGCTTATACTTCAGGAACTTTGGTTAACCAAAATGCACATATACTTATGACCGGCTTTTACGGAGGCCGGGAGGCCTCCGCCCCCGTGGCTGCGCGGTTACTTGCCGAAGCGGAGCGGCATGGCGGCGTCCCCGTTCTCGCCGAAGGGATATACACGACGGCCGTTCACGTATGTTTCCGACACCTTGTGGCTGAACGTCTCCCCCTCGAAGGGGGACCAGCCGCATTTGCTCAGGATGCTCTCTCGCGTAACCTCGGAGGGTGTTTCCCCGACTATGACAAGGTCGGCGTAATAGCCGGGACGCAGGAAGCCGCGGCGCTCTATACCAAAGAGTTGCGCGGGGTTGTGGCACATCAGCTCCACGACCCTTTCGAGGCTCCACCAGCCGCGCCGGGCACCTTCGAGCATACACGGCAGCGAGAACTGCACGAGCGGGATTCCGGAGGCGGCGTGCAGGGCGTCCCCCTCCTTGTCCTGGGGGAGATGCGGCGCGTGGTCGGTGGAGACGACGTCTATCAGCCCGTCGCGGACGGCACGGCGCAGCGCGTCGCGGTGCTCGGCTCCCTTCACCGCAGGGTTGCACTTAATCTTGGCGCCGAGGCGGTCGTAATCGCGGTCGGAAAACCATAGGTGCTGCACGCACACCTCGCCCGTTATCTGTTTCTCCGCCAGAGGGACAGAGGGGGTCAGGAACTCCAATTCCCCGGCGGTGGAGATATGGCAGACGTGGAGGCGGGTGCCGTGTCTGCGGGCGCGCTCCACGGCCTTGCGGGTACACTCGCGGCAGGCTTCGGCGGAGCGTATCCGGGCGTGCTCGCGCATCGGGATTCCGCCTTCGGGATACTTTTCACGAGCGATGGCGGCGTTGCGGTTTATGATAGCCTGGTCTTCGCTGTGGACGGATATGCGCCGCGGCAAACGGAAGATGCGGTCAAGGTATTCCTCGTCCTCCACCTGCATACCGCCCGTGGAGGCGCCGAGGAAGAGCTTCACGCCCGGCACGCGGCTGTAATCGGCGGTTGCCAGCACATCGAGGTTATCGCGCGTGGCACCTATATAGAAGGAGTAATTGACGAGTGAATCCCCGGCGGCGCGGCGGAACTTGTCATCAAGCGCCTCCCGGGTGACGGTCTGCGGCACGCAGTTGGGCATGTCGAAGTATGAGGTGACGCCCCCGGCGGCGGCGGCGCGGCTCTCGCTGCGTATGTCGGCTTTGGCGGTGAGTCCGGGTTCGCGGAAGTGCACGTGCGTGTCGATGACGCCCGGCATGAGGAGGCGTCCGCCCAGGTCGCGTGCGGGCAGGTCGCCATGGTAATCGCCCGCGCCCACTTCTATAATATAAGGAGGGTCCACGGCCACGAATCCGCGGTAAAGCTTCCCCTCGTTCAGGATGCGCGCGTCGGCAAGTACGAATGCTCCCATAGTGCCGTCAGAGTTTACCGGTGAGGGCTTTCCAGCGCAGTTTGATGACACCGAAGACGGCCTCGCCGAAGATGGAGCCGTTCATCTTGCTCGTCCCCAGCACGCGGTTCACGAACACGATGGGTATCTCCACGATTTTCAGCTTCTTGCGGAACACGCGGAACTTCATCTCTATCTGGAATGCGTACCCCTTGAACTGAATCCTGCCGAGGTCCACGGCGCGCAGTGTCTCCGCACGGTAGCATACGAACCCGGCGGTAGAGTCGCGCAGCGGCATCCCGGTGACCAGCCTCACGTATGCCGAGGCGTAGTATGACATCAGGACGCGCCCCATAGGCCAGTTCACCACGTTGACGCCCGAGACGTAGCGCGAGCCTATGGACATGTCGGCGCCCTCCTCCTTGCAGGCATGGTAGAGGCGCGTGAGGTCGTCGGGGTTGTGCGAGAAGTCGGCGTCCATCTCTATCACGAAGCCGTATCCGCGCTCCAGCGCCCACCTGAACCCGAGGATGTATGCGGTGCCGAGGCCGAGTTTCCCCTTCCGCTCCAGCAGGTGTATGCGCCCGGGATAGCGCTCCATGGCACGGCGCACCGCCGCGGCTGTCCCGTCGGGCGAATTGTCGTCTATGACAAGAACATCGAACCCGTCGGGCTTCTCCATGACGGTGTCGAGCATCTTAGGGATATTCTCTATCTCGTTGTAAGTAGGTATGATAACAACGACGTCACTCATCTTTGCAAAGTATGCTAAAAGTAAGGAAACCGGGCGCCCCGGGACACGGTGTGCATCGGCGCGTTCCTCCGGTCGGGATTTACGGTTGCAAAGTTAATGAAAAAATACGGGAGAAATAAACAAATCGCCAAAAAAAATTCTTCACCGCGTTATGGAACGTGGCATGAATTCCTGCGCCCCATGACCGTACGCACCGTACGCACCGCACCGTCGTATTTTCTATAATACCCCCTGTATCCCCCCGTATCCTCCCTTTTATATA
>DKVK01000067.1 GCA_002491165.1 Porphyromonadaceae bacterium UBA7180
CAACCGTATAGGTGAGTAGTTACGTTTTACGGCAACCGGCTTAAAGGAAGTTAACTAACACTATCAATATTCACCTAATTTTACACAAAATGAGAAAGTATCTTTATCTTTCAGCTGCGGCGTTGGTAGCGCTGTTCGGCGCTTCTTGTTCACAAGAGGAAATGCCTGAAGTGCAGCCTGAAGACGGCCTTACCACTTTCCGCGTAAGCATTCCGCAAGAGTCGCTGACCCGAGCATACGGCGACGGACTTACCGCCACGAAACTCTACGTGGCTATCTACGACGCCGGTAACACGTTGCGTTTCAGCAACTTCTCCGGCAGTACTCTCACATCGGGTCTCGATGTTTCCGATTTTGCAACGGACGCAGCCGGTAAGATTACGGCAACCGTAAAGGTGCCTCTGGTAAAGAATGCGGCATACCAGATAGTATGCTGGGCCCAGGACCCTGAGGTAACTGCTTACACCTATAACAGCACGGCCAAAAGCATCAATGTCGATTATAGCGAACTGGCCAACTACAGTGAGGGCCGCGATGCCTTCTTCGGTATCCTTGACCTTGAAAAATCAACCGGCGCCGGAGGTAACATCACCCTTACCCGCGCCATGGCGCAGGTGAACATCGGGACGAACGACTATACGCAATGACTCAACGCAGGAGGCAGTGACGCGGGGTTCGGCATGACTATCACCGGGGCAAGCAAAACTCTCAGCCTCACCGACGGTGCGGTCACAAATGAAGTGACGGAGGCCGTCACTTATACCCCCGTCGCAGCCAAGGAGTATTCCTCTTCGAGCGAGTTTAATTTCCCGCTTGCTACCGCTGAAAATCCCTATACATATCTCGCCATGGGTTATGCGCTTGTCGGCACTCAGACAGGAGGTCAGGTGAACGTAGACGTAGCGCTTACCGATGCTAACGGCAACACACTCAGCACATACAATTCCGTGCCTGTGCGCATGAACTACCGCACAAATATTTACGGTCAGTTGCTCACCAACAGCGAGCAGTTTACCGTCACCATCAATCCCGAGTGGGGCGGTTCCTTCAACCAGGATCTCGTTGTGGCAAAAAAAGGCCAGACGTTGCAGGAAATCGTAAGCTCTTACAATGGTAACAACGCCTATATCGTGCTTGACCCGGAGACGGAATATACCGTTACAGGAGTCAATTTCAAAACAGGTGCAAATTATACCTTCGACGGAGGCGGTACAGCTACACTTAACATAGTAAGTACTCCGGCTGGCGGTGTCGGTACTGTAGTTTTAAACAATCTCAACGTTAAGTTCCCTGTAGGGAATTACAATGGTTTCCAAGGCAATAACGTGGAATACAACAACTGTACCATTAGCGGATGTACTTTCCTTTACAGCAAGAAGACTACATTTACTGACTGCACCTTTAATCAGAACGGGGATTATTATCCTCTTTGGACATACGGAAGCGGAGATGTGACCGTTAATAAATGTATTTTCAACTGCGCAGGAAGCGCCAAGGCTATCCTCGTGTATGGCGATACTGAAAACTTGGTATATAACATAACAGTAAACGACTGTACATTCAATTGTGCGGAGGGTTGTGCTGCAACCGACAAAGGTGCTATAGAAATACATACGGAACGCTATCCGACATATGCCGGTGCTACTGTCAAAATCAACAATACCTCGGAGATTCCCTCACAATTCGGGGGAGGCCTCTGGCGCGAATGGCACAACACGGGCGATAAACATCCCACGGACTATTGCAAGGTGATAGTCAACGGCGTGGTAGTCCAGCAAGGGCACGCCACTGAATAATCCAATAAAATAAGAAATTTCTTCGTAATATCAGGAGCGTCGGTTTGTACAGCCGGCGCTCTTTCAGTACACTTTACACATAAAAAACTGCACTCATTTCGACCAAAATGATTTACACGGCGGTAATGATTCTCCAATGGACATAGATATCATGCCCCCCCTACGCCGTAATTCTCGGCGTCCCTAATCTCCCCGATGGCCTCCGAGCATTTCAAACGGCGATGTACATTTAAAATGGAGCGCAGGCCTCCCGGTCTGCGAAAATCGAACTTATCTCCTCTACAATTAACGCGCTTCTTTCCGCAGGCCGGGAGGCCTGCGCTCTATATATTTTTGCGCTTGTGCCCCACTGTAATGGATTCCTCCGCTCCTTAAGGTGGTGAACTTGGGGCTTTTGGCCAATTTGTCACTGTCAAAGGTTAAAGAATAAAAAGGGGAGCGCGAAGCAAGTCGCACTCCCGTTCTTATTTTGATAAATGAATGACGTCTGATTATTAGATGATGCCCTGAGCGAGCATAGCGTCGGCAACCTTCATGAAGCCGGCGATGTTGGCACCCTTCATGTAGTTGATGTAGCCGTCGGGCTGAATACCATACTTCACGCAGTTTTCGTGGATGTCGGCCATGATAGTGTGGAGACGGTCGTCAACCTCTTTGGCAGACCACTGGAGGTGTTCGGCGTCCTGAGACATTTCGAGACCGGAAACGGCCACACCACCTGCGTTGACAGCCTTACCGGGAGCGTAGGGAACTTTAGCGGCGAGGAAAGCGTCGATAGCTTCGGCCTGGCAACCCATGTTCGATACTTCGGCAACCATCATAACCTTGTTTTCGATGAGTTTTTTGGCGTCTTCGGGACCAACTTCGTTCTGGGTGGCGCAGGGAAGAGCGATGTCAACTTTCTGTTCCCAGGGTTTGCGGCCGGCGAAGAACTGTGAGCCTGCGAACTTGTCGGCGTAGGGAGCAACGATGTCATTGCCGGAAGCGCGGAGTTCGAGCATGTAGGCAATCTTCTCAGCGTCGAGACCTGCGGGGTCGTAGATGTAACCGTCGGGGCCGGAGATTGTGACAACCTTACCACCGAGTTCGGTAGCTTTGGTAGCAGCACCCCAAGCTACGTTACCGAAGCCGGAGATAGCGATAGTTTTGCCCTTGATGTCGGTGCCGAGGTCTTTGAGCATGTGCTCTACGAAGTAGAGAGCGCCGAAACCTGTAGCCTCGGGACGGATACGGCTACCACCGAAGGAAAGACCCTTGCCGGTGAATGTGCCTGTGTTTTCGCGGGCGAGTTTTTTGTACATACCGTACATGTAGCCAACTTCGCGGCCACCTACGCCTATGTCACCTGCGGGGACGTCGCGGTCCGGGCCGAGGTTGCGCCAGAGTTCCATTACGAAAGCCTGGCAGAAACGCATGATTTCAGCGTCGCTCTTGCCGCGCGGCGAGAAGTCTGAACCACCTTTGCCACCACCCATGGGGAGTGTTGTGAGGGCGTTTTTGAATGTCTGCTCGAAACCGAGGAATTTGAGGATCGAAAGGTTTACAGAAGCGTGGAAGCGGATACCGCCTTTGTACGGGCCGATGGCGTTGTTGAACTGTACGCGATAGCCGATGTTGTTCTGAACTTCACCTTTGTCGTCAACCCAAGTTACGCGGAATGTGAAGATGCGGTCCGGTTCAACCATGCGCTCGATGATGCGTGCTTTCTCGAACTCGGGGTGCTGGTTGTAAACGTCTTCTACGCAGAGGAGAACTTCTTTCACTGCCTGGAGAAATTCTTTTTCACCCGGGTGTTTAGCTTCAAGGTTAGCTAAGATTTCTTGAATGTTCATGTTTTCAGTTTAGATTTTTGGGTTAAGGCTCCCGTGGTGACAAACTGTGTCGGCCGCCGCGGAGGCTTTTATTGGTTTGTTTGTTATTATCTTGTTTTTGAGCTGTATACCGCGGCTCTGCGGCGAGCGCTACGGTTGCTTTTCAAATCCGTTGCAAAAGTACAATCTTTTTGTTAGATAAGCAAAATAAAAAGGGTAAAAAATTGTGAAAATTTTTCGCCCTGCCGAAAGTGGTGGAAATATGCCCGTGGAAGCTCCGCCGATATGTTCCATAACATGTTTTCACGATGTCTTAAACCTATATACAGATGTCTTAAACCTATATACAAAGGTATGCTTCGGTATATAATATAAAGGTAGCCCCCGGGAGCAGTTGGATGTCCCGGGGGCTTTGGTAAGGTCTATGATAGGATAACTTACTTTTGGTTTCGGTTATGAATGTCGATTATCGGCGAGGTGTGCAAAGAGGGTGAGGGGAGAGGTGTGAGGGGCGTTCGTTACTTTTGGGTGAAGATTACGATACGGTTCCAGTCGTTGGTGCTGTAGGGCTGGACATCCGAGCCGTCGTATTTGACGGTGAGGCGGTCGCGGGAGATGCCGTAAGTGTTGACCAGTGCGTTGCAGACGGCTTCGGCGCGGCGCTGCGAGAGGGCCATGTTGTATTCCGAAGTACCGGTGTCGCGGTCGGCGTAACCGACGATTGTGACTTTTTCTTTGGGGTTGGCCTTCATCCATTCGGCCATGTTGTAGATGTTAACCTCTTCGGTCGGCATGATTTCATCGCTGTCGATGGTGAAGCGTACAGTAGTCATGAGAGGAGCGTTCACGCAGTCTTTCTGAACGGTAGCTTCGGGGCATGGGAGCTGGGAGTTGAGGTTGTTGATTGCGGCGTCGGCGGCGAGGAGCTGGCCGCGGAGGTCGTTTATCTGGTTGTTGGCGGCGGCGAGCTGTGTCATGTAGTCGCAGTCGTTGAATTTACCGAACTGACGGCCGCCGAAGTTGATGTTGAAACCGCCGATGCACTGTACGTTGGCCTCAATGGGGTCGCCGTAAGAGCAGAGGTTCCAGTTGTCGCCGTAGAATGTGGAGCGTGCTTCAGCGAAGAAGTCTACATATTTGCAGAGGCGGAAGCGGAACTGGAGACCTGCGGTAACGGGGAGTGTCCAGCTTTCATCCTTGAGGCCTTTGTCGCCTTTGCCGTTGATGTTTGTGGCAGCTGCGAAGTTGCCGTTGCGGTCGTGGATGCGCCATGTGTAGTCGCCGCCGAGACCTACGAAGGGTATGATCGAGAATACGCGGTTTTCGTTAACTCCGCCGATGGAGTTGAACATATCCCACATAAGTTCTGCGTTCAGGTTTACGTGTTTAGCCTTTGTCCAGCCGTTGTCGGGCTGTTCGTTGGTGGGATTGTCCCAGTGGAGGGCACCTCCGATTGCGTTGATACGGAATCCGAGATAGGGGGAGAACCAGCGGCCGAAGCCGAAGTTGTAGACAGTCGTCATGCGTTTGTGGTTCACGGCTTTGCCTGAATCCTTGTCACCGACGCCGCGTTCTACGAACGGTTGGTTGATACCTGCGCCGAGCTGGATGAACCAGTTGTTGCGCCAGTTGCTGTAATAATGTGTGGTATTGTCGCAGTTGAACTCGGTGACCGAGACACTCTCTTCTACGACTTCCTGTGCGTTGGCTGTAGCGCTGCCGGCCATGAAGCTACCGGCCACTGCCAATACTGATAAGTAGTAAAGATTTTTAGCTTTCATAATAACTAAGTTTAGTTTATTTAGTAATTCATTTTCCTTATTAACGCAGTGGTTGAGGTTTGGTTCAGTGAAATGGGTTGAATAATGCCTGCGAATATAGTCTTATTCCATTAGTTTAATCATGGAGTCTTATCCTAAGTCGCTGATTTGTAATTTGATAGTGTTGATTGTCCTTATCCGTTAACTTTTGTTTGCTAAATTATGTGGGAATTGCATTCCTTTCACTTCGGTAAATAAATCCGTATATGGCAGCGGGGCTGTTGTGCGTCGTACATATATAATTATATATAATAAGGTGAAAAAAGTATTGTGAAGTTTGGCGATTAGGTTGCGATTTCTTAACTTTGTGGAAAATTTCAACCGCAAGTAAAATTAGTTAGTTATGAGAAAAGTATTGCTATTGCTTTTGAGCGTGATGGTGAGCGCGGCGGCGTGGTGCCAGCGCGAGCAGAAAGTGCAGGTGACAGAGACGATGCAAGTTCCGGGCCACATGTCTATGGACCGCGCCCGCGCTGAGCTGATGGAGAAGGCGATGCTGCGGGGTGTGGAGCAGGCGTTCGGAACGCGTGTAGCCGTAGAAAGGAGAGGCACTTCCGAGACCCGCAACGGAGGCGCGAGCAAGGAAACCTACGCCTCCGGGTCGTCGGAATCGCTTGCCGGCGAGTGGCTGAGAACCGACAAGGCCGATTTTACCACTGACGGCGAGTGGCTGACGCTGCATCTAAGCGGCGTGGTGCGCGAGTTCCCGGATGGACGGAATACGCCCAAAGTGCGCTGTATGCGCAATTCAAAGGAGTCGCGGCTGCATGAAACCAATTTTGTGGACAGCGAAAAGATGTGGCTCTATTTCCGCAGTGAGCTGCCCGGTTATGTGTCCATTTATCTCCTTGATGAGAACAGGAAGGCCAACATTATTGTGCCTTACAGCGGGGACAGCAACTTGTATCGGGTAGAGGCCAATAAGGATTATGCCTTTGTGGATGACGGTGATAAGAACAATACTTTGTATAATAGCATAATATTGAATGCGCCGGAACATCTGGTGGTGAACCATGTATATGTGATGTTTTCGCCCCACGCGTTCGGCAGTATTTCCACCAATCCGGGTCAAAGCGACATCAAGTCGGGAAACTATCTTCCGCGAAATTGCAGCGATAAGGAGTTCCTGAAATGGCTGTCGCAGCGGCGCGTGGCCGACCGCGATATGAGCGTAGTAGATTTCCCGATTTTCATCGACGCCAAGTGATGCGGACCATGCTTCAGGCGAGGAGAGGATGCCCGGCGACCTCCCGGCTTTAGTGTGAAATAATAAAAATCGTAAGATAAAAATAAAAAAATCGGGTGAAAGTTGGTAAAATCAACATTTATCGCTAACTTTGCAGTCGCCGAAGCGTTTCTATAACTGAATGTCCGCGGGTAGCGGGCTGATCCACATAAAATGAAATTGCAATAAGCGCACCCGCTGCCACAGTGGCAGCATACGGTCCAAAAACACAAAAGGTAATACAATGAGATACTTAAAACTCCTGCCTTTGGCACTTTTGGCTGCCGCGACCATGAGTTCCTGCTCAGGTAACGAAGAGCCGCCTGCACCGGAACCTCCCGTTCCCGGCGAGCCGGTGGAAATGACTTTTGTAGCCAAACTGTTCGACACCTCCACGCGTGCCGAAGCTACCGATGCACAGTCCATCGACAAGCTCCGCTATGCCGTGTACGATAGCGAGGGCACATACATTTTCGGTAGCGAGGAGAAAGACTCTCCCGTGGCTGAGCTCGGCGATGACGGTAAATTTTATCTGACCCTGCAACTCGTCACTAACGAAAAATACAAAATAGCGTTCTGGGCTCAGAACAACGGCGTCAAGGCTTATACTTTCAGCGAAGACAAGAAGTCGATTAACGTTGACTACGGGAAGATGCCGTTCAACAGCCAGGAGGGGGATGCCTTCTACAATTGCATCAACGATGTGACACCCGCTGCCACAACACGCCAGATAAGCCTTTCGCGCCCCTTGGCGCAGGTGAACGTCGGAGTCACCAATACATTGACCGAGGATCAGTTGGCTCAGTTAAAGGATTTGACATCCACGGTGACGTTGACGGATATTCCCACCTCAATAAACCTTCAGACGGGAGAAGTTTCTGCACCTTCGGCGGTTAATTACTCCGCGAAAATCGGCGACTTGCTGAGGCAGGAGTATCCCTACACGGCCGCCAATGCAAAATACATCGCGCTCGGCTACGTGCTGGCAACGCGTGCATTCCCCACGGTAATAGTAGTGGGCGACGGCGATGCTACCGGCGCTAACCTCCTCTCGACGCTTACGATTGGACTCGACGGAAAGACCTTCAATATGAACAACGTGCCCTTGTGTTCCAACAAGCGCACCAACATTTATGGCGCATTCCTGCAAGTCGATGAATCGGGCAACGTATCTATCAACCCCTCTATGGGAGGTAACACAAAAATCGAAATCAAGTAAGAGCTATCACACAATAACCATAAGGAGAGGCGGATCCACAACGGACCGCCTCTCTTTGCGCTAATAAGCATTTCTTTTTTTGCAAATCTATGTTTTGGAGGCATCGGGTCCGACGCAATCAGGGGATTGTTTGGCGCCCTGTTGTCAGAGGATTTTTGGTGGAATTTGCTCCTTGTCGTCGGTTGTTATGCTTTGGTAATCAGAAAGTTGGCGGAGGTTTAAGTTTTTTTGACAATTTTTTAAATCGCTTATATTGGCCGTCCGGCTTAAAAACGTTAATTTTGCATCGATTTTTGTGTAACGGCACGGACTGTATGGTTCGTCGCGGCTTGTAGGCCATGAAAACGCACCTCCCTGTATTCGAGCTTTCCTTACAGAGTGGCACAGACCGCGGAAAGTGACCCGTAAATATGGTTATTTTAAAGGTCACTAAATACCCTCATTTAGATTATGAAGTTAAAAAATATAATTTTACCTCTTTGCGCATTTTTTCTGCTCGCCGTCGCGGCGCCGCAGACTTTTGCAGTAGAAAAAACTTCTAAAACTACCAAAACGACTACCGGAAAAACCGACTCCGGGAAAACTTCTGCAACAAAGAAAACAGACGCTGCAAAGACGGGTAAGAAATCAACAAAGGCTCAGAAACAGTCAGCAGACTCAGGCAAGACCGATAAAAAGGGTGCATCCGATACCAAGAAAACCGGAAAGAAGGGCGGTACACAGCCGCAACAGCAGCAAACTGCCGGCAAACGCGGCAGCAAAGCCTCTCAGCAGCAAGCTGCCGAAACCCAAAAGTCCGGCAAGAAAAACGGTAAGAATAGCGGTAAACAACAGCAGACTGCCGGTAAGCTTGGCAGCAAAGCTACCCAGCAGCAAGCCGCTGACACCCAAAAGAGCGGCACGAAAACCGGTAAGAAAAACAGTCGTCATCAACAACAGCAGCAAGCCGCTGACACTCAAAAGAGTAGCGCGAAAACCGGTAAGAAATCCGGTCGTCAGCAACAACAACAAGTGGTCGGCAAGAATGCTGGAAAAGCCGCACAGCAGCAAACCGATAACCATAAAACCGGCAGCAAAACCGGACGTCAGCAACAACAGCAGGCAGCCGGAAAACAGACCGGCAAGACTCAGCCGGCACAAGCAACCCGTGCTGACAAAACCGCTTCCCGGCAGTCCGCGAAGGTCAATCCCGATGAAGAGCCCGCCCAGGAATCGAAGCAGCCCACGCGTGCCGAGCGGCAGGCAGCCGAGCGCGAACGCAAACGCGCCGAACGCCAGCAGCACGACTCGCTTGTAAACGCAGTGAACCACCGCGTAGTTTCCTCCGTTCCCCAATCCATGAACCCCAAGGGGTTGAAGGTCAATGACGTAACAACAAATTCGAAAAAACGCCAGGTAGACGTGAACCTCAACGAGAACTTCACGCATTTGCCGCTCAACACCGAGTTCATCAACAACATAGAGCAGGAAGTGAAAGATGCACTCCCCTCGCCCGAGGCCAGCTACCGCGTGAACCTCAACGTAGGCAAGGACAAGCGTCCGCTCTCCTACTACATCAACCGCATCGACCGCTCGAAATTCGATGCCAACGCACCGTTCGTAGTAGCCAAAGAACCGTATGTCCATGCCACGAAGGGAATGGAAAACGACGTCGTGGCCATGTGGCACAGCCATGGCCGCTATTATAAAGGTGGTAGCGGCTGGCAGTGGCAGCGCCCCTTCCTCTTCGAGACCGCCGAGGATGTCTTCACCATGGGCTATGTGCTCCCTTACATAGTGCCGATGCTCGAAAACGCCGGCGCTTACGTGTTGCTTCCCCGCGAGCGTGACCCGAACCACAACGAGGTGATTGTGGACAACGA
Source organism: Porphyromonadaceae bacterium UBA7180 (assembly GCA_002491165.1). Taxonomy (GTDB): domain Bacteria; phylum Bacteroidota; class Bacteroidia; order Bacteroidales; family Muribaculaceae; genus Lepagella. The sequence continues at coordinate 9,734 of DKVK01000067.1, forward strand.
CACCAATGACGGCGGCTTCCTCGGCTCCCAACCTTATTATAAGGAGCAGAACGGCACCAACAAGTGGGAGCAGGGGAAAGGGGAAGGATTCATCTACGACCTACCGAACTTCCGTGATACGGAAAACCCCTTCACCGGCGGTTCCTACCGCGAGGTGAAAACCCTCAAGACCAGTGACCCTAAAGCGCGTGGAGTGTCGCGCGCAGGATGGTATGCCGATATACCGGAGGAGGGTGAATACGCGGTTTACGTAAGCTATAAGACGCTCCCCAACTCCACTGAGGACGCCCACTACACAGTGAACTACAGCGGCGGCTCGCGCGAGTTTATCGTCAACCAGACGATGGGTGGCGGCACATGGATCTACCTCGGCACCTTCCCGTTCGAGGCCGGATATAGCGACGTGGAACCCGTCGTGACGCTCGACAACATTTCGAAAAAGGCCGACCGTATGGTCACGGCCGATGCTGTTAAGATAGGCGGCGGCATGGGTAACATAGAGCGCAGCCCGAGCCGCAGCGACGTTACGGCCAACCCGTCTTCGGGAGGTTCTTCGTCGAAGAAATACGCCCAGATGGCTTCGCCCGACGAGGAGGTGGCCGAAGAGGGCGAGTCGGACGGCCAGGAGGCCGCTCCTGCTGTCAATGACAGCAAATCGAAGGGTAAGTCAGGGCGCTCGGGCCGTTTCTCCACCTCCGGACTACCCCGCTTTGTGGAGGGCGCGCGCTATTGGCTCCACTGGGCCGGCATTCCCGAGTCGGTATACTCGCCGCACCACGGACGCGACGACTATAAGGACGACTACACCAGCCGCGGCAATTGGGTGAATTATATGGCCGGCGGCTCCCGCGTACTCCCCAACCGCGACGGACTCGGAATCCCCGTAGACGTCAGCTTCGCACTCCATTCCGATGCCGGTGTGCGTAAGGACGACAGCGTGGTCGGTACCCTCGGTATCTACTACACCGCCGGGGGCGCCAAGTATGCCGACGGCACCCCGCGCCACAACTCGCGTATGCTCACCGACCTGGTGATGCGCCAGATAGTGGGGGACATCCGGTCCACCTTCGAGCCCAACTGGACACGCCGCCAGATGTGGGACAAATCATACCTCGAAGCCAAAGCCCCGGAAGTTCCTTCGACGCTCATCGAGCTTCTGAGCCACCAGAACTGGGGCGATATGATTTACGGCCTCGATCCGAACTTCCAGTTCACCGTCGGCCGAGCCATCTATAAGGGTCTCGGACGCTTCGTGGCGCAACGCAAGGGCCGCGAGTTCATTGTGCAGCCTCTTCCCGTGCAGTCGTTCGCCATCACGCGTGAGGCCAAGGGTAAGTACAAACTTTCGTGGCAACCCACCAAGGACCCCCTTGAGCCTTCGGCAATGCCCAAGAAATACATCATTTTCGAGCGTTCGGGTGGCGTGCTCGGTTTCCATAAGATAGCCGAAACGCACAACACCCACTTCGAGCTGAAGATTACCGACGACGAAGTTCACAGCTTCAAGATAGTGGCGGCCAACGAGGGGGGACTCTCATTTCCCAGCGAAGTGCTCGCCCTTTGTGAAGGTCAGAACCCCAACGCCAAGCCTGCCCTTATTGTCAACGGTTTCACCCGCGTTGCCGCCGCCGGGCATTATTCGCAGGGCGGCAAGGCCGGTTTCGACTCAAAGAATGAGTTCGCCGTGCCCTATATCCGTGACATCTCCTTCTCCGGTTACCAAAGCAACGACAACCGCAATGCCGGCATTCATTGGGGATGGAGCAATACGGATTATGTGGACAACGTGATAGCCGGCAATACCTTCGACTTCGTGGCCGAACACGGCCTCAGTATTGGCGAGGCCTGCCTGGGATTCGTTTCCTGCTCCGCCATGGCTCTCGAAAACGGCCTGGTGAACCTCGACAACTATTCGATGGTAGACCTGATTCTCGGCAAGCAGAAAACCACCATAGTGGGCAAGGGCCACAGCGGCGAACTCTACACCGCATTCCCGGCCGCAATGCAGCAGAAGCTTACCTCTTATGTAGAGAAGGGAGGACGCCTCTTCGTGAGCGGTGCTTACGTGGCCTCGGACCTTTACAAAGAAAATTCGAGCGACGCCGACCGTCAGTTCGCCGTCCGTGTCCTGGGCATAGCGCCCGCCACGGCCAAGCAGCACAACGGCCGGCTCTCCGGCCAGCTCGGTAGCCTGAAATACAACAATACGCTCAACGACAAGCAGTACATAGTGGAGCATCCGGATGCCTTGCAACCGCAAAGCTCGGCCACCACGTTGCTCAACTTCAGCGATGACCGCCAGGCTGCCGCCGTAGCCTCGAAATTCGGCAACGGCCGCGTTGTGACCATGTCCGTTCCCTTCGAGTCGATTATGGGCGAAGATGCACGCGACAACCTCATGGAGGCTATCATCCGTCAGCTCGGCGTCAAGTAAAAAAATAAAAATTTAAACCTGAAAAATCATGAAACTCATCCGTTTCAAAGACATATACAGTCTCGTAGGGGAGATAGCAGATACGGACTCGTACATAATGCTTCAGCTCGACGACCGGGAGGTGACATTCGACGAAAACGCCCTCCGCCGCATCGAACAACTTGCAGTGCAATGCAAAGCCAAGTTTATTTATTGCAACTATCGCGAAAAACTTCCCGACGGAAGCGTCATTTTACATCCGGTTATCGACTATCAGCGCGGTTCGTTCCGCAACGATTTCGACTTCGGACCGGTAGTGGTTGTAGATGCCACGAGATTGCTTTCCTGTATTTCCCTGATAAAAGAGCGAGATTTCGAAGGAACTTTTGCAGACGGCGGCTGGTATCTGCTACGTCTTTACCTTTGTTCTGATAAGGTTCAGGCTATCCCCGAGTATCTCTACACAGTGGAGCGCGTGGATCACCGCAAGAGCGGCGAGAAGCAGCACGATTATGTGGATCCGCGCAACGCCGACTACCAGAAGTCCATGGAGAAGGCTTTCACCTGTTACCTGCAGCATACATGCGCCCTTGTTAATGCTGCCGATCTGCAGGACGTTGACCTCGAAGAGGAGGAATTTCCGGTCGAGGCTTCGGTGATAATTCCGGTGCGCAACCGCGTGCGCACCGTTGGAGACGCCGTGGCATCGGCGCTCAGCCAGAAGGCGGATTTCCCCTTCAATGTGCTGGTGGTGGACAACGACAGCACCGACGGCACGCGCGAGTTGCTCGAAAAAATAGATGACCCGCGTCTGTACGTCATCAAAGTGGACGCTTCGGAAAATCTCGGCATCGGCGGTTGCTGGAACCGCGCTTTGCTCGACGAAAGGTGCGGCCGTTTCGCCGTGCAGCTCGACTCTGACGACATTTACAGCTCGCCCGATACGCTCCGCAAGATTGTGGAGAGATTCCGCTCTGACAACTGCGCGATGGTGATAGGCAGCTACACGCTGACCGACTTCGACCTCAATCCCACCGGCATCGGCCTCATAGACCACCGCGAGTGGACTGACGAAAACGGCATGAACAACGCCCTGCGCATCAACGGCCTCGGCGCTCCGCGTGCTTTCTTCACTCCTGTGGCGCGGCAGATTCTTTTCCCAAACGTAAGCTACGGCGAGGATTACGCCATGGCGTTGCGCATAACCCGCCAATACCGCCTCGGACGCATCTTCGACAACCTCTACTTCTGCCGACGCTGGGAAGGAAACTCCGACGCCGCGCTTTCAATAGAGCAGACCAACGTAAACAACCGCTACAAGGACTTCGTGCGAACAGTGGAATATCAGGCACGTCTGAAAGCGGGAATCGGCGAAGATGACTTGGACTAATAGTGTGGAAAGATATGGAAGAAATAAATGAAATGTACCGCGAGCAGTTCGATCGCTGGCCGCAATGCAAGGATAATTACGATGCTTTATTGAAAGCGGAGCGACGCACCATCGTGATGGGTGACCTCCCAGTGATGGTGCAGTGCAATCCTGCGCGCGCGCGTTCCACCGAAGCGAAAGTCGATGCCGCCTCGATAGCCGAGCGCCCCTGTTTCCTCTGCGCCAAGAACCGGCCGAAGGAGCAACTTGCCGGGCAGGCCATTCCCGATTTTGAAATTCTCATCAACCCCTATCCCATACTTCCGGTTCATTTCACCGTAGTGTCCAAAGAGCATCAGCGCCAGGACGCCATGCCCCTCGAGATGGTTAACTTCGTGGACATGACACCGCAGGCCGTCGCCTTCTTCAACGGTGCGAAAGCCGGTGCTTCGGCTCCCGACCACCTGCATTTCCAGGCCGTGCTCAAAGAGGAACTGCCGTTGCTCTCCGCCGTAGAACGCCTCCACCGCTACTCCGACGGCACCGTGAAACTTTCTACCGAACTGGGCGACTTCCCGATGAGTTTCCTCAGTGTGATTATACCGCTTTCGTTCGAGGGAATGCTGATGCTCGCCGAGTTGCCGAAGTTCGGAGGATTGCCCGATGGCCCTGAAGCCAATCCCCGCGACTTCGTGAATACGTTGGTGTGGATGGACAACGGCGATCCGGAAGGGGATGACTCGCCGAAGATGCGTGCCCTGGTGATTCCGCGCCGCCGCCACCGCCCCGACTGCTACTTTGCCCAAGGGGAGGATAAACTGGCCGTAAGTCCCGGCGCCCTCGACATGGCCGGGCTTATTGTCACTCCTCGCCGTGAGGATTTCGACCGCATCACAGCCGGTGACATCGCCGAGATTTACCGTCAGACCGGCCTTTCCGCCGCGGAATTGCCGGAGTGGTACGAGGGTTATCCCGACTTCATAAAATACACCGGGCGATGAGCGGTTACCCGAAAACGCCGCAGGTGCACGTGCGCGTGGCCGAACACCGAAAGTTCAACGTGGAACCGCGCGGCGAGTTCCGCGTGGAGAAGTCCGGAAACGTGACGCGCTACACTCCGCTCGCAGCCGACGCGCGTTTCTTGGCCAAGAACGTGCCGATAGGAATCGAGTTCCATTGGAGCCAAAATGCCGTCTTTTCGCTTCCCGGCGTGGTGGAAGTCGCTGAATTTGGGGATGGTGCCAAGAATCTTGACAACTTCGTAGACGTCGAGACTTATCTCGCCTGCGTCGTTTCGAGCGAGATGAATCCTGCCGCGCCTCTTGAGTTCCTGAAAGCCCATGCGGTGATTTCGCGCAGCTGGCTGATGGGAAAAATCAACGGTGCCCATCCTTCTGCGTCAGATGAAAAAATCCATACGTCCGACACCGTTATTGACTGGGTTGACACCGATGACCATCACGGTTTCGACGTCTGTGCCGACGACCATTGCCAGCGTTATCAGGGGGATGCGCGAGTCAATGAAGCCGCCCGGAAAGCTGTGGAAGAAACCCGGGGCATCATCCTGGCAGACAACGCCGGGAATGTGGCCGACGCAAGGTTCTCGAAATGCTGCGGCGGCCGTTCGGAGCGTTTCTCTACCTGTTGGCAACCGCTTGATTTCGATTACCTTACTCCGGTAGATGACCCCTTTTGCGACCTCTCGAAGCTTTCGGAAGCGGAACGCCGCAAGGTGATGGATACAATCCTTGTGAGTTACGACCGTGCCACACAGGATTTCCACGACTGGGAAGCGGAAGTCGAAGCCTCTGACATAGAGAAACGCCTGACGGAGCGATACGGCTTCCGCACAGGCACGATCCTCGGCCTTGAGCCCGGCAATCGCGGCGATTCAGGCCGGTTGCGCACACTCCGCATAGTGGCTGAAAACGGCGTGTTTACCGTCGGTAAAGAGTTGGCCATCCGCCGCTTGCTGAGCGACTCGTGCCTTTACTCCTCGTGGTTCGACATCGCGCGCCGAGGTTCGCGCTTCCATCTTTCCGGCCACGGCTGGGGCCACGGCGTAGGACTTTGCCAGATCGGAGCCGCCGTAATGGCGCTCCAAGGATATGACCACCACCATATACTATCCTTTTATTACCCTAATACTCAACTTCTGAAAATATATGAATAAACTTCTCACCATCCTCGCAGCATTGCTGCTCGTGGCCTTCGCCGGCTCCGCAGAAGTAAAGACCGGAATCGACGTCCTTGAGGACAGCGGTTTTGAAATCCTCAAAGGCAAACGCGTGGGTCTCGTCACTAACCCCACAGGCATAAACCGCGAACTTGTCTCCACCGTCGACCTCCTCGCCGAATCGCCCGACGTCACCCTTGCCGCACTCTACGCGCCCGAACACGGAGTGCGCGGCAATGTCACAGCCGGCGGCAAGGTGACTACCTATACCGACAAGAAAACAGGCGTGAAAGTGTGGTCGATCTACGGCTCAACACTCAAACCCACTGCGCAGATGCTGGCCGGAATCGACATCCTGGTCTATGACATACAGGACATAGGCAGCCGCAGCTATACCTTCATTTCCACCATGGGCAAATGTATGGAAGCGGCCGCCGAAAACGGTATCCCCTTCGTGGTGCTCGACCGCCCAAATCCCCTCGGAGGCAACAAGGTGGAGGGATGCCTCGTGGAGTCGGATTGCGTAAGCTTCGTGAGCCAGTATCCCATTCCTTACGTCTACGGCCTGACTTGCGGCGAACTCGCCAAATACCTTAACGACGAGGGACTTCTGCGTCGCGGCGTAAAAGCCGACCTCACCGTGGTGCCGATGCAAGGCTGGCGCCGCGACATGCTGTGGGAAGACACCGGCCTTCCCTGGGTGCTCACGTCGCCGCACGTGCCGCAGCCCGTCTCCGCCGTCTATTACCCTGCCTCCGGAATCCTCGGCGAACTCGACTACATGAACATTGGTGTAGGCTACAACCTGCCGTTCCAGCTCTTCTGCGCCTCGTGGGCCGACGCCGCACAGCTCGCCGACAAACTCAACGAAATGAACGTCCCCGGCTTCCGTTTCCGTCCCATCCACATTCATCCTTACTACGGATTCGGCAAAGGTACGAATCTCCAGGGCGTGCAACCCTACATCGAAGACTACGACAAGGCCGAGCTGACGCTGCTCCAGTTTCACGTTATGGAAGCAATCGCGCAATTGTATCCTGCGCATAAACCCTTTGTCTCGACGACTGCCAACCGCCTGGCCATGTTCGACAAAGTATGCGGCTCGAAGAGCATCCGCCGCCTCTTCACCAACGGCGGCTACAAGGTCTCGGCCATCCGGGGAGCCTGGATGGACCCCGCCAAAGCCTTCCGCGCAAAATCCCGCAAATACCACCTCTACCACTAATTCACGGTTCAGAGCAGCAATAACGAATAAAGCGAACAGTGTCTTACCGCGCCGTTCGCTTTGTTCGTTTCTGCCGATTTTCTGATAATTTTTTACTTAAATTTCGGATTTAGATAAAGGCAGTAAAAGGGTCACAAAGACTGCGGAGAAAGTGTTATTTAACAGAACGATTGTAGTGCTCGGAAGCCCCGCCAGGAGGCGGATTTACCGTAACTCCATACACAGCCACGCGTTTGGGGTAAGAAGGCCTGCGCTCCATATCAGGACCCATGCTCCGTTTACGCACTGTACGCACCCATTAACTTTTTCACTAACTACAATTCTCCGGCTTTGATAGATATACGTTTGCTTTGCCGAAATTTCTGATATAATTTTTATATTCTTGCAAAAATTGTTACCTTTGTGTAGATTATTGTATCGCTTACCTTTACGATTATGAAACATCGCTTTGTCAAAACCATTTTTGCACTTCTCCTTGTTGTGCTGGCTATTCCTGTCAGCGCGCAGGGGCTATATCCTTATGAGGAAAACGGACTTGTCGGATTCACCGATGAAAACGGTAACATCGTCATTCCGGCACAGTTTCTTGCGGTAGAAGAGTTTTCCGAAGGCTTTGCTCCGGTGCTTCTAAACTATAAATGGGGCTATATCGACCCCACCGGCAAAGTAGTTATCGCCCCGCAGTTTGAAGAAGCATGGCGTTTTGGCGAGGGAAGGGCAGTTGTTAATGTCGATGGTAAATATGGATATATAGATACTACCGGTAAATTTGTCGTTCCTGCTATTTTGGATAAAACTTACGGATATATAGAGGGTTATGCCAGTGTATGTCTTGATGGGAAATGGACGCTTGTTGACAGAGATGGTAAATTCGTTACCAAGCCCCAGTTTGATGATATAGGCTATTTCACTGAGGATATGGCAAGCGTCTGCAAAGACGGCAAATATGGCTATATAGATAAATCCGGTGAACTTGTAATTCCCATTCAGTTTGACGAAGCAAGAGTTTTCTATGAGGGTATGGCGATGGTGGTTCTGAATGACAAGTGTGGTTTCATCGACAAAACCGGCAAATTTCTGGTGCCACCTATATATGATTCAGCTCAGGAATTTTCAGCAGATTTGATTCCTGTATACAATAGAGATACAGACAAATGGGGCTTCGTTGACAAGACGGGAGAATTGGTAATACCGCTACAATTTGAGGCTGTAAATGGATTTTCAGAAGGCCTGGCATCGTTCTTGCAAGACGGCAAATATGGATTTATAGACAAGACCGGCAAAATCGTTATTCCGGCAAAATATGATGAGGTATGGAATTTCGGAGACGGTGTCGCCCTGGTGGTTCAAAACGGTAAAAAGTTCAATATAGACAAGAAAGGACACCGCAAGGGCCCTAAAACTCCCCGCGGTGACATGTGAAACTGTTTCAAAAAAACGAGGGATGCTCCCTTTGGTGCAACCCTCGTTATGTCTGTTTTGTGGATACTGCTTGTCAGAAGAAGAGGTAGCCGAGGGTGAAGACCCAGGCTTTGTTGCGGCCGCCCATTATGTCTTTTTTCCAGGCGTTGTTGCAGCCCGCCATATAGTGGGCGTACACTTCGTAGCGGTCGAAGAGCGTCAGGCCCGTACCCATCTTGAAGCCGAAGTCCATGGCTTTGTGCTTGATGGTGATGTCGTGGCCGGCGTCGCTCTTGAATTCGTTTTTGTCGGAGACGTTGGTCTTGAGGTTGAAGGCGAAATAGGGTCCGGCTTCCACGTTCCAGCGGACGTCGTTGGCCACGTTGAAGTGGAACGAGAGCATGATGGGCACCGTGAAGGTGTAGCGCAGGTAGTTGCCGGCGGCCACTTGCAGCGTCTGTCCGGCGCCGGGGTTGAGCGGCGCCTCGTAATCTATAAAGGTGTAGCTGCCGCTGCGCGACTCGAAGAAGAAGCCGGGTTGCACAGAGATGTAGTTGCGGATGTTGAGGTTAGCCACGATACCGGCGTCGAAGCCGGTGCCCCACGAGCAGTGGTTGTAGACCGGAGCGAAGTCTTTCTTCGTCACGCTGTTGGAGGTGTTTATGCCGAGACGGGCGCCGAGCTCGAAGACTTCTTCGGGCTCGCCGGTGTCGAAAAATTCCTGTGCACTGGCAGAGAAGAGGGTGCAGAGGCTGAGTATGGCGAGTGCGATACGTTTCATAGTGGAAATATTGCGATTCTAAAGTTGAATCCGGTTAAAAAGTTGATAATCGAAAGTTGTGGAAAGGCAAATAAATTGCTTTCAAACGCAAAGTTACAAAATTTTGCGGAAAATCCCAATAAGGCGTGCGCTTTTTCTTGCGGTTTTTCGGGGAATATTATGGTGATAAAAAGAAAAACGGCAACCGGGCCTCAGCCAAGCTGCCGTTTTGTCGCGATAGCATTGTTTTATTATTCAGGCAATGTCTGCGACAATCACCTTATATTGTTTAGACGTTTGAGGCTGTAAATAGTTTAACAGCATGCCGTTGTTTGACGATTTTTAACAGTAGATGCCTCCTGTCGGCTTCATTTTAATACTTGAGATATGTCTCCCCGTATGGGAATCTTAGTGCGGTGAAAGCCAAAAGCGGAGGTCGGGTAGCAAGAATTGCGTCAGCGGCGGCCGCCCTGTTTCATCATGGCTTTGGCCTGGCGCATCTGCTGCATCATCTTCTGCGGGTTCTTGCCGCCGGAGGTGACGGCTTTCATCACCTTGCGTGTGTCGGCGAACTGCTTCATGAGACGGTTTACTTCCTGCAGCGACGTGCCGCTGCCTTTGGCGATGCGCTGGCGGCGCATACCGTTGATTTCGTCCGGATGCTTGCGCTCGTAGGGGGTCATCGAGTAGATGATGGCCTCGATGCTCTTGAAGGCGGAGTTGTCGATGTCCACATCTTTCAGGGCTTTCCCCACGCCGGGAAGCATTGAGGCAAGGTCCTTGATGTTACCCATCTTCTTGATGTTCTGTATCTGTTTGAGGAAGTCCTCGAAGTCGAACTTGTTGGTGCGGAGTTTCTTCTCGATGGCTTCCGCCTCCTTTACGTCGTAGATTTCCTGGATGCGTTTTGCCAGCTCGCCGAGGTCGCCCATGCCGAGGATTCGGCTGGCCATCCCTTCCGGGTCGAAGTCCTGGATGTCCTGCATCTTTTCGCCCACGCCGACAAACTTGATAGGCTTGTGCACCACTTCGCGTATAGTGAGAGCGGCGCCGCCGCGGGTATCGCCGTCGAGTTTGGTGAGGATAACGCCGTCGAAGTCTATGCGGTCGTTGAACTCGCGTGCGGTGTTGACGGCGTCCTGGCCGGTCATTGCGTCAACGACGAAGAGGGTCTCGTCGGGGCGTATGGCCTGGCGTATGGTGGCAATCTCGTCCATCATCTTCTCGTCTACGGCGAGGCGTCCGGCGGTATCGACGATAACTACGTCGCGGTGTTCCTCTTTGGCGTGCGCGATGCCGTCGAGGGCTATCTGCACGGGGTCCATGTTCCCCTCGTCGCTGTAAACGGGGACTTCCACCGAATTGCCGACCACCTTGAGCTGCTCTATGGCCGCGGGGCGGTAGACGTCGCAGGCCACGAGCAGGGGATGCATACCCTTTGACTTGAGGCGGCGTGCCAGCTTGCCGGAGAAGGTTGTCTTGCCGGAACCCTGGAGACCGGACATGAGGATGACGGCGGGCTTATTCTTGAGAACAAGCGGCGCGGGTTCGCGGCCCATGAGGTCGGCCAGCTCGTCGTAGACTATCTTCAGCATCAGTTCCTGGGGCTTGACGGCGTTGAGCACGTTCTGGCCCATTGCCTTGTCCTTGACGGTCTTCATGAAGGTGTTGGCCACCTTGTAGCTGACGTCGGCCTCCACGAGGGCGCGACGCACGTCCTTGAGCGTTTCCGAAACGTTGATTTCGGTTATTTTCCCTTGGCCTTTGAGTTTCTTAAAGGCCGTCTCGAGTTTATCTTGCAGTGAGTTGAACATTGGCTATTTCAGTTTTGATTAGACGCCCCGTTTGAGGCGGTTGGTCCTGGTGTCGGGGAAGATGACGGTGGGCCGGTGGTCGCGGGCCTCCTCCTGGGTCATCAGGGCGTAGGTGATGATAATTATGACGTCGCCGGGTTGTGCCTTGCGTGCGGCCGCGCCGTTAAGGCAGATGACGCCGCTGCCCGGCTCGCCGGCTATCACGTAGGTGTCGAAGCGCTCGCCGTTGTTGTTGTTGACTATGAAGACGCGTTGGCCTTCGAGGATGCCGGCGGCTTCGAGCAGCTCGCTGTCTATCGTTATGCTTCCTATATAGTTGAGATTCGCCTCCGTAACGCTGACGCGGTGAATCTTCGATTTCATCATTTCTATCAACATGGCCTTCTTCAGTCTTTGAGCGGTCGGTATGTGATGTTGTCAATGAGTCGCACCTTGCCGCAGTAAACGGTGATACACCCCACTATGTAGGGAGCTTCGTCCCAACTCCCGACGGGCTGCAGGGTGATTCCGTCCACTATCTCGAAATACTCCACGCGGCAGTCCTCGAGGGCATCGATGGCTTCCGTCACGGTGTCGCGGACGGCCGCCACGGAGTGGTCGCGCGAGTACTGCACGCTGTATTTGAGGTTGCGGTATATGCCGGGCGCCACGGCGCGCTGGGAGTCGCTGAGCAGGGCGTTGCGGCTCGAGAGGGCGAGGCCGTCCACGGCACGCTTGATGGGGCACGACACTATCTCCACGTCGATGCCTTCGGTCTGCGTCATGCGGCGTATCACGGCTATCTGCTGGAAGTCTTTTTCGCCGAAATAGGCCCGTGTGGGCTCCACCATGCGCAGCAACATGCTTACGATGCGTGCCACTCCCTGGAAATGTCCCGGGCGGTAGCGGCCCTCCATCACTTCGGCTACTTCGCCGAGGTCGAAGACCGGTGCCGGGGCGTCGGTGCCTTCGGGATATATCTCGCTTACGGACGGTGCGAAGACGGCAGTCACGCCGGCATTGCGGAGCTTCTCGAAATCGGCCTCCTCGTTGCGCGGGTATGTCTCCAGATCGGCCGCGTTGTTAAACTGTACGGGGTTGACAAAGACGGAAGCCACCACGGTGTCGCCGCGGCCCAGTGCCTGCCCCACCAGCGAAAGGTGTCCCTCGTGGAGCGCTCCCATCGTGGGGATGAGCGCCACCGTTTTACCGTCTGCCTTGAGCTCCTGGACCATCTGGCGGAGCTCCTCTTTTGTTCTTAATATTTTCATCGTTGTCTTTCAGGGCGCGCCCGCCGCGGGGGAGGAAATCCCGTCAGCGACGGCGCCTAAAGTTTTCACAGTGCAAAATTAGTGAAAAGTTGGCAATACCCACAACAATTAAGTGTAAAAACATCTCTCAATATATTAATGTTACTTAAAAATAAAGGGAAATACGGGTTGTCTCAGAAAAATTCATTAACTTTGCACATTAATTCGCGGGTGCAACCGCCAGTCGGCCGACACAGCAGACACACATCTTCCCTCCGAAGGGCGCCCTCCAGTGACCGACGCCCCGAGCACCGGCGTTGCGTTGCCCACGAAGCTAAATATTGTTACTATGTCTGATAAAAGAGTACTTTTTATCTCACAGGAAATTGCACCGTACCTTACGGGCAATCCATTGGCCGATTTCGGAAAACAACTGGCCCAGAATGTCCATTCCCATAAGTTCGAGGTCCGGACCTTCATGCCGAAGTACGGTTCCGTCAACGAACGCAGAAACCAGCTCCACGAGGTCATCCGACTCTCGGGCCTCAACATTTCAATCGATGACAACGACCATCCCCTTATCATCAAGGTAGCCTCGCTGCAACCTTCGCGCATACAGGTCTATTTCATCGACAACGACGACTATTTCCAGAAAGCCGACTCCGACGCCGATGCCATAGGCTCCAACCGCACGGACAACGACGAGCGTGCCATCTTCTTTGCCCGCGGTACGGTCGAAACCGTCAAGAAACTCAAATGGGAACCCTCCGTAATCCTCGTAAACGGCTGGATGGCAGCGCTCACACCCATCTATCTGCGCCAGCAGGGAACGGAAGACCCTTCGCTCAAAAACGCCAAGATAGTCTATGTCATCACCGAAGGTGAGGCCGCTGGCGGCATCGACTGCCGCATGGTGGAGAAGATGGCGCAGGAGAAAGTTGCCGCCAGGGCGCTCAAGGAGTTCAAGACTATGCCGGCCAACACCGACCTGCTCCATAAAATGGCGTTGCGCAACTCCAACGCCGTGGTCGTGGCCACGGAAATCTCCGACGACCTCCGCGCCTACATCGAGGAGTTGAAACTCCCTGTGCTCGAGTATAAAATCGGTGAAGACGACATCGATAAAATTTACGACTTCTATCAGCAACTTATCTGAAAATGAAGAAGCCAGCCTTCCTTCTTAGACTCGCGGCAGCGCTGCTCGTGCCCGCGGCCATGCTTTGCAGCTGCGAGGACGACATCTCCGGCATCGGCAACTCCTTCGCCTCCGGCGAAGTGGTCATAGAACGCGACTCCAGCTTTACCGTCACCGGAAAGACGGTGCTATACCCGGACTTCGACGCACGCTCGTCGGTGAAGCTCGTCGGTGCCCTCAATGTGCCCGAATATGGCTCCATGCGGGCCAGTTTCCTGTCGCAGATGCTCGCCTCCACGCAGCTCGGGATTCCCGACTCCATCGGCGTCGAGCGTGTCGACTCCATGAAGATGATAGTAAGCGTACGCCGCACCGCCCTTACCGGCGATTCACTGGCACCCCAGCAACTGCGCATCTACCGCCTCAACAAACAGCTCCCCGCCGGCGAAAACTTCGTAAGTGACCCATCGCAATATTACTCGAAGTCCGACCTCATAGGGCAGCGCTCATACACACTGTCGATGCTCGGACGCAGCGACTCGTTGTACAAGAAATCCACATTCATCGAGATTCCCGTGCCGATGAGCCTCGACTTTGCACGCCAGGTCTTCAATGACTACCGCTCGAATCCCGCCGTCTTCCAGTGGCCGCAGTCGTTCAACGAATATTTTAAAGGCATCTATGTGGAACCCTCCTTCGGGCGCAGTTGCGTGGCTAACGTCTCGACGGTTGCCGCACGAATGTACTACCACCGCCGCGCCCTCCGTCAAGTGAAGGAAGACACCACATACGTCACAAAACTCGTAAATGTGCCCGACTCGGTGACGGTATTCTCGACCGCTCCCGAGGTAACCACCGTCAACCATCTTGACATCAGCTTCAGCGACGGCCTCATCTCTCGCATCGACGCCGGCGAGAACATCATCGTTACACCGACGGGTTACAACATCGACATCCGTTTCCCCCTCCCCGAACTGCTGAAACGTTATCAGGAATCCGACAAGGCGATGACGGTGCTCGACAATCTTCTGTTCACAGTTCCCGCAGAAGAAATCAAGAACGATTACGGCATCACGACGGCTCCTTATATGCTGATGGTGAAGACGTCCGAGCTTCAGGAGTTCTTCTCCAAGAACAAGGCGCCCGACGGCGAAACCTCCTTCTGGAGCACATACGACCCCGTGAAAGGGGAGTATCAGTTTGACTCCATGCGCAAATACTTGCTCAATGCCATAGAAAAAGGTGAAGAGCTCCAGGAGAGCGACTACCATTTTACTCTGGTGCCTATTTCTACCATCATACAATACCGGACGATAGGCTACAACCAGACCGAGCCTTTCGTGGCGGCATGCACGCCGTACCTCGAAGCCCCCTCGATGACGCTGATGCACATCGACCGCGCCAAGGTACTCCTCACCTTCTCCCGCCAAAAGATAAATTGAAATAAGTTTACCATATATACACGCGGCAGCTTCCCCGGAAGCCGCCGCTTTTGCTTTTATCAGATGTTGCGATAGCTTATTTGGTTCTGTGAGCGTGCTTTAGCTAACGTGTGCTGTCTGTCTTTAACGGAGGCCTCAAGCCAGATAACAAAATAAGCCAACCGGGGATACCGGTTGGCTGGGAGCCGCGAGTGGGACTCGAACC
>DKVK01000112.1 GCA_002491165.1 Porphyromonadaceae bacterium UBA7180
TCTCCCGGGAGAGGCAGCGCTGCTTATGGTTGGGCGCGTATTGCGCGGATTACTCGTTTTCGCCGGGGCGGCGGCGCGTCACCATTACAAGTGCCATACCGCCGTCTTGCCAGTCGGTACTCATGTAACATTTGTCGATGGGCAGCTGGCGAGCTTTCTCGCGCAGGAATCTTTCGGGGGATATTTTCTGCTGTTGCGGCTGTCCCTTCTTTTTGGTTTTATTCTTAGCCATTTTTTGTGTTTCTAAGATAAACGCCCGGAGCGGTCAAAAAGGTCACTCCCGGTCGCCGTACATCCGGCGGTAATAGTCGCGGTATTCGCCGGAGGTTATGCGGTCGCTCCATTCGGGGTTGTCGAGATACCAGCGCACGGTTTTCTCCAGCCCTTCCTCGAATTGCAGCGACGGTTCCCAGCCGAGCTCCTCCTTGAGGCGCGACGAGTCGATGGCATAGCGCAGGTCGTGCCCCTTGCGGTCTTCGATGTAGGTGATGAGCGGCAGCGAGTGTCCCTCGGGGTTGCCGAGCAGGCGGTCGGTGACGCGGATGAGCGCCTTCACTATGTCGATGTTTTTCCACTCGTTGAAGCCGCCTATGTTATAGGTGCGGGCCACGCGGCCGCGGTGGAAGATGAGGTCGATGGCGCGGGCGTGGTCCTCCACATACAGCCAGTCGCGCACGTTCAGCCCCTCGCCGTAGACGGGAAGCTTCTTGCCGTGGCGTATATTGCTGATAAATAGCGGAATGAGCTTCTCCGGGAACTGGTACGGGCCGTAGTTGTTCGAGCAGTTGGTGACAATCACAGGCATACCGTAGGTGTCGTGGAAGGCGCGCACGAAGTGGTCGGACGACGCCTTGGAGGCGGAATAAGGCGAGTGCGGCGCGTAGGGCGTCTCTTCGGTGAAGAACTCCGAGCCGTAGGGCGCCCCGCCGTCGGGGCGGTCGAGCTGCAGCGCGCCGTACACTTCGTCGGTGGAGATGTGGTAGAAGAGTTTCCCCTCATATCCTTCCGGCAGGCTTTCCCAGTAATTCCTGGCCTCCTGGAGCAGCGTCAGCGTGCCCAGCACGTTGGTGCGCGCGAAGGCGAAGGGGTCGCGTATGGAGCGGTCCACGTGGCTCTCGGCGGCAAGGTGTATGATGCCGTCTACCTTATGCTCGCGCAGGGTGTGTGCCACTGTCTCTGCGTCGCAGATGTCGGCGTGCACGAAGCGGTAGTTCGGTGCCTTCTCCACGTCGCGCAGGTTCTCGAGGTTGCCGGCGTAGGTGAGTTTGTCGAAGTTTATGATGTTGTAGCCGGGGTATCGGTTCACGAAGCGCCGCACCACGTGCGAGCCTATGAAGCCGGCGCCCCCGGTGATAAGGATAGAGCGTTCAGCCATTGTGCATGAGGTTTTTGAGGCAGAGATCCAGCGAGTCGGTCCAGTAAGGCACGGCGATGCCGAAGGTCTCTTTGATTTTGGTTTTGTCGAGGGCGGAGTAAGCCGGGCGGGTCACCTTGGCGGGGAACTCCGACGAGTGGCAGGGGAGCACTTCGGCGCCTGCTCCGGCCTTACGGGCCACGAGGCGCGCAAGGTCGTACCACGAACAGATGCCTTCGTTGGAGAAATGGTACGTTCCCCAATTCTTTTCCAGCTCGGGATGGTGCACCACGGTGAGGATGGCTGCCGCCAGGTCGGCGGCGTAGGTCGGCGAACCGGCCTGGTCGAAGACCACGTTGACGCGCGGGAGCCGCGAGGTGAGGTCGAGCATGGTACGCACGAAGTTGCGGCCGTCTTCGGAGTATAGCCACGCCGTGCGGATGATGGCGAGGCGGTCCAGGACGCGTCGGCAGCGCTGTTCCCCTTCGAGCTTGGTGCGGCCGTAGACGCCGAGCGGGTTGGTGGCGTCTTCCTCGCGCAGCGGCACGTTGATTTTGTCGCCGCCGAACACATAGTCGGTCGAGATCTGCACCATTGCACCGCCGTGCCGCTGCATGGCGGCGGCGAGGATTTCCGGCGCTTCGGCGTTGAGGCGCCGCGCCACGGCCTCGTCCTCTTCCGTCTTGTCCACATTGGTATAGGCGGCGCAATTGACCAGGATGTCGGGCCGGAAGTCGGCCACGCCCTTCTCCACCGCCGCGGGGTCGGTGATGTCCAGCGTGTCGACGTCGGTAAAGAGGAATACGTCCCCGGGATATTTAGGTGCGAGGCGCCGGAGCGCCCTTCCGAGCTGCCCGTTGCCTCCGGTAACAAGAATTTTCATCAGAACAGGGGTTTAACTTCTTCGAGGGTGGGGCGCACGCGGTCCTTGTCGCTGAGCAGCGCCTCCGCCGGGTCTATGCGCCAGTCGATGCCGAGCGCCGGGTCGAAAGCCCGGATGCCCCCTTCGCTTTGCGGCGCGTAATAATTGTCACATTTATACTGGAAGACGGCAACGTCCGAGAGCACGGCGAAACCGTGGGCGAAACCGCGCGGAATGTAGAGCATCTCGTGCCCCTCCCCGGTGAGTTCCACGGCCACATGGCGTCCGTAAGTGGGAGAACCGGCGCGCAGGTCCACCGCCACGTCGAGCACGCGCCCGCGCACACAGCGTACCAGCTTGGCCTGGGCGTATTCGCCCTTCTGGTAATGAAGCCCGCGCACCACACCGCGCGTGGAGCGGCTCTCGTTGTCCTGCACGAAATGCACCGGAGCCACCTGCGCGGCGAAGTCACGCTCCGAGAACGACTCGAAAAAATAGCCGCGCGAATCCGGAAACACCCGGGGATGCAATATCACAACCCCCTCTATATCGGTCTTTTCTACTGTCATCAGTCTGTAAAATCAAAATTGTCAGATTCGGAGGCCACCTTCATCAGGTATTCCCCGTAAGCATTCTTGGCCATCGGGGCGGCGATTTCGCGCAGGCGGTCGGCCGAAATCCAGCCGTTGCCGTAAGCTATCGCCTCGATGCACCCTATCTTCAGTCCCTGGCGCTTCTCGAGCACCTCCACATAGTTCGACGCCTCGGCCAGCGAGTCGTGCGTCCCGGTGTCGAGCCATGCGAATCCGCGCCCCAGCGTCTGCACCTTCAGCAATCCCTCGAAGAGGTAGCGGCTGTTTACGGAAGTTATCTCCAGCTCCCCGCGCGCCGACGGACGGATGGAAGCCGCCACATCCTTCACGCTGTTGGGGTAGAAATAAAGGCCGGTGACGGCGTAATTCGACTTCGGTTTGGCGGGTTTCTCCTCGATGGAGATGCAGCGTCCGTGGCTGTCGAACTCCGCCACGCCGTAGCGCTCCGGGTCGTTGACGCGGTAACCGAACACCGTGGCCAGGCCGTGCCGCTCGGCGTCGTCCACTGCCTTATGCAGCGCCGAGGAGAAACCGGGTCCGTGGAAGATATTGTCGCCCAGCACCAGGCACACGCAGTCGTCGCCTATGAAGTCGCGGCCAATTATGAAAGCCTGCGCCAGGCCGTCGGGCGACGGCTGTTCGGCATACTCCAGGCGGCAACCGATGTCCTCGCCGTCGCCGAGCAGCCGCCGGAACCCGGGGAGGTCCTGCGGCGTCGAGATAATGAGGATGTCGCGGATGCCGGCCAGCATCAGCGTCGACAGCGGATAGTAGACCATCGGCTTGTCGTAAATGGGGAGCAGCTGCTTGCTGACACCCTTGGTGATGGGGTAGAGCCGTGTGCCGCTCCCGCCCGCCAGTATGATACCTTTCATGTCAAAGAGGCTGTTAGAGAAAAGTCCCGGCCGCGCAACGCGCCGCCAAAGACGTTGCAAAAATAATCAATCCCACCCAAATATGCAAATCCCGCCCCGAAATGTCTCTATTAATTTGTAACTTCTACCCAAATTCCCGCTCTTGTATGGGGTGATACGAAATTAAAATTCATTAAATCTTTGGATTTTTTATTATTTGTGGTTAACTTTGCAGCCTAATCCAGTGGTCATGAGATTCTGCCACATCCTGCACTTCGCATTTCAAATGAATCTCGCTCCTAATAAATCCACAATGAAGAAACATTTTTTGCTTCCCGCTGTTTGCGCAACAGCACTGTTGGCCGCTTCCTGCTCCAACGACGACATCCCACAAATGGAGGACAACGGCCTCACTACTTTTACAGTGGAACTTCCCGCCACACTCTCGTCGCGTAGCTTCGGCGACGGCCAGACGGCCAATTACCTCTTCGCCGCCATCTACGGCAGCGACGGAAAGCTCCTCTTCTCCAACTTCGGCGACGGCAAGAACGCCGACTCCATGACCATCGTAAACTTCAACGACGCCGCCAAGCCCATGGCTTCGCTCACCGTCCCCCTGGTGAAGGATGCCGACTACCAGGTGGTGTTCTGGGCGCAGTCTTACGCCAACAAGGATACTGGCTCCCCCTACGAGTTCGACCCCGACACGCGTTCCATCACGGTAGATTATTCAAAGATTGACGTGAATACCGACGATGCCGACGCTTTCTACGGGCAGCTCAGCTTCAAGTCGAGTGGCGCATCACACCCCGTTACGCTGAAACGTCCCTTCGGGCAGCTCAACATAGGCACCGACGACCTCAAGGCGGCCGCCAACGCCGGCATGACGGTTACGCAGGCCGGCGTCACCGTGACCGGCGTCGCCAACACGCTGAACCTCTTCAACGGCAACATCTCCTCGTCGGAAGATTTCTCCTCTACGCAGACGTTCGCCATGCAGAACCTCCCCGGCACCTCACCGCAGCCGGCAGAGGTTTTCCCCGTAAGCGGTACACCCGCATACGACTACCTGACGATGGGCTACTTCCTCGTAGGCGAAAACACCGCCACCAAGGGTTTGCTCGACTCGGTGCAGCTTTTCGTGAACGGGCGCACCTCCACTGCCAAGTTCGCACAGTATGACAATATCCCGATGCAGGGCAACTTCCGTACCAACATCTACGGCAGCCTGCTCACCAATAAGGAACAGTTTACCGTCACCATCGACCCGGCTTTCGGAACACCGGACATCGACCCTATGTGGAAAGGCAACACCGACATTACGCTTGACGGCAACACTGTGATTTTCGTGTCGCAGAACATCAAGGAAGGCCTCACCGTTTCCGGCACCGGTATCCTCGAGTTCCACTCCAGCTCGATAGCCCCGACGGCCGACGGCATCCCTGCCATAACGCTGGCCGACGGCGCTAACGTGACCATCATGCTTTCGGGAAACAACACCTTCACCGGCAGCAAGGGAGCCGACGCCATCCGCGTTCCCGCCGACGCCACGCTGACCCTCACCGGCGACAACATCACCGCCATCGGAAACAACGGGAAAGAGTACGACTCGGCAAACCAGGCATATTGCAATACCACTGACACCAGTTATGCAGGTATAGGCGGTTCAGGAATCGGAAATGTCAATAACGAAACAGGTACGATTGTCATTGACAATGTGAAGGGACTCATAGCTAACGGTTACGGCAAAGCAGGCTTCGGAATCGGCGGCATAAACGCCAACATCACCATCAGGAACAACTCTGTGATAGCGTCGGCTCGCGGCGGGTTTGCCTCAGCTGTATTCCATGCTGATACAGATTATGGCAAGAAAGAGGCTGAAGGGGCTCCCGCTATCGGAGTGGGTGGCACCACAGGTACCGTAACTATTAAGAACTCTCGGGTGCTTTCAGCCCTCGGCGGTAGCAAGGCGGCCGCTATTGGCGCCCGCTACCATGATTCCGCTAAAATCTCCATCACAGGTAGCACTCTCAAAAACATAGTTGGAGGTAATGCCTCTGCTGCGATCGGCGGCTCGCGTTTCGCAAGCGACGCAACTTATACGTTAGAGATCAACATAGTTGACTCGCAAATAAATGCAACAGGTGGAGAGTATGGTTCCGGTATAGGCTCCGGTTATGACACTAACTGCAAAAAACGTCCTGCCGAGAATGTAAAAATTAATATCTCCGGCAACTCGAAAATCGTTGCGAAAGGCGGAGATAATGCCGCCGGCATCGGTACCGGTTACCACAGCAACACTCTCACCGGGAGTATTGCTGAATCCGTAGACGTTACTGGTGTCCAGGCAGGCTTCCTGGAGAAGAGAAAAGCCGGTTATACCTTTAATCAGGCCATCGGTTACGGCGTCCTTAACCCGGGTAGTGAAGGAAAAGACTTAGTTCGCACTTTCATGGTAGGCGTTATGGTGATTGCCGCTCCCGAAGTGCAGTAGTAACGAACCGTTTTTTCGACCGGATAAGAGAAGCTCCCGCCGGCGCGTGCGTCAGCGGGAGCTTTTTCCGTGGCAAAAATAGCGGAGCCGCCGGGCTTTTCCTTGTGGGGAAACGCCGGCGGCTTGCGCAAATTAACAGCATTACCCGGTTGCCTGGACCGGTGTTCTGTTTGGAGAGGGAAGCCTCTTCTCCCTCATGCTTTTGTATGGTTGTCATGACCCGTGCGTGGCACGTTTTTTGTCCTGTTCCGGATATCGGCCGGTGGCCCCGATTCATATCCGGACACAAAAGTAGGGCATCGCCCCGGCTCTGCAAAATTTACTCCGGCATTTTTGACGAATACCACCGCATTTTTGACGAACCTCCGTTTCTGGCGCCATCGGATCGGCGCCGCTCCCTAATAACCACAGCGGGGATGCCGTGTCCGGCTTCCCCGCTGTGGTTGTGTTGCGGTGCTGTTGCGGTTACTTTTCGCGCATGAAGATCTGGACGGGGGTGCCGTGGAAGTCCCAGTGTTCGCGGATTTTGTTTTCCAGGAAACGGCGGTACGGCTCCTTGACCCACTGCGGCAGGTTACAGAAGAAGACAAACGTAGGCACCACGGCGTCTTTCAGCATCGTGATGTATTTGATTTTCACGAACTTGCCTTTGTTGGAAGGTGGTGGTGTCACGGCTATGACATCAAGCATGTAGGTGTTTAGCTGTGATGTGGGGATTGTGCGCGTGCGGTTCTTGTAGACTTCCACCGCGGTTTCGAGCACCTTGAAGATGCGCTGTTTCGTCAGCGCCGAGGTGAAGATGATTGGGAAGTCGGTGAAGGGTGCGAAGCGGTCGCGGATGGCGCTCTCGAAGCGGCGTTGCGACTCGAGGCTCTTGTCTTCCACCAGGTCCCACTTGTTGACGCACACCACCAGGCCCTTGCGGTTGCGCTGTATGAGGCCGTAGATGTTGGCGTCCTGCCCTTCGATGCCGCGCGTTGCGTCAATCATCAGTATGCAGACGTCGGCGGCTTCTATCGAGCGGATGGAACGGATTACGGAGTAGTATTCTATGTCTTCGTTGACCTTCTGCTTGCGGCGAATGCCGGCGGTGTCCACGAGGTAGAAGTCGAAGCCGAACTTGTTGTAGCGGTGGTAGATGGAGTCGCGTGTGGTTCCGGCTATGTCGGTGACGATGTGGCGCTCTTCGCCGATGAAGGCGTTTATGAGCGACGATTTGCCGGCGTTCGGTCGGCCTACGATTGCGAATTTGGGTATATCCTCCCCCACGTTCTCGTCGGGCTGCGGGTCGGGCATGTCGCGCACTATCTCGTCCAATAGGTCGCCGGTCCCGCTGCCGTTGGCGGCCGACACCTCGAAGGGGTCGCCCAGCCCGAGGCCGTAGAACTCCGGTATGTTGTAGCGCGCGTCGCCGATGTCCTCCTTGTTGGCGACCACTATGACGGGTTTCTTGGAGCGGCGCAGGATGGCGGCCACATGGTCGTCGAGATCGGTGACGCCGTTGGAGGCGTCTACAACGAAGAGGATGACGTCGGCCTCTTCGATGGCGATGTTCACCTGTTTGTTGATTTCCTCCTCGAAGACATCTTCGGAGTTTACCACCCAACCGCCGGTGTCGACGATTGAGAATTCCTGTCCGCACCAGTCCACTTTGCCGTACTGGCGGTCGCGCGTGGTGCCGGCGGTGGGGTCCACGATGGCGCGGCGTGTCTGCGTCAGGCGGTTGAAGAGGGTGGATTTGCCCACGTTGGGGCGTCCTACTATTGCTATCAGTCTGCTCATTTTATGTATCTTGCATGCCTCGCGGGCACACCGTAAAGTTTAGTTTTATTCTATATATCCGAAGGCGCGGAGCTTATTCTCGCGGTTGCGCCAGTCTTTCTCCACCTTCACGAAGAGTTCGAGGTAGATTTTCTTGTCGAAGAAGCGTTCGAGGTCTTCGCGTGCTTCGATGCCGACGCGTTTGATTTTCTCGCCTCCCTTGCCTATGAGGATGCCTTTCTGCGAGTCGCGTTCCACGTAGATGACGGCCATGATGTGGATGGCACGTTCCTTTTCCTCGAATTTCTCGACCAGCACTTCGGTGCTGTATGGGATTTCCTTGTCGTAGTTCAGCAGGAGTTTTTCGCGGATTATCTCGGTGACGAAGAATCGGGCCGGTTTGTCGGTGAGGGCGTCCTTGCCGAAGAAAGGGGGCGACGGGGGCAGCAACTCAACGATGCGGGCCTTGAGGTTGTCGATGTTGAAATGCTCGGTGGCCGATGTCGGGAAAATCTCGGCGTTCGGGAGGCGCCGGTGCCAGCGGTCAACTATCTTTTCGAGGTCGTCGTTCCCCTTAAGTAGGTCTATCTTGTTGATAACCAGCAGTACTGGCACTTTCTCCTTGGCCACGCGATCCAGGAAGTCCTTGTTTTTCTCCGGATCTTCCACCACGTCGGTGACGTATAGGAGGATGTCGGCGTCGGTGAGGGCGCCTTCGGAGAACTCGAGCATTGATTCCTGGAGTTTATATTTGGGTTTGAGCACGCCCGGGGTGTCGGAATATACTATTTGGTATTCCGGGGTGTTGACGATGCCCATGATGCGGTGGCGTGTGGTCTGCGCCTTTGAGGTGATGATGGAGATACGTTCCCCCACGAGGTCGTTCATCAGTGTTGACTTGCCTACATTGGGGTTACCTACGATATTTACGAAACCGGCGCGGTGCGGCGTTGCGGGAGTAATTTCTTCAGCCATAATTAATAAGTTTAAAAGTCGGCGGGGCTATGAGGGCGTCTTCGTGCGCTCTCGCCCCACAGACTAAACGCGGAAGCGGGGGTGAAGGTTTAAGCGGGGCGGGTTGAGAAACGGCCGTGCGGCGGCAAAGGGAAGCCGCCCCACGGTCGTTGTTCCATATCGTCAAGCTTACGCGGTGGGGGAATAGTCCTCTGCGCCGCCGCGGCTTGCTGTCGTTGCTTAGTGGCCTGTCTTAAGCCTCCTTACCCTCTTCTTTGGAAGCCCCTTCCTTTGGGTCGATGGCCCAGATGAGGTACATTGCGCCCCAGGTGAAGCCGGCTCCGAAGGCCGTCATCATTATGCGGTCGCCCTTATGCAGACGGTTTTTGTACTCGTCGAGGCAAAGGGGAATCGATGCCGCCGAGGTGTTGCCGTATTTCTGAATGTTTACGAGCACCTTTTCCGGGGCGAGGTCTATGCGGTTGGAGATGGCTTCGATGATTCTGAGGTTGGCCTGGTGCGGCACCAGCCAGTCCACATCCTCTTCGGTGAGGCGGTTGCGCTTCATCACCGAGATGGTGGAGTACAGCATGTCGCGCACGGCGTTCTTGTAGACCACCCTGCCGTCCTGCCAAACGAAGTGCTGGTGGTTGTCCACGGTTTCGTGGGAGGCGGGGAGCACGCTGCCGCCGGCGGGCATGACGAGGTGGGGGAGGCCTGAGCCGTCGATGTGGAACTCACCGTCTATGATACCCACCGGTTCGTCGGTAGGCTCTACGAGTACCGCTCCGGCGGCGTCGCCGAAGAGGGGGCAGGTGGCGCGGTCGGTATAGTCGGTCATTGAAGACATCATTTCGGCGGCCACGACGATGACCTTTTTATAGAGGCCGGAGACAATGTATGCCTTGGCGGCCTGGAGAGTCACCAGGAATCCCGCGCAGGCACCCTGTATGTCGTAGGCGTAGGCGGTGTGGTCCATTCCGCAACGGTGTGCGATGACCGAGGCGGTGGAGGGGAAGCGGTAGTCCGGGTTCGACGTGGCGCAGATGAGGAGGTCTATTTCTTCCGGTTTGGTGCCGGTCTCCGCCAGGAGTTTCTTCACTGCCTGTTCGCCGAGGTAGCTTGAGCCTTCTCCCTCTTTTTTGAGGATACGACGCTCCTTGATGCCGACGCGTGAGGTTATCCACTCGTCGTTGGTGTCCACCATTTCGGAGAGCATCTCGTTGTCAAGGATGTCGTCGGGGACGTAGGATGCGATACCACTGATTTTCGCGTTCATAATTAGCGAGCTGTGTGTTGAAAGTATAACAGATTGTAAAACAAGGGGGCAACGCCACAGTGACGTTGCCTGCGGACCCGCGGCGTGCGGCAGGGGCAGCTGTATGCGCCGACGCTCTTCACCGCGTTATGGGCCGTGTGCCGGAACCGTGGTTCGCTGGCACTGCGGCCTCGGTGAAGAGCTGTCGTGGCGTCAGACTCTGCGGCGGCTTGCCGGGCTGCCGTTTCCGGCAACACGGATTAGTCCAGATCCTTCTCGATAGCCATTTTGCCGCGATAGTAGCCGCATTCGCCACAAACCGTGTGGTAAATGTGCCATGCGCCGCAATTGGGGCAGATTGCGAGTGTCGGGATCAGAGCCTTGTCGTGTGTACGACGTTTTGCCGTGCGGGTATGCGATTGTCTGCGTTTAGGATGTGCCATTTTTATTTAGCTTTTAATTGTTATTTTTGTTCGTTTATTTTACTGCGGGAAGTCGCGTGTGCGCCGCATGGTGGCGCCGGCGCGGGTCCCTATATATTAATAATGTGTGGCGCACGGCGTGCGTGTGCCTCCATATTACTGTTTAGCGCTCAGGAAACGGGTCCGTCTTCCTCCTGTGTCGGGTCATCGTCATCGCTGTCGGCGCCGAGGCTGCGGAGGCGTTCGGCCATTTCGGGGTTACAGCGGCCCGGGGCGTGGTGTTTCTGCAGCGGGATGCAGAGCATCAGCGTGGTGTAGATGACAGGCTCCACGTCGAGGATTGTCTGGCGCTCGGGGAGCACCAGGATGTTGTCGGCCGAGTCGTCGAACTCCAGGCCGTAGCGCACCTGAAGGTCGTAGGTGGTGTCCACCGGAATCTCCAGCGGGTCGAGACAACGGTCGCAGGGCACGGCGAGACTGCCTTTGCATACGAATCGCAGCGAGAAGATGTCGCCGCGGCGGCGTATGTGCAGCGTCACCTGCACGTCACAGTGCAACACGTCACAGTTTTCCATGTCGGAAAACAATGTGGTGTCGCACGTAAAGACGCGCTCATGCTCCCCCTCGTAGAGCGAAGCGAGTCTAACCTCATATTGCGAAGAACTTCCCAATTTCAAGTCGGTTTTAAAAAAGTGCCACAAAGTTAGTCAGAATCTGTGTATCTACCAACGATTTGAGGAAATTTTTTAATTGCGGGGTGTTAAAAAAGACGAAAAACGGGGTTTGCGGGGCGCATAAAAAAGGGAATAAGGGCGGAAAAGGGGATATGGCGGAAAAATATGTTATAAAACATATTGATTTGAGGAACGCGGTTGGTGAAAATTTTGTACTTTTGTGCAACCTATTAAATCAAAGACTCTATATGGCAAAAGTAAAAGGAGCAATTACCGTGAATACAGAGCGATGCAAAGGGTGCAACCTTTGCGTCGTGGCATGCCCTACGGGCACACTGGCGCTACAGCCTAACGAAGTAAACGACCGCGGATACCACTTCGCATACATGGCGAATCCGGACAAATGCACCGGATGCTGCTCATGCGCATGGGTATGCCCGGACGCCTGCATCGAGGTGTACCGCGTCAAGGTGGAAGCCTGAAGGTCCCTTTCACATCCAGCCCCGCTCTAACATCAATTCTTTTCTTTTGAAAAACCGATTCTCCCGGGGCGTTTAAACAACATTTTTCAACTACCAACATTTTACCCGTAAAAAGACAAATCTCACTAATATGGAAGAGGTAAGACTCATGAAGGGGAACGAGGCCATTGCCCACGCAGCTATCCGCTACGGTTTCGACGGATACTTCGGATACCCTATCACCCCCCAGTCAGAAGTACTCGAAACGCTTGAAGAGCTAATGCCCTGGGAAACCACTGGCATGACAGTGCTCCAGGCTGAAAGCGAAGTGGCCGCCATCAACATGGTATACGGCGGCGCCGCCTCAGGCAAGGCGGTTATGACTTCATCCTCGTCGCCCGGCGTTTCCCTCAAGCAGGAAGGCATCTCCTACATAGCAGCCGCATCGCTGCCCGCTCTCATCCTCAACGTAATGCGCGGAGGCCCCGGCCTCGGCACCATCCAGCCCTCGCAGGCCGACTATTTCCAGGCTACCAAAGGCGGCGGCCACGGCGACTACCACCTCATAGTGCTCGCCCCCTCCACCGTTCAGGAAATGGTTGACTTCGTAGGCCTCGGAATGGACCTCGCATTCAAATACACCAACCCCTCGATGATCCTCGCCGACGGTATCGTAGGCCAGATGATGGAAAAAGTGGTCCTCCCCGAGCAGCGTCCGCGCCGCACCGAAGAGGAAATCCGCAAGCAGTGCCCCTGGGCTGCCGACGGACGTAAAGGCGGTCGCAAACGCAACGTCATCACTTCGCTGGAACTCGAATCCTCCAAGATGGAAGTCATCAACGAAGCCCTCCAGGCACGCTACCGCGAAATAGAAAAGAACGAGACACGCTGGGAAGAAATCGGCGTAGAAGACGCCGACTACCTGATCGTAGCCTTCGGTACAGTGGCCCGTATCTGCGCCAAAGCACAGGAACTCGCCGCCGAAAAGGGCATCAAGGTAGGCATCGTCCGCCCCATCACACTGTGGCCCTTCCCCACCGAGGCTATCAATAAAGCAGCCCAGGGTAAGAAAGGCATCCTCTGCGTAGAGCTCAACGCCGGGCAGATGATAGAAGACGTGCGCCTCGCCGTCCACGACTCCCTCCCCGTAGAACACTTCGGCCGCATGGGCGGTATCATCCCCAGCCCCGAAGAAGTGCTCGTGGCACTCGAGAACAAAATCATCAACAAGTAAGAACCGCTAACCTCACTGGAAATAAATGGAAATCAACGATATAATCTGTCCGGAGAACAAGGTCTACGCAGCACCTGAGCTCCTTGAACAAGTCCACATGCACTATTGCCCCGGATGCAGCCACGGCGTTATCCATAAACTCGTGGCAGAGGTAATAGCCGAAATGGGCCTCACCGAAAAAACAATTGGCGTCTCGCCGGTAGGTTGCGCCGTCTTCGCATACAACTACATCGATGTAGACTGGGTGGAAGCCGCACACGGCCGCGCTCCCGCCGTAGCCACAGCTATCAGCCGCCTGTGGCCGGAAAACGTGCTCTTTACATACCAGGGCGACGGAGACATGTCGGCCATCGGTACCGCAGAATCCATCCACGCCGCCAACCGCGGTGAAAACATCGTGATGATCTTTGTCAACAACGCCATCTACGGTATGACCGGCGGCCAGATGGCCCCGACCACCCTCGTAGGCCAGAAGACAGCCACCACCCCCTACGGGCGCCGCATCGACCTGAACGGACACCCCCTCGAAATCACAAACCTCATGGCCATCCTTGACGGTACCTGCTACGTGACACGCCAGGCAGTGCACACCCCCGCCGCCGTGCGCAAGACCAAAGCCGCCCTCAAGAAAGCCTTCGAAAACGCCGTCGCCAAGAAAGGTACCAGCGTAGTAGAAGTAGTGGCAACCTGCAACTCGGGCTGGAAACTCTCCCCCGAAAAAGCAAACGAATGGATGGTAGAACACATGTTCGAGAAATATCCCCTCGGAGACCTTAAAAACGAGTAAAACAACAAGAAGACCATGAAACAAGAAATAATCATAGCCGGCTTCGGCGGCCAGGGCGTGCTCTCAATGGGCAAAATCCTCGCTTACTCAGGACTGATGGACGACAAGGAAGTAACATGGATGCCCTCCTACGGACCCGAACAGCGCGGCGGTACAGCAAACGTCACCGTAATCCTCAGCGACGAACGCATCTCATCCCCCGTGCTCGACAAATACGATATAGTAATCGCCCTCAACCAACAGTCGCTCGACAAGTTCGCCCCCAAAGTTAAACCCGGCGGCATCCTTATCTACGACACCAACGGTATCCACAACCGCCCGCAGCGCGACGACATCACCATCTACCCCATCGACGCCATGGAAGCAACACTGGAAATCGGCAACTCCAAGGCCTACAACATGGTGGTAATGGGCGCCCTGCTCGAAGCCATGAGCTACAAGCTCCCGATGGAAAACGTAATCAAGGGTCTGAAGAAATCCCTGCCCGAGCGTCACCACAAACTGATACCTCTCAACGAGAAAGCCATAGAAAAAGGCCGCGAGCTGCTCCTCTAATCAGCCGCCCCCTTTCCCGACTCACAGCGAGACTCCCCCTACCGGGAGCCTCGCTTTTATACTTTGAGGACGGGAGCTTTAGACGCGGTGAGGACGAGAATTGGACTACGCTGATGGCAATAAAAGGCTGGTGGGGGCGTTATATGGTTATGAGAGTGATAGTTGCTGTCGTGCTTTTGATGCTGGGGGAGGCTGTCGCCAGTGCCCAGAGTATCGATTTTGACGCCATCATGCGGGGCGCCAACGAGGCTTCGCGCCAACAGGCCGCCTCAGCATCGCAGACCTTCGACGGCATTATCTCTTCGATGAACTCTACCCTCTCGCAGCAGCAACAGGCCACTTCCTCTACTATCTCGGGCGTGGCCGACGCCATGCGCTCGATGTCGTCCGGCCAGTCGGCTCAGGACGATGACGGTTTTTACACCGGCGACGTCAATTATACCACCTACGGCAGCGATACGCGTCAGGAGATAGCCACACAGAACGCTACCACGCGCCGCAATCCCTTCAAGATGGGGGACTATACCGTCGACGGCACTTTCGCAACTCCCGGCGGCCGCCAATACATACACATCGGAGGGGAAGGCGGAGGTTACTCGGGCCGCTTCCGCCTGCCGGTGCGCGGCCGCGTCACTTCGGGCTACGGCTACCGGCCTCAGTTCGGGCGTATGCACCGCGGCATAGACCTGGCGCTCAACACCGGCGACACGGTGCGTTCCTCCTACGACGGTCGAGTAGTGCTCATCAGCAACGACCCTGACGGCTACGGCCGCTACGTGAAGGTGAAACACTCCAACGGTATGGAGACGCTTTACGCTCACCTTTCGGAGCCGCTGGTTGTATCCGGCCAGCAGGTACGTGCCGGGCAGCCGCTCGGCCTCGGTGGTGCTACGGGCAACGCTACGGGGCCGCATCTCCACTTCGAAACCCGCGTCAACGGCACGGCGGTAGACCCGTCGGCCTATTTCGATTTCGGCACGGGCCGTGCGCGTCAGGACGCCCGCTCACCCATCAACGACGGCGGTCGCACCAAGAGCAATCAGCAACAGCCGTCCAGGAAGGAGGGGAAGAAGAGCGAATCGCGCAAGCAGCCGTCGGCACAGCAACCCAAGATGAGCCGTCCGCGCCTCAAGGTTGAGACCATCGCCTCGGCCGGTAATCGTAACAACGGCGGCAAACCGCGTCCCGGCACTTACCAGGTGCGCCGCGGCGACACGCTGGCCGGCATCGCCCGCAACTACGGTATGAGCGTTGGGGAAATCTGCCGGCTCAACAAGATGTCGAAGTACACCCCGATGTATCCCGGCAAAATCCTCCGTCTGAAATAACCCCCCTCTGAATGCTATTATTCAACATTTGTTGAGAAAAATTAAAAATTTTTCCACTAACTTTGTCACAATTTTAGGATTGTTGCGTCTTTAGTTTGTAACCCTTCATTAAACAACGTTGAATATGAAGCATGTCTACCCGATAATAGCATTTGCGACCGCTTCTGCCATAGCATTTCCAGCTACCGCACAGACCGAGATTGCTGACAGTGTGCCCTCTACCGAACTGCAAGAAGTCGTGGTGGAGGGAGTAACGCGCCGCATAGTGAAATTCGGCACCGAATATACCCCCGACAAGAAAGTGAAAAAAGCGGCCACCGACGCCACGCGCCTGCTCCAGTTGATGCAACTGCCGCAGCTGAAAGTATCGCCCGTCAGCGGCGACATAAAGACCCTGTCGGGCAAGGGAGTGTCGATGTTCATAGACTTTGTACCCGCCACCAAGGAGGAACTCGAGGGAATGCGAACCGACGACGTGCTGCGTATCGAAATCCTTGACTTCCCCGACGACCCGCGCTTCAACGGCGCCGACCACGTCATAAACTTCATCATGCGCCGCTATGAATGGGGCGGCTATACCAAGCTTACCGGACGTGGCGGAGTTTTCGGCACAGACTACGGCGCAGGTGACATCTACTCCAAATTCGTGCGTCGGCGCTGGCAGTTCGACGCCTCCGCCAGCGCTACCGGACTTCACAACGACGACCAGTGGACTGACAGCCGCGAAACCTACCGCGACGTCGATTTTGGCGGTGTACATTATCCCGAAATAGTGCGTACCTCCGACTCGGGTCGCGACAACCTCACGCGCAGCAACAACCAGTACTTCTCGCTGCGTGCCCTATATAGGTCCGACAATATCCTGGTGCAGCACATAGCATGGCTTTCGAGAAACGAGACGCCTTACGAGCGCATGGCCTCCCACGTTTCGTTCATGCCCGAAATCGTTGCGCCGTCAGAGGCGCTGACGCGCAACAGTTCCCTCTCCTTCAATCCCGGAGTGAGCGGTTATTACCGTTTCATCCTCCCCAAAGGGAACACCCTCGACGTCAGCTGGAATTTCTCGTACGGCGCAAACAAGAATTATTCCCGCTACACATTGGGCGACCTCGACCCCATCGTCAACAATAACCGCGAGAAGGTGTACAACCCGACTGCCAACATTTCGTACTCCAAGAATCTGGGTCACGACAACACGTTCCGCACCGCGCTGATGACCTTCAACTCCATCTACGACACGCGCTACTTCGGCTCGCATACCGACCGGCAGAAACTCCTGTCGAGCGAGAATATGCTCTTCCTGGAATACATGCAAAACTGGGGCTTCGGCCTGAGCCTCTATTCGCGTGTGGGAATGTCATACGTCATCGGGCGCGTAAACAGCAAGACCACCCTGGAGCAGTGGAACCCGCGCCTCGGCGCACAGTTGCAGTGGAAAATCAATAACCACCATTCCGCCTCCATCGAGGGCTGGTGGGGAAATTCCCATCCGCAGCCCTCCACATCGAGCACCGCCCTTGTACAGACCGACGAGCTGATGTGGCTGCAAGGCAACCCCGACCTCAAAAATACCCTGTTCCAACAGACAACCGCCTCCTACACATATATCCCCAACAACCTGCTGAGCTTCTCCACACAGATAGAATACGAGCGCAACGGCAGCAAGCAGGCCTATGATTTCTACACTCTTCCGGGATACGACGGCCTCGTGCGCCGCAGCATAAACAGCGGCACGGCGCACCGACTCGAAGCCTTCGTGGGCGCCAACGCCACGTTGCTCAACGGTTCACTTGTGTTCGGCGCGCAGGGAACGTTCCACCGCGCCATCCTGACCGGTACCGATGCCATCGCCTCCTCATGGTTTACGGGCACGTTCCAGACAGGTTGCATGGTGGGTAACTTCAATGCCAACGTCTTTTACGAAACGCCGTCGCGGCAGCTCAACGCCTGGACCAACGGCTCCATCTACAAGGATAAATGCTCCTACGGCCTGAACGTGGGCTATTCCGTGGGCAACTTCAAGGGCCACCTGGGGTTCTACAACTGGTTTGACGGCGACGCCTTCACTTCGCGCCGGTTCGCCTCGCCGCGCTATAGCATCGACAGTCGCCAGTGGTCGCAGAACTGCTCGCGGATGCTGCGGCTGACGCTCACCTACACCATCCCCTACGGCAAGAAAGTGGAATACAACAACGAACTCTGGCAGCAGCAAGGCGCCGGAAGCGCCATCCTGAAGTAAGCTCTCCCGACACTCCCCCAACGACAAAACCTCACCCAAAACATACGTTCAGAAAAAGAGTCTGCCCGCGCGTCGCAGACTCTTTTTTGCCAATCCGGAAAAAGTCATTATCTTTGTGGCGCAATATCCAAGGAATTATGAAGAGAATAAAGTTACGCACCATCGGAGTGTTTTCTACCCTTTGCGGCGTAGTGCTCGGAATTTTGGGATTTTCAGGCTGCAAGCAGCATAAGACGGCAGTGCGCCAGCCCGCTGAACCCGAAGAGCTGCCCGGCATGATGGTAATGTACGGTCCCCGGCCCGCACAGTACCAGAAAATAGAAGTGCAGCAGCCCGACTCTACCGACAACGGCCAGGACGCAGCGACAGGCGCCGAAACCGAGCGCTAATCCGCCACGGCCACACTCCCTTCATCCCGACCGCAGGACACGACTCTTGGCGTGTCCCGGTTTTCTGTGTGCTTACTGCGAGGAGGTTTGTGACGGGTTTGTGGTGCTTTAAGGTCCTTAAAGTCCCCGCTGCCTCTATTGCACTCTATTGCCGGGTAAAGGCGCCATCATGTGCCGGTATCAAAAAATCCCGGTATTTTTCATCATTGTTGAAAAATAATTGCTATATTTGCGGCATGAACCAAACTCTTTAACTTATGAAACAAATTTACGCCTTACTCCTGATTGCCGGCACCGTAGCCACGGCCGTGGCATCCCGGGCGGAAAACCGCCAGTCCGTAACCCTTCACCGCGCTCCCGCCACGGCCATCAGCGTCGCCGAAACGCCCGCCAAGATGCCCGCGCGGCAGACTCCCGGAAAGATGGTCATCTCCGACCTCGAAAAGCAGGTCTACGGCCGCTATACCTGCGAATACTATTCCCCCGTTCCCGACGAGAACAACGTCCCTTACGGCTGGTGCCAGGAACAGCCCCTGATGGTAGAAGACTTCCTTGGCGAAAGCGGAGACGTCAACATCGGATACCTCTTCCTGCAATCCGCCATCCTCAAAGGGAAAGTGGACATGGAGAACGGCACACTTACCATCCCGTCGCGCAAAGCAATAACATATTACGAAGACCCGGATGACTACGACGACCCCGGAAAACCGGTCTACTTCGTGACCGTAGACGTCGTGAACGGCAAATATGCCGCCAACTACGACCGTCCGCTGGTATGCCGGTTCGAGCTCCATAACGGCATCATCACCAAAATGACCACCGACGACACCTGGGGGTATGTAGTTCAGGACAACGACGGCAACGACATCGGCTGGTTCGAGATAGCACAGAACTCCAGTTTCTACCTCGGCCACGGCGAGATGGAATACACCGTCGGCGGCCAGACGCAGGCCACCGTCATCCACGCACAGAGCAACGGCACCAAGGCATGGGTCTACAACGCCTTCCGCACCGGCTGGGAAACACCCATCGAAATCACCGTCAACGACCCCGCCAAGACCGCGCAGATTGTGCATCAGTCGTTCCTATCGGGCGAGGACCGCTACTTCTTCACCAACGCCGACCACGCCACCGAAGTGAACGGCATTATCCGCGACGTGGACTGGGATCTCGACAAACGTGACCCGAACCCCAACTCCGTGCTCGACTTCGGCAACATGAGCGTATGCAAAGAGGGTAGCCCGGAGAGCATCGCCGACTTCGGCAACGTCCGCTTCTACTTTAAGGAAGACGTCAGCGAAGACCACACCACGGCCATCCGCGACATAGAAGCCGCCGACGTCCTCGACGCCACGGTGCCGGTAGAATACTACAACCTGCAGGGCGTGCGCGTAGCCAACCCCGGCAAGGGCCTCTACATCCGCCGTCAGGGCATCCGCGCCGAAAAGGTAATCCTCCCATAATCAGCTCATCTACCACAAAGCGCAGACGTAGTTTTTTCTACAGAATGCACATCCGCTTAATTTTTAAAACATGCACAATTTTAGGGGAGGTAAACACTGGTTTCCGGTGTTTACCTCCCCTAAGACTGTTGTTACAATCCTAAAAAGGATTGACATTCCTTGTGCAATGTTAATACACAATCTTTTCTGCCTTGCCGCCGCTTACCATTATGTAGATCTCGCCTTTTACAGGATTGGAGGTGCGGATGCCTTGTAGAGTGAAGTATGCTTTCTCTGCATTGTCTCCGCTTTCAATAGAGTTTATTCCTGATTCCGGAAGCCTTACCCCGAAACAAGCGGATGAGTTGGTCCACCAGATGTAGTTTTCATGATAATCGGGCAGTTTTATACCGATGGCTTCTTTGGGGAAAGATATAACGCCATCTTCCAGGGTGCCGAGATATTTTGCGTATTCGATGCGCATTTTGCCGGCCTGCATATCTTCGTAAGCTTTGGAGGTGATGTATATTTCGCCAGGTTTTTCATCGGAAACGCCGGTATGTTGTTGTGCGAGCATCACTTGGGAAGGAACCGCAAAGACGATTCAGTGGAGCGGTAGCCCACGATTTTGGATCACTCCACCGCAAAAGAAAAGCCCCGGAGGTATCTCCGAGGGTAGTGTTTCACTGAGTGTGTCTGAGGCGAGTTCACTCAAGCCT
>DKVK01000114.1:0-33297 GCA_002491165.1 Porphyromonadaceae bacterium UBA7180
CCTTACTATAGGTGAGTAGTTACTTTGCTTCTTTTCTCGATTTTTAGCGCCTACCGTTACTTTTCACCTTTTTCTACCCATCGGTATATTTCTTGCAAGTGGCTGGATGTCGGCATACTTCCTACTCTCCGGTTTGTATATCTTACCCCTTCAACCCTCGGGCAATAAAGCTATTTGCCACGGCGTTATTATGGTAAACTACTTCATTATGAAACGGAATATCACCCTCCTGCTCCTTTGTATCATCCTGTGCGTCGGAGCCGCCACGGCCCAGAAATCCGGCCGTGTTCTCTGGGGCGCGAAAGTCAACGCCAACATCGAACTTCCAGGAAAGTGGAGGTTCGACAACGGCGGCTCAGCGAAGATGTACAAGCCGGGCTTCGGCGTCGACCTCGGCGCCGTGTGCAACATCTACCTCGGCGCCGGATTCTACTTCGAGCCGGGCATCGACCTCTTCTACGAAGGATACCGTTATGATGACATCTACATAAACCAGGGACAGAAAACAAATCCGAAAGTCACGAAATTCGGTATGCGCTTGCCGTTGGTTGCTGGCTACACCTTCAACCTTTCCGACCGCATGGGCCTGAGCATCTTCACCGGCCCGCAACTGAGCTACGCCTTCGCCGGCAAGGTAAGTGTGGAGGGCAACCTCGACCTGGGCGAAGATTTCCCGAACGTCGACCTCTTCGGCCGCGCCGGCCAGAACCGTTTCGACTGCGCCTGGAAAGTGGGTGTCGGATTCCCGGTGGACAGCTATAT
Organism: Porphyromonadaceae bacterium UBA7180; assembly: GCA_002491165.1. Taxonomy (GTDB): domain Bacteria; phylum Bacteroidota; class Bacteroidia; order Bacteroidales; family Muribaculaceae; genus Lepagella. The sequence continues at coordinate 763 of DKVK01000114.1, forward strand.
GCTCTCGCTGGAAGCCGACTTCGGACTGACCGACCTCCAGAAAGGTCCCATCAAATTCCGCGAAAACCGCGTAGGCCTCGCCTTCACCTACTACTTCTGACACCTTTCTCCTCAAAGCACAGCACGGCCGGGAATACCGCGATAACGGTATTCCCGGCCGCGACATCCACAGAGCCGACCGATTGTTAAAATCCGGAAGAAAACCGGAGAAAACGTGTCGGGATTTGGAGAATCAGGGAATTATTAGTAATTTTGCAACGAATGCACGGCGCCTGAGCCAAGCGAGGCCAACCGTCGGCAAGACATATCAAGAACAATCTTGCTTTGTCCGGCTATCGAAAATCGCCATATTCTCAATAACTGCGGACAGCCACAGCAACCCGACTTGTTCCCTGCATCCCGTTGCCAACGTTGCGGCTGCCGTTCCCGAAAGGAAAGTATCCGCTTCCGAAATATGGGACCGCGTGGGGGTGGACTGTTTATTCCGCAGTGAGTGTTTGGCGATGCCCCGATAGCAATATTCCGTTCATACCCACGCCTTTATTTATGGAGCATTACCTGTATTTACTGCGCGTCGCAGTAGAGAAACGTTTCGGCGCACCCTTGCAGACTTCCCGCGACTACTACACCCTTTCCGACGAAATCTCCGAGTCTAAAACCGGGTCGCTTTCGGCCTCTACGCTGAAACGCCTTTGGGGTTATGTCCACGACTCCCATGGAAAGCACCGGAGCACGCTCGACATCCTGGCGCGCTACGCAGGCTATGAAGGCGGGTTCCGCGATTTCTGTTCGCACTGCGACGCCTCCTCCAGTGGTTTTGAGATGGAACGTGTACTCGATGTCTTCGCCCTCCCCGCAGGGGCAATCGTTTCCGTTACATGGGAACCGCAACGTAGCCTCCTGCTCCGCTATATCGACCGGTGTGTCTTCACCGTAGCGGAGGCCGCCAACACCAAAATCCCGGCCGGCACAAAGGTCCGGTGCGCACGCCTGATTGACAGCGAGCCGCTCCTGCTCGACATCCTCGACAAAGCCGATAGCCCGGTAAGTCTATATCATGCCGGCAAAATAAACGGCATACACTGGGAAATTATCAATTGATTTTCCCCGCCGCTTCATCATACATTTTCACAATCTTTTTTTCCACAGCCGTCACTGCGTCTACATATAAGGTCATGGCTTGCTGCACTTCCATTTCCATTCCCGTACCCCAGGTTTCATGTTTTCTCAATACATCTTCCGGACATTCCCGGAGATAGTCCCTGATTATAACCTGCGGCATCAACGGTTGCTGCACGAGTTCATTACATCGATCCCGAAGCTCTTCTTTTGACATTGTGTCATCTTCAAGCAAAGCCTGGAATTTCTTTGTCCGGCTTTCAATCTGCCGGACTGCTGCATCAACCCCTTTATTATGGAGCCTTATCCATTTCTCCTCTCCCGGCGCCCCTTGGGGAAGAGTGGACGTTTCGGGGAGGGCGGCAACGTCGCCGGCAGTCTTGACGACAGGAACAGAATCCGGTTTCCTTTCGCGCCAAAGCGTGTCGGTGCGTACTACTGTCACAGGCTCAGGGGGCGGCGCGATGAGCGGAGGCACTACGGCAATGGCTGTGAATATGAGCGCACCGGCAGCGGCGAACAACCCGGCACACCGCAAGACGAATCCGGTCCGGCGTCGGGCAGCAAGCATCGCGGACGCGTCTGCAAAACGCTTTTCCGGCTCCGGAATCATCGCCCTGCGCACTATGGGGCGCCAGGCCAGCCCCGGACGTATCTCCTGTAACAACTTCCCGAGACTCCACACGTCGGCGCGCGGCGAGGCCACATATCCCGCTTCCCACTGCTCCGGTGCCGAGTAGGCGCGGTTGCCGCCGACGGTCTTGCCGCGCGAATATTGCGCCGCGTCGCTGAGATTGAAGTCTATGACGGTGACACGCGGATTGTCGGCCGCGCCGCTGACCAGGATGTTTTCAGGCTTCAGGTCGAGATGCGCCACACCTTTCGAGTGGACGTATGCCATCGCCTCCAGCAGCAGCCGCGCCAGCAACGCACGCCGGCTACGCCCCGCCTCATGCAGGTATTCGTCGAGATGCACGCCGCTGACATGCTCCATCAGCATACTGAGGCCTACCCCCGGTATCCCCTTGAGCGCCACCACCCTTACGATACCGGGATGGTTGAACGACAGCAGTATCTCGTACTCCTTGAGCAATAGCATCCGCGCCTCGGAACTCTGTCCCAATTCGGCACAAAGGCTCTTCACGAACCACACGTGGCCGTGCCAGCACACCGTACCGAGCACGAACACGCCATGGCGCGAAAGTTCCTTGTAGCCACTGAAAACACCGTCGGTCTCAGCCGTCGGCAGTGACATTATTTCAGAGCTGTTATCCTCCATACGCCACAAAATTAATAAAAATCTTAGTTCCCGGCTATACTTGGACTAAAAATGAACCGACTAAATTCATTCCCAATGCTTAACTTTGCGGCGAAATTGTTATCGGAATCGCCATACCCAGTTCACTGACAATCTAACAATCCTCTCATAAGCCCTACTGTCACGGCTAACGACGAAAAACGCCCGGCACCGTTCTATCGGCGGTGCCAGGCGTTTTTTCGTTGAATGTTTTCCTAATATTCTGCAGGCTCCAATAGGGTGCTTCACGCTCCCGAGGTGGCCGGCGGCTATCAGAAATTATGATAATTTTGGGCTATTCTACGTCTTTATAACGCACACGCTCCCGCAAAGGTTCATTTATTCTCAAGTACCGGGCGAATGCGGCGGTTTATCTTCTCGAAATGCGCTTTCTGGCCGGGAGTCATCTCCCCTTTGAGATGTACGAGACGCCGGTAACGCTCCATCGCCGGACGGTAGAAAGTCTCCATCACCGACCCTGCGCCGGGATGGAATTTCCCGTCGGCGGAGATAAAGTTTTCCAGATCCATCGACAGCTTGTCATACTCTCCAAGCAGTGTGGCGATTTCGGCAAAATGCGGCGAACGCGGTGGCTCCGCGGATTGCGCCTCGGCTTGTGCGCGCCGCAGCGAGTCGGCCATGCGCAAGGAGTCGAACCGCGCCGTCTCCAGAGCGTCACGCAGCGAATCGAGCCGCGCCAGCGAATCCTCGGCACGCAACGAATCCACACGGTAAAGCGAATCCCAAATAGCGCCGGAATCCACCGCCGGGCGCCCCGGCTTCTTTCCGCCACACGAAGCCAGCAGCAACAAAGCCCCGGCAACCGCCAAAATCTTTCTCATACCGCAAAATTACTAAAAACTTCTGATTTAAACCTAATGATTATCATATTCCGCGCCCAAAACTTGCCGATAACGGCAAGTTTTGCTATCTTTGCACTAAATTTTAACCAAATTACCTGCCGATAATGGAATATATCTCAGTTAAAGAGTGGGCGCGATCGCATGGCGTATCGGAGCGGACAGCACGAAACTATTGTGCGCAGAACAAAATCGAGGGCGCGTTTCTCGTAGGGAGGACATGGAACATTCCTGCTGATGCGCAACCGCCGAAACGCTCGCGAAAATCCTCACCATCACCGTTACTAAGTATGCTGAGGGAGCAAAAGTCCGGGAAAACAAAGGGCGGCATCTACCACCGCATACAGATTGACCTCACCTATAATTCCAACCATATAGAAGGCAGCAGGCTGACCCATGACCAGACCCGCTATATTTTCGAGACCAACACCATCGGCCTTACAGACGGCTCGGTCAACGTCGACGACATTATTGAAACCACAAACCACTTCCGTGCGATAGACTACATCATCGACAATACTGACGGAAAGCTCACTGAAACGTTCATCAAACACCTTCATTTCCTGCTTAAATCGGGAACATCCGATGAACGTAGAGCATGGTTCATGGTCGGTGATTACAAGAAACTGCCGAACGAGGTTGGTGGCAACGACACGACGGAACCGGAGAATGTCCACCGCGAAATCAAGGCGCTGTTGAAAGAATACACCGGCAGGAAACACCCTACGCTCGAGGATATTATTGATTTCCACCAGCGGTTCGAGGGGATTCATCCTTTTCAAGACGGCAATGGCAGGGTAGGAAGACTGATAATGTTCCGCGAATGTCTCCGTTTCGGCTTCGTGCCGTTCATCATAACAGACGAGCTGAAGATGTTCTACTATAGGGGTCTGCGCAACTGGCCTAGGATAAAAGGCTACCTCATGGATACGTGCCTGACCGCCCAGGACAACTTCAAAATCCTCCTCCATAAATTCCGCATCAAATACACCGACTGATTTATCCGGGTTATCCCGAACCCGCGCATGAGTTTACAATAAAATATGGCCAAGCAGAAAAAGTCATAGTCTAATAGTCGTAGTTTGAACTATTATTGCTATATATGCAGCCTAATAGACGCAAGTACGACCATTAAACAGAATATCTAATATTGCCGCACAGAGACCTCATTTTACAGATTTTCAAAATTGCAATTCGCTGAAAGAGTGAGAGTTACGGGCGGGGATTTGCAGGAACGGTTTTTTTTTACTATCTTTGCGGTTTCAAAAGGACTTTCACATGGAGAAGAAATTCAAGAGAACACTTATCACCACGGCGTTGCCTTACGCCAACGGGCCGGTACACATCGGCCACCTTGCCGGCGTCTACGTGCCGGCCGACATCTACGCCCGCTTCCTGCGTCTCCAGGGACGCGACGTCCTGATGATTGGAGGCAGCGACGAGCACGGTGTCCCCATCACCATAAAGGCCAAGAAGGAGGGCGTGACGCCCCAGGACATAGTGGACCGTTACCACAACATCATCAAAGATTCCTTCCAAGAGCTCGGTATCTCGTTCGACGTCTATGGCCGCACCACTTCCGACACACACCGCCGGACCGCCTCCGAGTTCTTCCGCAAACTTTACGACGACGGCCAGTTTGTGGAGCAGACTTCCGAGCAGCTCTACGACGAGGAGGCCGGGCAGTTCCTGGCAGACCGCTACGTGACGGGCACCTGCCCCCACTGCGGCGCCGAGGGCGCTTACGGCGACCAGTGCGAGAAATGCGGAACGTCGCTCAACGCCACCGACCTCATCAACCCGCGCTCGGCCATCACCGGTTCCGTGCCCGTGATGCGCGAAACCTCCCACTGGTACCTGCCCCTCGACCGCTGGCAGAAGAAGCTGGAACATTGGATTCTCGACGAGCACAAGGAGTGGCGCCCCAACGTCTACGGCCAGTGCAAGTCGTGGCTGGAGATGGGCTTGCAGCCGCGTGCCGTGAGCCGCGACCTCCCGTGGGGTATCCCCGTGCCCGTGGAGGGCGCAGAGGGCAAGGTGCTATACGTGTGGTTCGACGCCCCCATCGGCTACATTTCTAACACCAAGGACCTGCGCCCCGACGACTGGGAAACCTGGTGGAAAGACCCGGAAACACGCATGATACACTTCATCGGCAAGGACAACATCGTCTTCCACTGCATAGTATTCCCCGCCATGCTGATGGCCGAGGGTTCCTACAACCTGCCCGACAACGTCCCCGCCAACGAATTCATGAACCTCGAGGACGACAAGATTTCCACCTCGCGCAACTGGGCCGTCTGGCTCCACGAATACCTGCGCGAACTCCCCGGCAAGCAGGACGTGCTGCGCTACGTGCTCACAGCCAACGCCCCTGAGACGAAGGACAACAACTTCACCTGGGCAGACTTCCAGACACGCAACAATTCCGAGCTGGTGGCCATCCTCGGCAACTTCGTGAACCGCGCCATGGTGCTCATCCACAAGTACTATGACGGCGTAGTTCCCGAACCGGGCGAACGCACAGAAATGGAGAGCGCCCTCTTCGACGAGATACGCCGCGCCTCGGAGCGCGAAACCGACCTGCTGGAGCATTTCAAGTTCCGCGACGCCCTGAAGGAGGCCATGGAGATAGCCCGCGCCGGAAACAAATACCTGGCCGACGCCGAGCCCTGGAAGATAATCAAGACCGACCCGGAGCGCGCCGCCGTCATCCTCAACGCCGCTATCCAGGTTTGCGCCAACATAGCCGTGGCATTCGAACCCTTCCTCCCCTTCATGGCCGAAAAACTCCAGAAGATGCTCGGCCTCGAAAAGCTGGAATGGAGTATGCTGGGCAACGACACCCTGATTCCGGCGGGACGCACTTTGGCCAAACCGGAACTCCTCTTCGAGAAAATCGGCGACGAAGTGGTGGAGCAGCAACTCGCCAAGCTCGCCGAGGCCAAACGCCTCAACGCCATCAACAACTGGAAGCCCGAACCGGAGAAACCCGCCGTTCCATTCTCCGACTTCGAAAAGCTCGACATTCGCGTGGGCACCGTGCTTGAGTGCAGCAAGGTGAAGAAGGCCGACAAACTGTTGCGCTTCCTCATCGACGACGGCATGGAGCAGCGCACCATCGTGAGCGGCATCGCCAAGTTCTACAAGCCGGAAGAGCTCGTTGGGCGCCAGGTATGCTTCATCGCCAACTTCGAGCCGCGCAAACTCAAAGGCATAGAATCACAGGGCATGATACTGAGCGCCGTCAACCCCGACGGTTCGCTGACGCTGCTCTCCCCCTCGCAGCCGCTGACCCCCGGCTCCACCATCGGATAAAAAAGCGGACTTTCGCCTCAATATAAACAGAGCGGGTTGCATCGTGCGATGCAACCCGCTCTGTTTATGTCTTCGAGATTCTCGGATTTCCCTCGATTTATCCTGATTAATCACGATTAATCGGGGAAGGGAAAGCGCCTTAGTCAAGCGCGACGTCCATTGCCATGTAGTGCTGGTAGGGATGGTCGCAGCCGGGGCATTTCTCCGGCGGAGTAGTCCCTTCGTAGATGTATCCGCACACGAGGCAACGCCATTTCACCGGTTTCTCGCGTTTCCATACAGTGCCCTCTTCCACCTCTTTAAGGTAACGGTCAAAGCGACGGCGGTGCGACTCCTCCACGGCGGCGATGGCGCGGAAGTGGTCGGCTATCTCGGGGAAACCTTCTTCATCGGCCACCTTGGCAGAGTTCTTATACTGCTCCACGCCTTCGGCCAGCTCTTCGGCGGAGGCGATTTCCAGGTTCTGCGCGGTGGTGCCTATGATGCCGGCATCCACGTTCAGGGCGACATCCACCTTACCTCCCTGAAGCATCCGGAAGAACACTTTACCGTGGTGCAACTCGTTGGCTGCCGTTTCGCGGAAAATCTCACAATGGGGAAATACTGCTCTTTGTCGGCCTGCTGTGCGTAATAGGTGTATCTGGTGTAAGCGGTGGATTCGCTCACGTAGGCGGCCACGAGGCATTTTTCAGTCCTCGTGCCGCGAATATCTTTTGTGTTTGCCATAATAATAAATTTTCAAGTATGTGTTCAAGATTAAAACGGCACACACAAACAAAGGTTCACTAACTCTTTACATATAATCCTTCAAGGCGTCACAGGTGCGGATGTAGCGCGGCAGTCCCGTTGTGGCCTGGATACATTTCAGGGCATTGCGCTGCCCCCCGGTCAGTATGCGTTTCCAAGAATTCCATGTGTATCCGTCCTCGCGGTGAGTCTGTTGCCGATAACGGGGAATAGCCAGGAGGCCGTAGCCGGCTTCAGCCCTGAGACACGGATCGGTGCTGTTCTGCGCCACCTGCTCCAGGAGTTCCTGTGCACGCTGCGCCGTGGGGTCTTCGTCGTAATCGTACACAGAGAAAGAATAGGAAGTCAGCGCCCAGAGGTCGCCCCAGTGCGAGGCGTTGAAGAGCAGGAGCGCAAGGTCGTACTGCTTGCGGGCGCGCTGTTCCCCCTCGGAATCTGCAATCTCCTGCTCAAGAGCGAGGACCCGGCGTGCGAAGTCGGCCTTGTAATTAACCCGGGCGACTTTCGGCAAAGCGGATTCCTTTGGCGTCTTGTAATACTGGCGGTTGAAGGGATTCCGGGTCGACACTTTGCGCCCCACGAGGTAGGGGAAGATGTTCTGCTGCGCGATGAACGTCAGCGGCACGGCGTCGAGGTATTTCAACGCTTCCTCGTACTTTCCGGCGCGCAGGAGCGCGGTTCCGGCCATGTCGTCGGTCAGCGCCTGCGGCAACCCGGCGAGATCCATGAAAGCCTTGTCCAGCCCGGTGGCGCTACCTGAACGAACCATATCGGCGAGAGCGAGGCATGCCTCCAGGTTATCCACTATCGCGTAACCTTTCTGATACATCCACGGGGCATTGACCAGGTTTTCCGACATGGCGCACATCAGGTAGTGCGTCACCTCGCGGCCGGGCGCGGAAGTCATGGCATTGAGACGCGGCAAGATACAGTCGGTCAGGAAGATATGGTCATCGGCACCGGTGGTGTCGTAAGTAATCCATTCATAAGAGGTGCCGTCGGAGTATGTTTCCTTGTTCACCTTTCCCTCGGCTTTCATCTCGGCGTTGGCACGCGCTACAAGCTCTTTGAGCTGCGCGATGAACCGTTCCTGCGCCGCTTGGCTCGGGTCATAAAGGTTAATGAGCATGTCCACGCGTTCAAGGTTACGGCGCATCGCTTCGGTGCCGTCGAGTAGCCGCGCCTGCGCGAGTGCCTGACGCGCCTCCGCCGACTTTCCTTCCACGCCGAGCACAACGGCTTTCGCAGAGGCCCATGCCATCGGGTCCTTCACCTTCCCTCGGGCCAGGACCTCGTCGGCCAACGCAATGAAGGAGGCACACTCGCCGGTGTCTGGCAATGTGGGACCATCGTAAAAGTACTTTTCGTAACCTTCATATTTTTCCAGCGAATGGTTGATGCCGCCGGTGAGGTAGTTCACGTAATCCTGGAGCAGATAGAGCGTGGCGTCAGACTGCGGATTCCCGGCCACCGCCTTCTCCAAATTGCCGAGTCCCACCAGTTTGGAGACACACCACTCGGCCGAGACATTGTCGCCGAGGCGGTAGAAGATTTCCAGCGCGCGGCTATAATCTTTGAGTCGGTAATAAGCACCGGCGAGGTAACCCTCGAAACGATCGCGGAGCGGCGACTGCTCCATGCCCGCGCAATCCTTCTCCCAGAGCGCCACTACCGCGCGATAGTCTTCGGCACGGTAAAGCGCACGCATTTTCAGGAAAAGCTGACGCGGACGCAGCGCTCCCGCCGGCGATACCTGCACGGCGTCGGCCAAACGGCGGAAACCCGTAACCGACGGCTTTTCGTATTCCCACAACTCGCTGTCGTAGGCCGAAATGAGTTTGTTTAGCTCTACGCACTGCGACAGCAGTTTCAGAGCCGCGCGGTCGTTGCGCTTCCTGAGACAGGAGATGAACTTGCCCGGGCGATTGCCGGTCAAAGCCGCGGCCGGGTTGTCGCTGTTCAGCCAGGTTTCGATGGCCCGCCGCGTCACTTTACCATTGCAGTAGCCGTACCAGAAATCCACGGTTTCCTTATTGCCGGCGCTCTCGCCGTCCGGCCGGAAACCCAGCGGCGTCATGTAGAAGAAAGTATAATATTGCGACTGCGGCTGCGGCAGGTCCGCGCAAGCTTCCGCTGTCTGCGGCCACATCACGGCCAACAGGCTAACGGCCGCTATCAAGAAGTTCCTTAATTTCATCAATCTTATAGCATTTTAGTGAATTTTCATCGAGATGATAGAGCACTACCGACCGGACGGCGCCGGGACGCTCCTTGGCCAACCGTTGTTTCACCGCCATAAGGATGGCATACGGCGCCCCTTCGCGGCGAATGGTGTTGCCGGGATACAGCCGCACGTTCTCGCCTCCGGGATTGAGCGGCGACGGCACGCTGTGGTAACTCTTAACCAGCAGGTGGTTACGGTCGAGTGCACGGTAAAGCGTGGTGTCGTCGGGCTCCGGGATTCGGCAAATCTGCCGGAAGTCCGGTCCGGCGAACACAAGGTCCCAACGGTACACCGGCAACGCGGTGCTCAGCGGCAACGGATAGCCTTTAAGGTATTTCATGAACGGCTCTATGCTGTGCTCCGTGAGGATGGAGTTCGGTTCGCCGGCGTCCTTGAAGTTGCCGGTATTGTAGACCATCAGCACGCCACGGTCCACCGGCGGCGGGTCCTGCGCCAATTGGTGCAGCCGGATGGTGGAAGAGACTTCGCCGCCGCGCTCGTGCATCAGCCCGGTGGCGCGCTCGGCCAAGCGGAAGAAACTCGCGCGCGTCGACGGTGTCCAGTCGCAGTCCAGCTGAAGCTCCTTCACGGGCGGCAGCCCGTTATGCTCCGCCATGGCGGCCACTCGTTTCACTATCAGCTGCGCCAGCGTATCGGGTTCGGATGCCGGGAAAACCCTTCGGTCGATGAAAACCACCGGTACGGCCTCGACGCCCTCCGGCCACGGTTCCGAGAAGCGCAACGACCCTTCCGGCCGGGGCTTGCGGTCCTCACCGGCCACGACGTCGAACATACGGACATACAGCCGCCCCACGCCATAGTCGCGCAGCGCCTGCCGTTCCGCCGCCGAGAGCGCGAACGTGGTGCGCCAGTAATACATAGCCGCCGGAAGCTCCGGGTCTTTCCGCCCGCAAGCCGCCAGCAGCAACAGCGCCGTCAACGCTATCATCAAAATACGTTTCATCGTTCGGGGAGGGGTTGGCGCTCGAAGGCATCAATCATAGAGCCGGGGGTGGCGTTCAGGATTTCCTGGCCGCGGGCGGCGGCGTAGTCTTTTATGGCGAAGTAGCTGCGGAAGGCTACCGTCAGGCTCCCCAGGATGTCGTGGAGATGGTAACCGGCATACTCTGCCGCCACGCGGTCGAGTTCCGCCGGATTGTCGGAGTAGAAGTGCGGCTGCACGCTGAGCACGCGGTTCTTGTCGTCGACGCTCAGCGTCCGGCTCCACGAATGGTCGGCGCCCACGAGGTAAAGGCGCCCGTAGCCCATGTTGAGTGCCACCATTATGGCGGCGATGAGCACGTTGCGCGGCCGTGGCATGCCGAGTCCGCGGCGCATCAACAGCCGGCACAGCGTGCCGTGCCCTTCCAGCGGCGTGAGGTTGAAGGTGCTGAATTTCAGCAGACTACCTTCGGCGAGTTGCTTTGCTTGCGCGAGACGCGCGGCCGGCACGTGGAGTGTCATCGGTTCCTCCACGGCACGCAAGTTTACCCACAGGCGCCGCACGTTAGGGTCACTCTCCGTGGCGTCGAAGAAATGCGGGTCGGCCAGGATGTAGTGGTCCGGCGACAGTTCGCGGAACTCCGGCGCGTTGGCGGCGAAGTTCACCGCCATTGTCTCGCGGCTTTTCAGCAGCGGCATCCGCGTGTCGAGCGTCTGGCGCAGCGACGGACCGTTGCCCATTATTATCAGTTCGCGGTCGGGCGTCACCGGCGCTGCTTTCCGTCCGCGACGCGAAAGGAGAGCCACCTTCAGCAGCGACGCGGCGTCGGAGGCAAACAGCCCAGTCCCTTTGGCTATCTTTTCAAGCATCTGCATATTCGTAAGGATACTCAGGGTCGCGCCTTTCTATCACCTCCAGCGTATTAAAGAACTTGAAGTCGGGCAGCAGTTTGCGGAGTTCGGCGTCCGAGAGCACGCGGTCGCGCATCTTCCAGGCCAACGTTTCGCTGCCGTAGAGGGTTCGCAAGCGCGGGAGGCGGTCGGCCACTTTGGCCAGCAGCGCGGCCCATTTCTGCGGAAGCACCACGGTGCGCTTCGTGGCGCCGGCGTTGGTGGTCATGGCTTGCGCGATTTCGGAGAGACGGGGACGCCGTCCGTCGGTGACGTTGAAGACACCGTCGGCACCGGCTATGGCCACAGCCACACGTGCCACGTCGAGGGCGCACACTGCGCTGCGCCGCGCCGGGCAGTCGCGTATCACGAAGAATTGCCCCGACATCACGAGGCGGAACAGACGTTCGCCTTCCCCGCCGATGTCGGTGCCGAACATCATGGCCGGGCGGAGCACGGCCAACGGGACGCCCTGTTTGCGGCACAACACCGCGAGCCGTTCCTCAGCCTTGAGGCACAGCCGTGCGTATGGTTCCTCGGCGCTGCGGCGCGAGTTCTCGAACAGCTCTTCGTCGTCGCTTCCGGCATATACTTCGGCGGTACTAATCAGCACCGTTTGCCGCACAGTTCCGGCTGAAATCAGCTCCTCGGCGCGGCGCAGGGCATCCTCACCTTGCTCGCCGCCGTCGGGCAGCGTCACCAGCAACGTCGGGGCGGTGAAGACGCACCCTTCGGCGGCCGCCTCCAGATAGCGTCCCATCGGGCTTTCCGCCCCTATTATCTTGCAGTTTTCTTCCATCATGTGTTAAAATACCTCGCCACGGGGCTTCGGCAACTGCAAATTTAGTAAAAAAACGGCGAATCGTGACCGCCGTTCCGCTTTTTTTTCTTAAATTTGCGCGTGTTTTTAACAATAACGCTCCCCGGGCGTTATTACAGTATAGAAACAAACGTAGAAATATAAACCCGAGTCGAGGTATGCGGCCTTTTCCTCCGCCGGAGAGAATGCCGCCGCGCCTTTTGCGTATGCCCCGACGTAAACAAGACATGAATATGGATAAACTCAGTTATGCCTGGGGCCTCGCCATGGGGCAGCAATTACGCGCCATGGGCGTGCAGAATCTCGAAATCTCCGATTTCTCGAACGCCGTCAAAGCCGCTTTCGACGGCAAAGAACCCGAACTTCCCCTTGACGAGGCTCAGAAGCTCATCAACGAATATCTCGCTGACCTCCAGGAGAAAGCCGTGGCCAAAGCCAAGGAAGTTGGCAGCAAATTCCTCGAAGAGAACGCCAAGAAAGAGGGCGTCAAGGTTACCGCAACCGGCCTGCAGTATATGGTAGAGAAAGAGGGCACCGGAGCTTCCCCCGCCGCCACCGACGAGGTTACGGTCCACTACACCGGACGTCTGCTCGACGGCACCGTATTCGACAGCAGCGTGAGCCGCGGCGAACCCGCCACTTTCCCGCTCAACCGCGTTATCCCCGGTTGGACCGAGGGTCTCCAGCTCATGAAAGAGGGAGGCAAGACGGTCTTCTTCATCCCGTCGGAGCTCGCTTACGGCGCACAGGGCGTACCCAACGCCATCCCGCCCCACTCCACGCTCATCTTCGAAGTCGAACTCATCAAGGTTGTCAAGAAATGAAAATGAAATATGCGGTGGCAGCCGTAGCGGCCGCTTTCGCCCTCACTTCGCTCCTCTCATGCGGTAACAAGAAAGCCGAACAGGCCGAAAACGAAACCGTGCGCAACGAAGAGTCTGCGGCAGCCGCCGTAGCCACCGAAGCCGAAGGCGTGATGCCCACTAACCACGAGGATTCACTCCGCGCGCAGTATGACGCCGCTTTCTTCCAGAAACCCGGCGATTACAAAACCACCTCCACCGGTCTCAAATACGTAATCGTAAAAGAGGGCAAAGGAGAATCGCCGAAACCCACCAGCGTCGTTACCGTAAACTATGAAGGAATGCTGACCGACGGCACCGTCTTCGACAGCAGTTTCGACCGCGGCCAGGCCATCGACTTCCCCCTCAACCAGGTTATCCCCGGCTGGACCGAAGGCCTGCAGCTGATGAAACCGGGCGGCGAGGCCGTCTTCTACATACCCTCGGAAATAGGATATGGAGAAACCGGCACACCGGGCGGACCCATTCCCCCGAACGCCGACCTCATCTTCGTGGTTGACCTCATCTCAGTAAACAATTAACTTACAACAATATGAAAAAGATTACATTAGCGGCACTGTGCTGCGGCGTTCTCCTGCTCGCCGGAGCCTGCAAAGGCCGCACCTCGGAAAACGCACAACCCAACGGCGACACTGTGAATGACATTGTTGGTGAAGAAGTGGTTATGCCCGCTGCCAACGATTCTGACACCGAAGTAATCGCCGACTCACCCGCCGAGGCAGCAGCCACCGGCGTAGACCAGAACTCTAAAACCCAACAATAAACAAGCATGAAAGCTAAATTCTTCATGGCGGCAATGGCCTCCGGCCTGTTGCTGCTGACCTCTTGCGGCGGCGGTGCCCCCACGGCTAAAGACATCAAGGAAGCCGCCCCCAAAACCCAGGAAGACTCTCTCTCCTACTACTTCGGCACACAGATAGCCGGCATCTACGACCAGATGTGCATGACCGACACAACGCTTAAGACCGACGCCAACAAACAGGAGTTCCTCAAGGCGTTCGGCGACGCTATGGCACATCTCGACGGCAAAAGCGAGGCATACATCGGCGGCTACACCGCGGCCCTGCAGCTCATACTCCAAAGCACCGAAATCAACAAGCAGCTCAACGTCAAGCTCAACCCGACGATGATCGGCTCAGGTTTCGCTTACGCCATGCAGGCCGACTCCCTGCGCAAGAACACCGACGGCGCACAGTACATACAGAAGACCCTCATGGCCCTCTCTGAGAAGAAGCAGAAAGCCGACACCCAGGCTGCTCAAGGAGCCCTTGCCAAAATGACATCGAAGGGATACCAGAAGGTTGACCCCTCGCTCTACAAGAAGACCATCAAGGCTGGCGACGGCGCCGCCCTAACCGCCGAAAGCCGCGTCAAAGTCTCCATGTCGCTGACCGGCCCCGACGGCAAACCCGTCAATATGCCGATGCCCCAGGAGGTTGTCGTCGGACAGTCCTTCGGCCCCAACTCACCCCTCACCAAGGGTATGCTCGGCATGAAGGTTGGTGAAAACACCTCCTTCGCACTGCCTTCGAGCGAGCTCTTCCCGGGACAGCAGAAACGTTTTGGCCTCAACGACTCAGACCCCGTGATCGTCACCGTCAACGTTCTCGAACTCCTTCCGGCCCAGAAGCCGCAAGGGAAAGCCGTGACGCCCGGCGCTCCCCAACCCGTCGAAGTCCAGCCCGCCGGGAAACCGGCTGAAGCCCCCGCTAAAGGAGCCAAATAACGAAACACCAACCACCAGATAAAAAACCGGCTCCCGGCCGAGCCGGTTTTTTTAATTAGCATAAGGCAAAACATTTATTCCCGGTATAAACCTTATAAGTTTTATAATTCTTATAACCCCCGGGATTTCGCATCTTCTCAAAAATCACCACCCATAGAACAAATTAATTCCCTATGAATAAACTTTTCACCACGCTTTGCCTCGCGACCGCGGCCCTCGCACCGTTGGCAGCCGCACCCACCGGAGGCTCCCCGGCCGCCAAAAGCATAACGGAAGCCGCCCCAAAAACTCAGGCCGACTCCATCTCATACTACTTCGGCACCCAGATTTCAGAATATTACGATTCGATGTGCGAGGATGACCCCTCGCTGAAAACCCCAGGTGCCAAACAAGAATTCCTGAAAGCTTTCAACGATGCAATCTCACAACTCGAAGACAAAACCAATGCATATATAACCGGCTATAACGCAGGCGTGCAAGTGTTGCTTAAAGGCGTGCAACTCGACAAATATTTCGACATCCACCTCAATCCCGGGATGGTAGGCTATGGCATTGCTTACGCACTCTCAGATAACACCGACCGCACGAAAATCCAAAGCGAAGGGATGCAGTACCTCGATAATATATTCAGTGCCGAACCCAATATCTACTACGCCAAGGAACAGGAAGCCGAAACTCCGGAACCTCATCCGTCACTGGCCAAGTACAACGCCGCTTTCTTCTCCAAACCCGGCAACTACAAGACCACCCCCTCCGGCCTCCAATACGTAATCATAAAGGAGGGTAACGGTGAATCGCCGAAAGCCACCAGCAACGTTACCGTCAACTATGAAGGTATGCTCCTCGACGGCACCGTCTTCGACAGCAGCTTCGAGCGCGGCGAACCCATAGACTTCCCCCTCGACAAGGTTATCCCCGGCTGGACCGAAGGCCTTCAGCTGATGAAACCCGGCGGCGAGGCTGTTTTCTACATCCCCTACAAACTGGCTTACGGCGAATCCGGGACTCCCGGCGGCCCCATCCCCGCAAAAGCCGACCTTATATTCCTGGTTCACCTTATTTCTGTAAATAATTAATTAACAATAATAAATAATATATGAATAGATTCCTTTCAACCATCTGCCTCGCGGCGGCCGGATTCACAGCGGCAACGGCCGCCGACCTCCCCGCCGGCTACACCGTGACCCCGACACCCGGCTCCACGCTCGAACAGATTGAGCAGATATCCGTAAAAGCCGGTTGGCCGCAGTGCTTCAAACAGGAAGCCTCAATCGTCATCAACGGCCAGAACATAGCCACCTCCGTCAAAGTCACCGACATGGACGGCAGCGGCGATGCCGAGGTGGTCTTCACCCTCGCCGAGCCATACACCAAGACCGGCAAATGCAACGTCATTATCCCCGAAGGCACCTTCACCGTAGGTTGGGAAGAAGACCCTTGCACGTTGCTCGAGTTCTCATACGTGATAGATAACGACTTCGGCGGCGGCGACGACCCGAATCCCGGGGATATCCAGAACACCGTTCCCGATGGTTACACCTTCACTCCTGCGGCTGGAACCGAAGTCACTGCGCTCACACAGTTCTCCGTCACAGCAACCAACGACATGTTCCTCACCGGAGCGTCGCGCACGCTGAAAGTCACCGTCAACGGCGAAGCCGTACAGGGTATCCGCAATGTCTCCGGAGAATTGAAGAATACCCTCACGTGGGAGCTCGCCTATCCCATAACCGAACCGGGATATTACACCATCTATATACCCGCAGGCGAGTTCTACGGCTACAACGAGGAGGACAACCAGCCTTTCCTCGTCACCGTGATAGTGACCGGCGGCGAAGCGCCGACCCCCGACTGGTTCGACGGCGAGATGACCTCCGACCCCGCCTCCGGCTCAACGGTAAAAGAGCTCCAGAAGATAGCCATAATGTCGCCGAAACTCACCTCGCTCTACGTAGGTCCCGAAGCCGGTAAAATCACCGTAGAAGACACCTCCGGCCCCGTGGACACACCCTTCACCCTCACCCCCGACGAGGACAACTTCAATGAAGCGCACGTAATCTGGATGGAGTTCGCAGAACCCCTGACTGCCCCTTACGAGTACACCATCACCTTCCCGGCCAAGAGCTTCAGCGTAGCCAAATACCCCGAGGAGCACTACACCGCCCCCTTCACCCTAACCTTCAAAGTAGATGAACTCCAAGGCATAGAAGGGCTCCCCGCCGATAGCGGAATCGACGAATCACAAGCCGAATACTACACCCTTGACGGGCGCCGCATAGCGAAGCCGACCGCTTCCGGCCTCTACCTGCGCCGCACCGCCGCCCGCACCACCAAACTCCTCGTGAAATAACACCTCGAGACAAGCGATACAAAACAGCGCACCCTCCATACGGGGCGCGCTGTTTAGACTATGTATCCTTACTGATTGTTCAGTTTATGCGGTCTTATTCTGGCAGCTATTTGCATAATGCAATTTATTAATACCCACTATAGTTTTCCCATCTCCACCTTACGAAATCAAGATTAGTCACTGACGGAATGATTATACGAGGGGGAATAATAGTCCCGTAATCCAATCGAGCCCGTTGTGTAAGAACGACATTGCCTTCAGGTGAAATGCGAAGATGGCCGGTATCAAAAAGTATATGGATGTCCGTTCGCATGGCAAATCCGTTAGCCGCCGTGTCTTCCCCATTATATTTGTAAGGTTTGATATGAGCTGCCTCCAGAACTTCCGGCATGGTTGCATTCGTAATCACACAACGTTCACAAGCTTGCAAAACGAGTCTACGAAAATTAGCTTGATTAGGGCGACCTTTTGCTCGTTTTCGTTCCACTTCACTTGTAATCTCTTCTTCTTCAGCAATTGAATCATTATTTACAAGAGCCCTATTGACAATTGCTGCAATTTCATCAGCGATAAGAGGATTAAGCACATACTGATCGTCAAAACGATTTTTAGCAGAAGATACGGATTCCTCCGTGAAGCCATAATTGGCAAGGAACAGCAGGAACTCTCTCAACACTCGTTTATCATTGGAACGCTTCGCGCAATCAGGCCATTTTGAGGTGTCGATATTTCCACTCCAATATTCTTCAAGAAAGAATATATAATCATCCAACGTCGCTTTCTGACTGGATAATGGTACAATTATTTTTGCGATGTCTTCAGCAGATATGCCACGCCTAATATCACGTTTCCTTAATTCAATAAGGATTCGAAGAATTAATAGCAACGGCCTAATCTTTAAGCCGGCATCATTCCACAATTTAATCTCATCTCTGTTTTGTATTATTGGATTTGGTAGTGTAAAATGTGAAACTGTATAAGTTGCAAATTCCGTCTGAGTAATTTCATGGTCAGCAACTTTTCTTCCGAAAGCAGTCAATTGAATCAAGCCCGAATGATTGTCAGATTTAATCAATCCGGTGGCTTTCCAATATTGCCCGGAATTACGGATAAGATTCCGTGAACCACCCCGACCGGCGAGGTCAACACCTATACTGTCACTGATATCATGAGACAATTCACGTAATTCATTTGTGAACTCGGGTGAACTATATTTGAATCCTTGATCTAAAATTTCCAATTTTCTCATTCTATACAGCACTCCGAGAAGAACAACTGGATCATTGATACTTTCAGTACATTGCAGACTTGCCCATTTCCATTTAAAGTCTGCAAATGGAAGAATTGGAACAAACGAAGTTGAATGGATAATACTACTCATATCGGTTAAATTCTTTAGCTACCGCATACGCAAGTAACGGAGGCACTGCGTTTCCAATTTGCCTATAAACGGAAGATAACGGGCCGCAAAACTCATAATCCAAAGGAAAACTCTGCACAGCAGCCAGTTCACGACCAGACATTCTACGAAGCCCATTAGGATGGGGAAGTATGACAACGCCTCCTTTGTCATCTCCTCTGCCTGTTACCGTTGGTGCGGGTTTAAAAGGGTCGAGAGGCCGATGACCAATATAACCGTTAAAATCCAACTTATACTTCGAATACTGATGATTAGGCAAATCATTAGGCATATCCGGATTCGGAATTTCAGCCATAATTTCACCGACAGAAATCCACTGAGCGGTAATTAATGACCCATATTGTGAATGTGTAGGCTCGGGATATTGATAGTCGAAATCTACATCTCTACGGACACCAACAATTATGACACGCATCCGTGTTTGAGGCACTCCATAGTCAGCGGCATTTAATAATTTATACTTCACTTTATAACCAATAGACTGAAAGTCATTGATTATATCCTGAATGACCTTACCTCCCCCTAAACTTAAAATGCCCTTGACATTTTCTGCGAGAAAGAATGCCGGTTTCTTGGCATCAATTACACGTATAAGCTGTTTATACAATGTATTTCGCGTATCTTTAACATGACGTTTTGTGTTTGCAACTGAGAATCCTTGGCAAGGAAATCCACCTATTACGATATCGCAGTCTGGAATATCATTTGAATCTATTAGAGAAATATCCTTGCAAATAATATGATTTCCTATGTTTTTACGATATGTTTTAACTGCATCCTCATATAAATCATTAGCCCATACAATATTATGACCAGCCATTATGAATCCATAATCTAAACCTCCAGCTCCACTAAATAGCGACACCACATTCATACTTCAAGAGTTTTTAACTGTTTTCCTAATAAAAATGCAAAGCGAACCGGAACTGCATTCCCTATTTGCCGATAGCATGAATTCATGGCACCTGAAAACACAAAATCATCTGGAAACGTTTGGATGCACGCACTTTCTCTAATAGTCATTCTTCTTATTCCATTATAATGCGGGATTGCCACTACTCCGCCACCGCCGTTACCACGAGCCAGTATTGTGGGAGAAGGTTTATTTGGATCTGACTTTCGATGACCTGTAAAATTACGGATGGCAATTTTATAGTTGGAACAAACATGATTCGGGATGGTACAATCTTCTGACGGTTCCGGGAAATGAGAAATGGCATCTTTCATTGAAATCCATTTTGGCAAATCAATCCCATTTTTCTCATGAGTCTTATGAGGAAGAGTTAATTTTCTATCAAGACAGTCTAATCGGGTCCCAAGGAAAATAACTCGTTGACGTGTTTGCGGAACACCGTAATCTGCCATATTTACAAGATTCGTTGAAACATCATATCCTGCGTTTTTAAAATCCGAAACTATTTGCTTAACAACCTTTCCTTTCCCCAAACTCAGGATTCCTTTGACATTCTCCGCGATGAAATATTGTGGTTTCTTTACGCTTATGGCTTCATAGAAAGATTTATACAGTACATTCCGTTCATCAGATATATTTCTACGT
Organism: Porphyromonadaceae bacterium UBA7180; assembly: GCA_002491165.1. Classification (GTDB taxonomy): domain Bacteria; phylum Bacteroidota; class Bacteroidia; order Bacteroidales; family Muribaculaceae; genus Lepagella. The sequence continues at coordinate 20,898 of DKVK01000114.1, forward strand.
AAATTTGCCAACGAGAAACCTTGACAAGGAAACCCTCCGATAATCAAATCACAATTGGGTAAACAGGAGAAATCTATTTTAGTTACATCCCCTAAAACTATATTATAACCAATATTTGCTCTGTATGTTGAAACAGCATCCTTGTCGATGTCGATAGCCCATAAAATATTATGGCCCGCTTTAAGCAGTCCAAAATCTAAGCCTCCGGCTCCACTGAATAATGATACTACGTCCATACACTATGCAAAGAGCTTCCAAGCAGACTATGAATCGACATCCATTTTGCATCTGCAAGGAATTTCTTATCTATATATTAAATATGAGTTTACAATTTCATTGATTTGACTTCGTCTGCACTTGCGGGATGCGGATGCAAAGTTAGCAATAATTTTCGAGACTTCGAACATCTACTGCAAAGATAATTATAGACAAGTGTGAAAATCACACTCGTTTAAGTTAATATAATATATGATTCAGGATTATTTATAGCTTTCATCGCGAATTCCGGAGAAGAGACCTACCGAGTTCGCGTTTAAAATCAACAAATTGATTGGTCGATTTGTACCATCAAAAAAGCGCGTCCGGGTTGGAGCGCGCTTTTTATGTGTGATGGTGATGTTCCTTTTACAGGGGAGTGCCGGTGGCGTGGTTGCCGGTCAGGGTGAAGCGGTAGGCGATGTCCAGGGCTTTGGAGGCCTCTATTATGTTGTTGATTTCCGCTTCCACTTCGGCGGCGGGAACATGCTCGCGGCGGCTCAGGTAGAACTCCCGGTCGGCAATGGCGGGCTGTTTCTCTTTCTTGAAGTGCGAGTCGGCCTCGAACTTCACTTCGGCATCAAGGTCGTAATAATCGCGCGTCAGGGCCACGTTGGCTTTGCGGGTGACGTTCAGCTTGTAGCTGGTTGTGACGGGAAATTCGCTGCTGCGCAGTTCCTTTTTCCAGTCGTCGGTGGTCACTTTCTCGGTATAAGTGGTGCCGGTGAAGTCGGTATAGGTCACGCTGACGTCCACGAGTTCCAGCAACTCGCGGTCGAAGTCTACGTCAAATTCACTGATGACGGTAGGTGACGTGTAGTTGGTGTTATCGTTGTCATCGTCGCAGGAACCGAGCGCAATGCAAAATCCGGCAAGCAGCAGGGCCGTGCCCATAAGCAGTATCTTTTTCATAATCCGATTTTTAAATGGTTGAAAGTCCTATACCTTACATAACAAATTTTCAACCACTTGGTTCAAAACAGCGACACCGCTAAAAAAGTGTTCCCTGCTGACCGTCAGTTGCGGCGCGGCGGTGGAGGTGCGAGTATGCCAGATCGGTGACTTCGCGGCCGCGCGGCGTGCGCTTGAGGAATCCCTCCTTTATGAGGTACGGTTCATATACCTCTTCGAGCGTGCCGGGGTCTTCGCCGAGTGCCGTGGCGATGGTGGAAAGCCCCACCGGGCCCCCCTTGAATTTATCGATGATGGTGATGAGTATCTTGTTGTCTATCTCGTCGAGGCCGAACTTGTCGATGTTGAGCGCTTCGAGGGCGTACCGGGCTATTTCGACGTCGATGTTTCCGGAACCCTTCACCATCGCGAAGTCACGCACGCGGCGGAGCAGCGAGTTGGCGACACGCGGCGTGCCGCGGCTTCGCAGCGCTATTTCGAGCGCCGCCTCGTCACTTATTTCCACTTTCAGAAGCCCGGCGGAGCGCCTGATGATGCTCTGCAGGATATTATGGTCATAATACTCCAGATGGCAGTTGATGCCGAAGCGGGCACGGAGCGGCGACGTGAGCAAACCGCTGCGCGTGGTAGCGCCGATGAGGGTGAAGGGCGCGAGCGTGAGTTGCACGCTCTTGGCACCCGGCCCTTTGTCGAGCATTATGTCTATGCGGTAGTCCTCCATGGCGGAGTATAGGTATTCTTCCACGATGGGATGAAGGCGGTGTATCTCGTCGATGAAGAGCACGTCGTGCTCTTCGAGCGACATGAGGATACCTGCCAGGTCGCCCGGCTTGTCGAGCACCGGCCCGGAGGTTACCTTGAAGCCTACGCCGAGCTCGTTGGCGATGATATTCGAGAGCGTGGTCTTCCCCAGGCCGGGAGGTCCGTGGAGCAGGGTATGGTCCAGGGCGTCGCCGCGCATACGGGCGGCGCTGACGAAAACGCTGAGGTTTTCTATTATCTTCTCCTGCCCGGCAAAGTCGTGGAAAGCGAGCGGGCGCAGGGCCTTCTCGAACTCGCCGTCGCGACGCCGGTCGCGGATGTCGAAATTATCTTCTGCCATCTGTGTTTGCTGACGTTTTTACTATTTCTTCTTCATTTTGGCGGCTGCTTCGCGGAAGGCGTCCATGATGACGGTGGGCTTTCTGTTCCGGAAAGCGCCGAGCTTATAGCCGTCCAGCACGCCGTCGGCTTCCGGTGCCCAGTACCACACGCCGCGGCAGGCGCCGTCGGTCTCGGTCTGCAAGCGTTCTATCAGGTCGCTCAGGAAAGCCTTGCCGGGCTCGGGGTCGTTGGCCTCCACGCCCACTTCCACCACCATTATGTCGGTGCCGTATTTCTTCTTAAGGTCACGGATATTCTTCACGGCGCGGTCGGCGAGTTCCTTCTCGCTCTTCACCTGTCCGGCCTGCATGCTCCAGAAAGGATAAAGGCTCATCCCTATCATGTCCCACTTGGCGCCGTTGCGTTTCAGGCCGTCGAAGACGCGGTTGTAAAGTTCTTCGTCCCAGCCGTTGTCGAGGTGTACGATAACCTGCGCGTCGGGATAGACGCTCTTCACGGCGTCATATCCGGCTTGTGTGAGCTGTGCGTAATTGCGGGTCTGCTGCGGCAGGGAGGCCATGTCCCATAGCATCCCGTTGGTGGTTTCGTTGCCGACCTGCACCCAGGGGACGTCGATGTCGTGGTGCTTGAGCATCTGCAAGGTGGAGGCAGTGTGCTCCGCGAGCGCGCCCTGCATCCGGTCGAGGTTCATGTTTTTCCAACGTGCCGGCACGTTCTGCTTTCCGGGGTCGGCCCACCAGTCGGAATAATGGAAATCCACCATCACGGGGAGCCCTTTCTCCTTGGCGCGAAGAGCCATTCCCAGCACATCCTCCGGGGAGCAGAAGCCGTCTTCGGGATCCACCCACACGCGGAGGCGCACGCCATTGATACCGTAGTCTTTCATCAGGTCGTAGAGGTCACGTTCCTTCCCCTTGGCGTCAAGGAATTTTTGGCCGCCGGCCTCCAGATAGGAGACTCCGGAAATGTCGGCGCCGAGGCTGAAGTCGGGCGCCGAGGCGTATGATATTGCGGATACCGCGCAGAGGGCGGCCAACGTGATGTGTTTCAGTAGTTTCATATTGTGTCGGTATTAATGAGGTTCGGTGTAGAGAGCAGGGAGTCGGCGGCCTGCCGCGCGTCGGTGATTCCGGCCTGTAGCGCCGAAGCGCGCCAATACTCTGGGTCGGCCACACGGCCGCAGGCGGCGGGAAGGAGAGAGTCGGGAAGTTGCTGCAAGGCATCGGGGAAGAAGTCGAGTTGCTCGGCGATAACGAACTGCGCCGGGGCATAGCCGCGGCAGGCGGCATCGTAGAACCGGCGCAGCGATTCCAGATAGTTGTACCGCACGCCGTATCCGCGCGAATAGGCGTCGCCGAGCAGCGCTTCAGCCTGTGCATTGCCGACGGCGGCATGGCGGAAAAACCAAACGCCGAGAGCCGGAGCGCCTCCGGTATAATAGCGCAACCCGAGCATCAGGCACGAATCGGCCGAGGGGATGCCGAGCTGCTGCTCATAAAGGGCAGCGAGGGCGTTCTGCGCGGCGGGGAACCCGGCGAGCACTGCGCGGTCGTACAGCGAATCGGCAACGTGCAGGTCGCGCGTCACCAGGCGACCTTCGCGGTACATGTCGCCGAGCGCCATGAGCGCCGGGCCGAGGCTCTCGGCGGCCGCGCGGCGGTAATACGGCAACGCGGCAGTGTCCCTCCCCTCTTTCTGCAGCAATGCCCCGAGGTTGTAGAGCGCGCGGGCATCGCCGACGTCGGCGGCACGGCGTATCATGGCCAGCCCGGCGGCGGTATCTCCCTGAAGATAAAGCAGATGGCCGATGCGGTTGACTGCAGGAGGATAACCTGCGGCGGCGCTTAGGCGCATCAGGGAGTCGGCCAGGAGGGAGTCGGGGTCGAGGTCGCGCCATCCGGTTTCAAGCAGCGAGGCCATGCGGAAGAGCGTCACCGGCGAGGCGGTGTCGAGCGCGGTGAAGAGTGCCCGTCGCGTGCTCTCTCCCGGGACGGGGGTATGACCGCCGGTCCGTGGCGCGGCCGGCGGCGACGCCGCAGCCGCCGCTACAAGCAGCATTAACAGGGGCACCAGCAGCAGACGTCTCATTTCGGGGTCATCGTTACCAGGGGCACCAGCATTTCCTGCATCGATATGCCCCCGTGCTGGAACGTCCCCGTGTAGTATTGCACGTAGTAGTTGTAGTTGTTGGGATACGAGAAGAAGTCTTCGTTCGTGGCAAAGATGAACTCGCTGGAGATGTTGGGCGCCGGAAGTCCGAATTTCTTCGGATTGTGCATCTCGTAGACCTGCCGCGGGTTGTAGTTGAGATTCTTCCCCACCTTGTAGCGCAGGTTGGTGTTGGTGTTGCGGTCGCCAACCACTTTTATGGGGTTGTCCACGCGTATGGTGCCGTGGTCGGTGGTGACTATGGCCTTGAACCCCATCTCGGCGATGCGGCGGAAGATGTCTATGGCGGAACTGTGGCGGAACCACGACTCGGTCAGCGAGCGGTAGGCGGCGTCGTTGTTGGCCAGCTCGCGTATCATCTTCGACTCGGTCCTGGCATGCGAAAGCATGTCTATGAAGTTGAGCACCAAGACGTTGAGCGGAGTGTCCTTAAGCTCGTTGATGCGCTGGAGGAACTTCTCTCCGGCCGACGAGTCGTTGAGCTTCGTGTATGAGAACTTGTCGCGGCGGCGGTAACGGTCCAGCTGCGTCTGTATCAGTTTGTCTTCGTGCACGTTGAGCCCCTCGTCCTCATCCACGTCCACCCAGTATTGCGGGAACATGGTGGCTATCTGGAGCGGCATCAGCCCGGCGAAGATGGAGTTGCGGGCATACTGCGTGGAGGTGGGCAGTATGGTGGTGTAAAGGTCTTCGGAAACGTCGAAGAACTCGCTGAGCAAGGGCTGCACCACCCGCCACTGGTCCAGGCGGAAGTTGTCTATGAGGATGAAGAAAACCTTCTCGCCGGCATCGAGCAGCGGAAAGACGCGGCGCTTGAAGATGTGCGGGCTGAGCAGGGGGCCGTCCTCGCTTTCCAGCCACTCCTGGTAGTTGCGCTTCACGAACTTGCAGAAACCGCTGTTGGCGTCGCGCTTCTGGAGCAGCAGCATCTCCCCCATGCCTGAGTCGGTCTCGGTGAGTTTCAGCTCCCAGAACACGAGCTGGCGGTACACCTCCATCCATTCCTCCATGGTGGCGGCGTTGTTGATCTGCATGGAGAGGCGTCCGAAATCCTGCTGGTAGCTCGAAGTGGCCTGTTGCGCCACAAGCTCGGTGCTGTGCAGGTTTTTCTTGAGCGAAAGGAGTATCTGCATCGGGTTCACCGGCTTTATCAGATAGTCTGAAATCTGGTTACCGATGGCCTGGTTCATTATGTTCTCCTCCTCCGACTTGGTGATCATGATTACCGGTATGTCGGGGTGCGTCTGGTTGATGCGCGAGAGTGTTTCGAGGCCGGAGATGCCCGGCATGTTCTCGTCAAGCATTATCAGGTCGAACTTCTCGCGGTCAAGCATATCGAGCACGTCGCGGCCACCTGTTACGGTCACCACGTCATAGCCCTTGTTTTTCAGGAACAGTATATGCGGTTTCAGCAGGTCTATCTCGTCGTCTGCCCAAAGTATCCTTTCCATCGCCATAATCAATTGTTTTTATGTTTAGTGCGCCTTACGGAGCGCTCGGCCTTCTCGTTCTGTTTTCCCGGTTGCTCCTCCTCCGCTTCCTCTTCGGGGACCGGGGGAATATTGGGTTCCTCTTCAAGCAGCAGGCCGTTTTCCTCCGGCACGGGGCCTTCGATGGTCACGCCCTCCTCTTCGGCCGGCTGCTCTTCCGGAGCCGGAACTTCACCGACTTCTTCCGGAGTTTCACCGCCGGGAGGGAATTCGCTTTCCGGTGCGGGAGCCTCGGCTTCCGGGGTTTCGCCTTCCGGCCCGGGAGGCATCGTGCGGTCTGGACCCACCACGCTTTCCTCGGTGGCCTCGGCGCCGGCTTTCTCCTCGAAGCGAAAATACTCATCGAATGAACGTCCCTCGCGCAGCAAGAGTTCAAAGTTGCCCTTGCTTATCATTATGGGGCGGATGCTTGCGGGCAACTGCATAATGGGCGACCCGGCCGCCAGCTTGCGGTACTCCTCCACCTGTTTGAGGTTGCGGAATCCCTTGATAATCAGCAGTCCGACATTGCCGAAGCTCATCTGCTCCAGGTCGTAGTCCTCTACGGTGAAGGTGGAGAAATTGAAACGTGCCACCTCGTAGAGCAGGGCGTTGGCGTTCACCGAGTCGCGCGGGAAAGCGTATACCAGGTAATGCGGCGTGTTGGGGTTGCGGTCGAAGTTGGCCGGCTGTCCGTCGGCCGCTTTCTCCTGCCCGGCGTCGTCGGTAAGGCGTGTGTCCCATATCATGCCGCGCGAGTTGGAGCCGCCCCCTTTCACCGTCATACCTTTCTGGAGGTTGCGGAGCATTCCGGAGGCCATCTCCGTCATGTCGGTTTCCGGCCATTTCTGAAGCATCTCTTCGAGACGCTTGCGGAAGTTCTCGGTGTCGCCTGCCGTTACGTATGACAGGGCGTCGAGGAAGACGAACTTCGGCATCAGCGCCGAAAGCGGGAACTCCTCCTCCATTTCGCGCACCAGGCGGCGAACGCGCTGGTTGTTATTGTCGAGGTAAGCCTGGTAAGTTTCGGCATACATTTCCTCCTCCCGGGCGTGCATGCGCCGCAGGTTGTCGATGTACTGCGGGTCGAGCATCGCCTTGCCGTAGGAGGATTCCGGGAAGTCGGCAAGGATGCGTTGCCGCCACCGCTCTGCTTCGGCCTTCTCATCGCGGCGCACCGCCATCAGGTACATATTGTAGTACACGTCGAGGCGGTAGATGTTGTCCGGGTAACGCTCGTCGAGTTCGTTGAACTCGCGGCGCGCCGCCGGGAAATCTTCGAGTTTATCCTTGAGGATGAGACCCATGTTGTAGAGGCCCTCCATCACTATGTCGTTGCAATTCCGGATTTCCTCCGGAGTTTTCGGTATCTGGCGCAGATAGTATTCCGGGTTGTGCGGGTCGTTGGCCACGTTGGTGGAGTCGTTGGGCACTTCGCCGCCGTCACCGGCTATGGAGTCGTTCTGCGCAGTGTTATCGTCGTCGCCGTCGAGGTTGAAGGTATTCTTGTTTCGGCGGCGCCAGTCGTCCTCGAGCTTGCGCGCTCCCCACCGTTTCTGGAACTCCGTCTTGCCGGTGTTCTTGGCCTGCTGGTTGTAGAAATACCACGACTTATCGGTGTTCATCTGGTAGGTCTGCGGCGCGTTGCTGTTGGTCTGCTGGTTGCCGTTGGCGGCCGCCTGCGCCTTCGCCTCTTCGAGACGCGCCGCCTCCGCCTCCTCTTTTTCCTTCTTCTTCAGCTCGTCCACTATCTTCTGGCACACTTTCATCTGCTCCTCGGGGGTGAGCTTCGAGAGCGTGAGCAGGGAGTCCTGCAGATGCACGTTGCCGGCGTAGACGCTCAGCTCGTCGAGCACGTCCGAGCGCTTCTTCAGCTCCTTGTATTGCGGATAGTTGTCGTTGAGTTGCGGGATTCCTTCGGAGTAGAGCGGCTGCGCTTTCTGGTACTCGCCCTGCGCGAAGTAGATTTCGCCTAACGCTATGGCTGCCAGCGCCTTGTCCACGCCGTTGCGGGTGGATTTCTCCACGGCCAGGGCGTAGTTCTTTATGGCGTCGACAGTATCCTTGCGCGACAGGTAGAGGTTGCCTATGGCGTAGTAAATCTGGTCGAGGAACTCCTTGTTGCGCTCGTAACGGGCCATCGATTTCAGGGCATTGACCTCACTCTTTATGTTGGCGCCGGTATAGACCTCCGACTGGCGGATGCGGGCGTTGAACTTGGCGCGGTAAGGGGTCGAAGCGCCGGAACCGGCTTTCTTGAACGCTTCGTAGGCCATCTTCTTATCGCCGAGACGAGAGTATATTTGCCCCAAGAGGAAATACTGGCGGTTGCGCTGCGTGCCGTGGCTTCCCTCCGCCGCACGCGTCAGGAACGGGATACTCTCCTTCAGGCGGTCGCCGCGCACCAGCATGTCGGCCTCCACCATGTTGTAGAGGTGAAGGAGTTTCTTGTCTTCTATCTTTTTAGGGTCGATTTTGCCGAGGATGTTTTCCGCCTCGTAGAGCCAGTCCATGGCGCAATAGCTCCACGCCTCCCACAGCTGCGCCTCGAGCACCGTCTTCGGAAGCCAGCGGAACTGCTTCGTGATGTAGAAGAAAGTCGACGCCGAGCCCAGGAAGTCGCCGTTCTGGAACTGCGCCTTGCCCATCATCATCCAGGCGTTGTGGAGGAAGGGGTTGAACTCGGTGCGGGCGCGGAACTCCTTCTCCTTCTTGGAGCCGGATTTCTTGGCCGGTTTTTTGGAGATGGAATGGAGTTGGATAGCCTTCTGCATCTTCTCGATGGTTCGCTTGAAGTCGCCCGTCGGCTGCGGAAGTTTCTCGTTGGCGCGTGCCTCGGCGGGGTGCATCATCACCGTACGGGTATAGTCGTCCTCATACTTCTGCTCCATCTCCTTGAGCGTCTCCTTGTAATGCTCGTTGCCGTTGAAGTAGACGTTATACCGGGTGTTGAAAGCCTGCCAGTTGCGCGAAGCGGCCGTATTCTTCTTGTTGGAACAGGCCGCGCACAGCAAAACAGCCGCGACGCCCACCGCCACGACCCGCAAAACCCGCAGGCCGCCCCTCGCGGAGTACCCGCACGCCACCTTGCCGGCACGTGACACCCCGCCACGCACCGAATCACCGGCACGGAAAAAATTCCAACATTTCATCATAAAACAAACGTACCGCCGCCTGCCTTTATTGCCCGACACGGCTCCAAATACAACCGCCAGATTTTTACGCAAGCCTCCCGCCCTGCGCTCCATGTGATTTTGCGCTGTCCTCCAAACGAATATGGAGGGTAGGCCTCCCGGCCTGCCGCAAATGGACATATCCTCCCAAAAATGGACAGGCTATACTGCGCGGTAGTCGGTGAGTTTATCTTCACCGGAACATCTTGCCTACGGTCTTGAAGTCGCCGGAGGCGGTGATGTAGAGAGTGAAGGTGTAGGCGCAGGCCACCTCTTTTACATTGCCGTCCACTTTTACCGGACTATATCTGGTAACCTTCGTGCCGTCGCCCAGCTGGCCGTCTTCATTCAGACCCCAGGCATACAGCGAGCCGTCGTTGAGAATCGCCATTGTAAACTCGCCGCCACAGTTCGCTGTCTTTACGTTGGAGAGCACCGCAAACGGCTCGCAAGTTCCCTCATCGGTGCCGTCGCCGAGTTGGCCGTCTCCACTTGCACCCCATGCATATAAAGTGCCGTCATACGTAACAGCCACACCGTGGTGACGTCCGTGGCTTGCCGTTTTTACATTCGACAATATTTTCACCGGCTTGAGGACATCGCCGAATCCTTCTTCACAAATGCCGACTTGCCCCGTGTAATTCGCGCCCCACGAATAAAGGGAGCCGTCGTTGAGCACTGCCAGAGTGTTCACTTCGGAGCATGACACCGACTTTACGTTTGAAAGCACTTTCACCGGCCGGGAGCGGCTTTCATCTGTGCCGTCGCCGAGCTGGCCGCATCCGTTTGCTCCCCACGCATAGAGTGACCCGTCGTTAAGGACCGCCATGGTATGGCACCCTCCGCAGGCCACCGACTTTACGTTGGAGAGGACTTTCACCGGTTTCAGGCGGTTTGTAGTCGTGCCGTCGCCCAATTGGCCGTAATCATTGAGCCCCCACGCGTAGAGAGAACCGTCGTTAAGAAGCGCTACCGTGTGGTTGGCGCCACCCGCGACCGCCTTTACATTAGAGAGCACTTTTACCGGCGTACTGTGGTTGACGGTAGTGCCGTCGCCGAGCTCCCCGTAATAATTATTGCCGAAAGTCCATAGCGTACCGTCCTTTTTGATAACCATTCCATGGTCATAACCGGCCGCCACGTGCGCGTAAGAACCGCGCTGCGCCCATGCTGCCGTCGGCAGCAACGCCATTACCAACAAAGCGCAAACCAATATCTTTAGTTTCATAATCAAAGCCTTAAGTTAATTCATTATTCCTTTATCCTTTTAATCTATTTGCAAAGATAACGCCAATTTCACTATTCTGCCAAATTCCCCGCCACGAAACCGCACTTTGTCAGTGCACAATTCCGGTAAGTACCTGCGAAGAATAAATGTGCATATCCGAGGAGCTTATTTTCGAGACGTTTTTGGAGTCCGAAGAGGGAGCGATGCGGGCATCGTGACCGATGAGGACTACGAAAACGGCCGGAAAGAAGCTCCTCGGATAGGCATAATTTACAAAACATCTGTTCATTTATTCTTTGCAGGTACTTATTTTATAAGTATTCTCTCCGGCTCATACACCGAGCACTATTGCGGGAGGAATGTTCAGTTCGCGACTGATTATTCGTGCCTGACGGAGCGTCGGTTCTTTCTTGCCTTCAAGAAACGCATGTATCCGCGACGGTGTTATTCCCAAAATCTTGCAAAGGGCACTTTGCGAAAGTCCCATTTCCTGCATACGCAGTTTTATTACATCAATCAACGACGGCTCGCCGATGCTGTAATGAGCGTCGGAATAATCGGCCACCAAACCGGAGAGCAATTCCAGCTCCATGCTCCGCGGATCGGACAACGGGGTGTCATCCTTCACATACGGCAAAAGTTCCTCAACTCTCTGCAAAGCCCAACGGTACTGCTCCTCATTTTCAATCTTTGTCATAGTACAAAAACGGATTAAATTATTAAACAATCTATTCTGTCATATTCGAAATGTGTCCCGATAAATCTAATGTATATCCACTTGATTGTAAACTTGATAACAACTACAAGACGATGGTTGTTGCCTCTGATATTAACACATAATGCTGGTTGCCGACATTATCCACGCTGTTGAAATCTCGCTTTACATCGGCAAAGTTTTCCCAACGTGCCGCCTTTACAACCTTCACCCATTCCTGTAAGGCTGTCTTGGCATCGGGATGCTTGGCGATATACTTTTTCAGAGGTTCTTCCGTAATTATTCTCATAGAAGTTATTCAAGGCGCTTTAATTAAGGGATAAAACACATCTGAATGCAAATTTAGATAAAAAAATCGAGATTCCACCAACTTCCGGTCGATAAATTAACCCTCGCTTCCATCTTTTATCCGAGAAAGGTCGTCTCAGTCACTTGCCGGAGGCCCGGAGAGTTCGCTCCTTAAGGGGACACGGCGCGTCGGCTTCTGCTCTGCCATATTATCATATTGTAAGGTGTCGCGGACGTAAAAAACTTGTTAAAAAGTGTTTACAAGTTTGTTTATTCCGGCTTTTATTGCTATCTTCGCGTTCGGATTTGCGGGAATTATGTTCCCGTGATGCCCTATTTTTACGATAACATGCGGCTATGCCGCCAATTAACTTCATAAAATGGAAAACAAACAGGATAACAAGAACCAGCTTCAGATTCAGCTCCGTCCGGAAGTTGCCGACGGCAAATACAGCAACCTCGCAATGATCGGCCACGGCCCCAACGAGTTCCTCATGGACTTCATCTTCGCCGCTCCGGGTATGCCCCAGGCTCCCGTCGTAAGCCGCATCATCATGAGCCCGGAGAACGCCAAACAGCTCCTCTTCGCCCTCCAGGACAACATCAGCAAATACGAGAAGGTGTTCGGCGAAATCAAACCCCGCAACGCCAAGAACCCCAACAACAACTGATAATTCCCGCGCGGGCAGCGGTAACAGCTGACCGCGGACAGCACGAAATACAGCGTCCCGGCACACTCACTGACACCGGGACGCTCTGAACCTTTTTAAACGGTTCACAACCGAAGTGAATGTGCCGCCGAAGATCCTGTCCCGGCAGGGTTGGACGCGCACGCGGCGGACGCCCCATGGCGCGTCGCTGCCCCTCACCCGATTAAGCAACAAAAACAACACCAAGTCCCAGTGGAAAACAATCTGACTCTCTACAACACGCTCACGCGCACCAAACAGCTTTTCACCCCGTTGCATGCCCCGCATGTGGGCATGTACGTCTGCGGCCCCACAGTCTACGGCGACGCCCACCTGGGGCACGCACGCCCCGCAGTGACCTTCGACATCCTTTACCGCTACCTCACCCACCTGGGCTA
>DKVK01000114.1:33554-40391 GCA_002491165.1 Porphyromonadaceae bacterium UBA7180
TTCGACATCCTTTACCGCTACCTCACCCACCTGGGCTACAAGGTGCGGTACGTGCGCAACATCACCGACGTGGGCCATCTGGAGCATGACGCCGACGAGGGCGAGGACAAGGTGGCCAAGAAGGCGCGCCTCGAGCAGCTGGAGCCGATGGAGATTGTGCAGAGATACCTCAACAATTACCACCGCGACATGGAGGCACTCGGCGTGCTCTCCCCCAGCATCGAGCCCCACGCCTCCGGCCACATCATCGAGCAGATTGAATATATCAAGAAAATTCTCGACGCCGGGTTTGCTTACGAGAGCTGCGGCTCCGTTTACTTTGACGTAGAGAAATACAACAAGGAGCACCACTACGGCAAGCTGTCGGGACGCAACATCGAGGACCTGATCTCCAAGACGCGTACCCTCGATGGCCAGGACGAGAAACGCAACCCGCTGGACTTCGCGCTGTGGAAAAAGGCCGCGCCGGAGCACATTATGCACTGGCCCTCCCCCTGGAGCGAAGGGTTCCCCGGCTGGCACCTCGAATGCTCCGTGATGGGAATGAAATACCTGGGCGAGACGTTCGACATCCACGGCGGCGGCATGGACCTCAAGTTCCCGCACCACGAGTGCGAGATAGCTCAATCCGTAGCCGCACTCGGCCACGAGGCCGTGAAGCTCTGGATGCACAACAACATGATTACCATCAACGGCAAGAAGATGGGCAAGTCCTACGGTAACTTCATCACCCTCGAACAATTCTTCAGCGGCGACCACCCGGCCCTCGAAAAGGCCTACGACCCGATGGTCATCCGCTTCTTTGTGCTCCAGGCACACTACCGCAGCACGGTGGACTTCAGCAACGCCGCGCTGCAAGGCGCCGAGAAGGCACTCGAGAAGATGACCGAAACTTACAAGCGTCTCCAGCACCTCGCCGCCGCCGAGAAGCAGAGCGTCGAGCTCCCCGACTTCATGACGCGCGCCTACGAGGCGATGGACGACGACCTCAACACCCCGCAGGTGATTGCCGTGCTCTTCGAGGCCGCCAAGTACGTCAACGAAGCCGCCGATGGCAAGATTGCCCTCACCGCAGAGCAACTCTCTTCGCTGCGTCTGCTCTTCGACGTATTCCTGGTTCAGCTCCTTGGCATCCGCATGGCCGAGACCGGCGGCGACGAGAAAGCCACGAAAGCACTCGGCGGCGCCATGGATCTCCTGCTTCAAATCCGAGCTAAAGCGAAAGCCGAAAAAGACTGGGCTACCTCCGACCTTATCCGCGACGAACTGAGCCGCCTCGGATTTTCCATCAAAGACACTAAGAACGGTGCCGAATGGTCGATAAAATAAGGAAAAACAAGCGGACGCTGACGGTGCTGCCGGCGGTAGCATCGTTTTGCGCCGTGCTTGCGCTGATCGCCCCCTCATGCGGGGACTCGGCGAAACGCCTTACTTCTGACGACTCCCTATACCTCGCCGAGATAGCGCGTGCCGAACGCGACGGCACCCCGGTACCGCAGCATCCCGCCGCCGCACAACCACAGGATGTCCAACCGGTTCTCGACACTGTCTGGCCAGATTTCCCTTACACCGGCATCGGTGACGCCCCCTACGACGAGATTTTCAACGACTCCAACCGCTACCAGTATGCCTTCGCCGAGCGTGTAGGCATATCGCCGATTCACACCATCGGGCAGGCTTACTTCACGCGCCGCCCGGTAGTGAAAGTGGTTTCGGGTCCCCACTATGTGGTGGACTCGCTGTCCCACTCCGTGCCGTTCCTCGTGCCGCAGGCTGCCAAGTTGCTCGACGACATCGGCGCCGCATTCATCGAAAACCTGAAAAAGAAAGGAATCACCGGCTGGCGTATCCGCGTGTCAAGCCTGTTGCGCACCAAACAGTCGGTGAAACAGTTGCGCCGCGTCAACCGCAACGCCACCGACTCCTCCACCCACCAGTTCGCCACCACCTTCGACATCCCCTACAACAAGTTCATCGAAGCCGACAACGCCACGCCCACCGACGAAGTGCAACTGAAACGCGCCCTCGGCGAGGTACTTCTCGAGATGCGCCGCCGCAAACGCTGCATGATAAAGCACGAAAAGAAATCCCCCTGCTTCCACATAACCTCCACCTCCCGCTAAAGCCCCCGGAGAGGTCCAACCCTGCCAGCCAAGTAAGGGGTGTCCCCTATTTGGCGAGGACCCTTCTTCCTGACTATAACACAACAAATACATTTAACCACTGTTCCTGGTATAATATTTTGCAGTTACGGAGAAATGTATTATCCTTGTGGGAAATACCCTTTTGTTATGAATATCCCCCCTGTGAAATATCCCGTCGGAGTCCAAAGTTTCGAGAAACTTCGCGAGTACTCCTACATTTATATTGACAAGACAGATCTAATTTATGATCTTGTCACTTCAGACAATTGCATCTTCTTGGCGCGCCCTCGCCGCTTCGGGAAGAGTCTGCTCCTTTCTACCATTCAGGCTTATTTCGAGGGAAAGAAAGAACTATTCAAAGGATTGGCAATCGAACGGCTGGAGACAGAATGGCAGCCACACGCTGTCCTTACGCACAGTCTGGCCAAATACAGTCCTTCCGAAGAGTCCAGCCTGAAAGATATTCTCGACAATCAGTTCAAGATTTGGGAAAAAGAATATGGCGTAACCATCGAATCGGCAAATCTTCCAGCCCGGTTCGATAATATCATCAGGACGGCATACGAGAAATACGGTCGACCCGTGGTTATCCTCATCGATGAATATGACAATCCCATCATCTCTACCATGCACAACATGGAGCGGAGCGAGGCGAACCGCCAACTGCTGAAATCCATCTACGTCAACATCAAGGACCTCGACCGGTATATCCGCTTCACGATGCTGACCGGCGTCAGCCGCTTCAGCAAAATGACAATCTTCAGCGGTCTGAACAACCTCCGCGACATCTCTTTCAACCGCAAATACGCCACCATCTGCGGCATCACAGAGACCGAACTCACCACAAATTTCCAGCAGGGAATAAAGGAACTCGCCGGGGAATACGGCACGGATGCCGAGGGCGCCGTGGCCCTGCTCAAAGCCAACTACGACGGCTATCATTTCACGGCCGATTGCCCCGACCTGTACAATCCCTTCAGCCTGCTGTGGGCCTTCGCCGACAGCAAGATAGGCTCCTATTGGTTCCAAAGCGGCACGCCGGAATTCCTGGTACACCGTATTCAGGAAAGCGGAGATTTCCTGCCGGAAATGTTCGATGAGACAGTTGAGGAACGCACGCTCTCGGCAAGCGACATTTCCAAAACCAGCCCAACGGCCCTTATGTACCAGACCGGTTATCTAACCATCAAGCGCGCCGAGGGACACGACCTTTTCCGCCTCGGCATTCCCAACCTTGAAGTGCGACGCGGCCTGTTCGAGAACCTCGCGGAATATTTCTTCGACAAAGACGACGTGAAAGTCGCCAACAACGTGCGCCGCGTCCGCAACCTCCTTGAGGAGAAAAAGATAGACGAGGCCATGGAGCGGTTGCAGACCTTTATGGCGGGCATCCCCTACGAGATGTCGCAGCGTGCCACGGAACTGCATTACGAGAACAACCTCTTCATAATCTTTGTGCTGATAGGGGTAGACGCGAAGCCTGAATGGCACACTTCCCGAGGCCGCATAGACCTGCTGCTTAGGATGCGCAACTACATCTATATCATAGAGTTGAAACTCGACGGCACGCCGGAGGAAGCCCTCGCACAAATCCGCGAAAAAGACTACGCCCGCCAGTTCACCGGCGACCCGCGTCCCGTAGTCCGCCTCGGCGTAACCTTCAGCACCGAAACCCGCAACATCGCCGCCTGGCAAGCCGAATAACCCGTCGCCTCACATACATTCACATGAGAAAATAAACTTTGCCGCCTAAAAGTCCCTACTCTTCACGGCGCTTCTGCACGGCACGCCGGAAGGCCTGCCCTCCATATCAGGGTCATGGCTGCGGCCGTTACTTGCGGAAGACGAATAGGCGGGTGGCGTCGTGGCGCGGGAGCGCCATGAGGTGAAGGTCGGCGGCGCGGTCGTCGAAACTCATGGTACAGTCGCCTACTTTCAGTCCTTTCTCTTCGAGGGCGGAGCGGACGGCCGTCAGCGCTTTCTCCGGCGTGTTGTTGTCGTGCGAGAGGTGGCACAGGAAAACGTATTGCAGCGCCGGGGTGTGGATGGCTTTCAGCAGCGCGGCGGTGTCGGCGTTGTCCATGTGGCCGTGGTCGGTGGCGATACGCGCTTTCAGGTACTCGGGATAGGGGCCGTGGCGCAGCATCACGGCATCGTAGTTGGCCTCTATCATAAGGTAATTGGCCTGGCTGATGTAGAAGAGTGCACGACCGGCCACCTCGCCGAGGTCGGTGGCCGCAACGAAACGGCGCGTGCCGTAGCTCACGGAGAAGCCCATATTGTCGGAGCCGTCGTGCGGCACCTCGAAGGCCGTTATCTCGAAGTCGCCGATGCGGAACGGTATCTCCTTGAAAATCGGGTAATGGTATTCCTTGATGCGCTTGGAGATATTGTGGCGGCGCAACAGGCCGTTGAGCACACGGTTGGTGCAGAAGAGGCGTATGTGCTTGTTGTTGCGCAGCAGCGTGTAGGCGTAGCGCACGTGGTCGGAATGGTCGTGCGTCAACAGCAACCCTTTGACGCGCGACATCGGTATTCCGGCGGAGCGCAACGCCGTTTCTATCTTGTCGTGCTTGATGCCGGCGTCGATGATGATACCGCCCCGCGCCGTGCCGAGATATGCCGCGTTGCCGCTCGACCCGGAACCCAGCGACATGTAGTACAGACGCGCATCTTCTTCCCTCTCCGGCTGCGGCGCGGCCTTCACACCACCGGTTGGTGTCACCTCCGGCAGACGGGGGTTCGAGAAATCTATCGTCATCTGTACCTCTTTCATAATCAGAGTATTATCTTGCCATCATGCGTCATCCTATCAGGAAGACGGCGGGTTGCTTTTCAAGTTCTATCCTACGGTTTTTCCACTTGGCGGCCGGAAGCGTCACTATCTGCTGGTGCTCGGGGTCGGTGATTGCCACGGCCACGCACAGCAGCGTGTCGGGGCGCAACGTGGCCACGAGCGTGTCGAGCATCTTGCGGTTGCGGTACGGCGTCTCGATGAATATCTGCGTCACGCCGTGGTTGCGGGCCGTTTTTTCAAGTCGGCGTATAGCGGCGGTGCGTTCGCTATCTGCGATTGGCAGATAGCCGTTGAAAGTGAAGCCCTGGCCGTTGAAGCCGCTGGCCATCAGCGCCAGGAGCAGGCTCGACGGCCCGACGAGGGGCACCACGCGGAATCCCTCCCTTTGCGCAATGGCCACCACCTGCGCGCCGGGGTCGGCCACGCCGGGACAACCGGCCTCGCTCATCACGCCCACGGGTTCGCCGCGGCGCAACGGCTCGAGCATGGCGGGAATCTCCTCCGGACGCGTGTGGCGCGAAAGTTCGCTGAACGTCATGGAGTCGATGTCGCAACCCGGCGTGCAACGCCGCAACCAGCGCCGCGCCGTGCGCACATTCTCCACTATAAAATGACGTATTCCGCGCATAGCCTCGAGCGTATCGGCCGGCACGACGGCCTCCGGTCCGGCATCGCTGATGCCTACGGGTATCATATAAACTGCCGCTTCAAGATTCATACTGCAAATTTAAGAAATTCTCCGCAATCCGCCAAATCCTAAATTCATTTTTGTTAATTTGTCAATGCTGTAAAAAAATTTACGTTATTATTTTTGAAGAAAAAACTTGCACATCTCAAATATATTCCATAACTTTGCGACAAAAGACATTTGTCATCAATTAAGATGGCGATAATAAATAATACCAAATTTTACTGAAAATTACTATCAACCCATATTATCACCATAAAAGAATACCACTATGAAACTAAACCTCTTCTATTTAGTCGCAACTGCGACAATGATGTTCGGGTTCTGCGCGTGCGGCAATGACTCGCCGGACATCAATCCCAATGACAACAAAGGGGGAGAGACGGTCATTCCTAACGGGGATGCCGATGACATACCCGAACCGAAAGCCTCCACCACTCTAAACCTCACATCCTCCCAGGAAGCCGCCAAGCAGGCAAATAATGATTTTGCCGTCTCACTGATGAAGGACGTTATGGAGATGCAAAATGGTGAATCTACTGTTATTTCACCTTTCAGCCTCTACTCTACTCTTTCCATGTCCGCCAATGGCGATACCGGAAAGACCCGCGACCAAATCCTCCGTGTTCTCGGTTTCGACACCGGCATAGCAGGTCTTGAAGGTCTCAATGATTTCAACTCTTTGCTGATGTCACAGTTGCCGCAACTCGACTCCCGGGCATACGCTCTGGTTTCAAACTCAATGTGGTTCGGCAATAACACCCAATTACTACCTGATTTCATTTCAGCAGTCACGCGGTGGTATGGAGCCGACGTGAAATCGCTCCTGACCCTTAACGATGACAATGCACGGCAACTCATCAACCAATGGTGCTCGGAGAAGACTAAAGGCCTGATTCCGGAATTTTTGAAAAACAACCTTGATTGTCAGCTCGCACTGCTCAACGCCACCTATTTCCGCGGAATGTGGACTAACGGATTCAATAAGGACAATACCTCAAAGGCTCCTTTCACCAACATTGACGGCACAACGGCACAAGTTGACTTGATGAGCGGCGATGCATCGGAATATCTTTATGCCAAGAACGACGTTGCCGAAATCGTGGGTCTTCCTTACGGCAACGGCAACTTCCGGATGATGTGTATTCTCCCGAACCGGGGATATGACATAACAGCTTACACTGAACGGATGACCGCGGCTTCGCTTT
>DKVK01000079.1:0-4949 GCA_002491165.1 Porphyromonadaceae bacterium UBA7180
GCATCAGAATTTTGATACACCCTCCTCCTTATAACGGCGCAAAAAAGTCCGCGCCGGGGTGGGCGCGGACTATTTATCTGGGGTTGGGGGTTGCTGATTAGCTGAAGCGGCGGTTGCCTACGGGTGCGCCGGGTTTGGCGTTGGCGGCCTTGCGGGCAAGCGAACGTTTCAGGATGTTGTAGGCTATCGGAGCCGCGCAGAACAGCGAGCAGAAGGTACCTACGATTACACCGAAGATCATCGCGAACGTGAAGGAACGGATGGTGTCGCCACCCAGGAAGAAGATGCACAGAAGCACAAGCAGGGTCGAGAGCGATGTCATCAAGGTACGTCCCAAGGTCGTGTTCAGCGACTTGTTGAAGGTCAGGAAGCGGTCTTCTTTCGGGTATTCTTTCATCATCTCGCGCACACGGTCGAATACCACCACGGTATCGTTGATCTGATAACCGATAATGGTCAGCACAGCGGCGATGAACGACTGGTCAATCTCCATAGAGAAGGGGAGGAAGCCCCAGCATACGGAGTAGAAGCCGATGATGAGGAAGGCGGTGAGGGCGACGGCCGACACGGCACCTACTGAGAAGGCGATGTTGCGGAAACGCAGCAGGATGTAGAGGAACATGCAGACAACCGCTATGCCCACTGCCCAGTATGCGTCGCGCTTCATGTCGTCTGCCACCGAAGGACCGACTTTCTGGATGGAGATGATACCGTGGCTTTCGTCGGCAACGGTGAAGGCGTCCTTGTCCATGACTTTGCCCTGTGCGTTGGTAAGCTCGTTCTGAAGGGCTTTGTACATGAGGTCGGTGAGTTCGTTCTCTACCTTCTGGTCGGCGCTGTCGATTTTATAGTTGGTGGAGATACGCACCTTGGAGAGGTCGTCGATGGTGATTACGCCCACGCTGACGGTCTTGTCGTTGGCGGCTGTCTGCAGGGTGTTGAGCAGTTTCTGCTGAATCTGCGCGGGGTCAACGTTCTTCTCGAACTGCACCACATAGTTGCGGCCGCCGGAGAAGTCGATGCCCTGGTTCATGCCGCGGATGGCGAGCGAGGCGATGGAGACTACGATAAGTGCGATCCAAACGGTGGCAGCCACTTTGGTCTTGCCCAGGAAGTTGATCTTCGAGCCTTTGAACATGTTGCGCGACAGTGCGGTGGTGAATGTCATGCCGGAGCAGCGACCGTTCTTGGTGATGAGGTCGAAGGCGATGCGGGTCAGGAACACAGCGGTGAAGAAGGAGCATACCAGACCTATGATGAGGGTGGTGGCGAAGCCCTTGATGGGGCCTGAACCGAAGAGGAGCAGGATGACACCTGTTATGATAGAGGTGAGGTTACCGTCGAAGATAGCCGAGAATGCGTTGCTGTAACCCTCGGAGATGGCCTGGCGCAGTTTCTTGCCGTTGCGCAGTTCCTCTTTGGTACGCTCGAAGATAAGCACGTTGGCGTCCACCGCCATACCGAGGGCGAGCACGATACCGGCGATACCGGAGAGCGTCAGCACCGCTTGCAATGACGCCAGGATACCCAGGGTGAAGTAGAGGTTGAGTATCAACCCGACGTTGGCCACGAGGCCCGGGATTACGCCGTAGATGCAGATCATGAAAATCATCAGAAGCACGAGCGCCACGATGAAGGAGATGAAGCCCTGCTGTATGGCTTCGGCACCGAGGCTCGGGCCGATGACGTTGTTGCTGACAACGTCTACCTTGGCCGACATCTTGCCGCTCTTCAGCACGTTGGCGAGGTCGTTGGCCTCTTCCGGGGTGAAGTTACCTGTGATTTCCGACGAGCCGCCGGTGATTTCGTTATTTACGTTCGGGTATGAGTAAACATGGTTGTCGAGGACGATGGCTATGGGGTGTCCCACATTGTTGCGGGTCAGCGTTGCCCACTGCTGGGCACCCTGGTCGTTCATCTTCATGTTTACGGTGTAGCCCTTCATGGCATCATGTTCGGAGGATGCGGAGGTCACTACGTCGCCCTCCATCGCTGCCTCCCCTTTGAGGGCGATGAGCTGCCAGTAGGGAGTGGTCTTGTCTTCGCCATTGGCTTTCTTGACCACATTGCCGTTGGCGTCGGTGACGGGGATTTCAACCGGTTTCACTTCCCATACTGCGGAGAAGTCGGCGGGCATAGTGCTCTTGGCCAGCGGTGTGTTGAGGATGCTGTCCACCATAGCGCGGTCGTCGGCCTTCACCATACCGATTACGGGGCTTCCGGCACGGGCGCCGCCGAGCAGGCTCATGAGGTTGGGAGCCTTCTTGGTGCTGTCCTGCTGCACGAAAGCCTGGGCCAGCCGGTTAAGGTCGCCGGCCACTTCCTTATAATCATAAACTTCGAAGAACTGGAGGTTTGCCGACGATTTGAGAAGTTCCGTTACACGTTCCGGTTCCTTTACGCCCGGGAGTTCGAGCAGGATCTGGCCCTGCTTGTCCTGGAGTTTCTGGATGTTCGGGGCTACTACACCGAACTGGTCGATACGTGTGCGGAAGATGTTGAAGGCGGCGTCCACCTGCGAGGAAACCTGCTGGTTGAGGGCAGCGACTACCTCATCGTTGGAGGAATTGGATTTGAGTTTTCCGAGGAACTCGCCTTCACGGGTAAAGAGGCCTGCCATGGTGCCGGGCTGGAAATTCTTGGCAACTTCGGCGATGAAGCCCTTTTCCGACCCTTTCACCCCTTGCGCTTCGGCCTTGCGTATGGCATCGTTGATTTTGGCCAGTTGCTGTTCGCCCGAGGCGTACTGACGGAGAATGTCGGGCACCGAGATTTCGAGCACCACGTTCATACCTCCCTTGAGGTCCAGACCCATGCCTATCTCCATCTGGCGTACCTGGTTGTAGGTGTACCAGAGATAGACTTTCTCTTTGTCGATAGAATCGTTGAATTGTTTCAGACTCTGTTTGTAGGCGTCATTGGTGACGTCCGTGGTTTTGGCTCTTGCGGCAGCGAACTCTTCCGCCTCTTTCTCGTAATGCGAGGTCACGAACGAGAACGAAATGTAGAAGCCGCAAATCAAAATCAGGAGCACCGCGATGACGCTGATAAACCCTTTGTTCTGCATTTTTTACTGTTGTTATTTGTTGTTTGATTATTATCGTGAATATTTCAACTTGCAAATTTAACTGATTTTTTTGAGCTTTCACCACTCTTAACCCAAAAAAATGCCCTTTTTGTGTTTTTCACCCTCAAAAATGCCTCTTGTTTCCGAAAATTTTCATACTTTTGGGCCTGCAAAACCGCAATTACGCACTTTTATGGACAGTTATCGCAAAGCATTTTTAGCCCTCGCCGGCGGTGCCGCGGCGTCGCTCCTTTTCTCTTGCGCCTCCATCGGAAACCCCTCCGGAGGCCCCCGCGACGAGGACGCCCCGGTGTTCGTCCGTGCCAATCCGGCTCCCGGAGCCACGAACGTCACCAACCGCCGCGCCATGCTGGAGTTCGACGAGCTGGTGAACGTCAAGGACGCTTTCTCAAAGGTTGTCATCTCCCCCACCACGGCGCAAACGCCACGCGTCTCCACCTCCGGCCGCCGCGTCTACATAGACTTCGGCGACTCCCTGGCCGAAAACACGACCTACACCGTGGACTTCGGCAACTCCATCGAAGATTTCACCGAAGCGAACAAACTCCCCTCATTCGCCTACAGTTTCTCCACCGGCCCTGAACTCGACACTCTCCAGATTTCCGGAATGGTGCTCGCGGCGCGCAACCTCGAGCCGCAGCAACAGATGATAGTGGGCGTGCACAGCATCCTGGCCGACTCCGCCTTCAAGAAGCTGAGGCTCGAACGCGTGGCCAAGACCGACGACCGCGGCCGCTTCACCGTGCGGGGCCTCAAGCCGGGCCAGTACCGACTATTCGCACTCGCCGACGCCAACAACGACTACCGCTGGGACAATCCCGAGGAGGACATCGCCTTCACAGACTTCACCATCGAGCCTTACGCCGAAACCATCACCGTCAGCGATACCATCTTCGACCTGCGCACCGGACGCGTGGACACCATCGTGGATCGCATACGCTCCCGTTTCCTGCCAAACAACATCCTGCTCAACTCCTTCAACGTAGACTTCAAGCAGCAGTACCTGCTCAAGAACGAGCGTATGGATTCCACGCGCATCTCGCTTATTTTCAATACCAAAGCCGACACCCTGCCGCGTATCTCGCTCATCGGGCACCCGGACATCACAGACTGGTACACGCTGGAGCGCTCGGCACACAACGACACCCTCACCTACTGGATTCGCCCCGCCGACCTGGTGCGCACCGACACCCTGAACGTCGCCCTGCAATACACTGCCACCGACAAAGACCTCAACCTGGTTACCAAAACCGACACCATCAGTTTCGTCACCCCGCGGCCGCGCGGCAAGCAGAAACAGCAGAACCGCAGCAAGAAGAGCAAGAAAGACAGTATCCCGGAAGTCGTCTTCCTCGACATGAAACTCGCCTCGGCCGCCGGCCAGAACATCTACGAGCCGGTGGTAATAGAGTTCGGACAGCCCCTCGAGCGCCTCGACACCCTGGCTTTCCACCTCTCCCAACAGGTGGACACCATCTGGAAACCTGTCGCAAAGCCCTACCGCCTCGTGCCTGCGGACTCCCTCTCGAAACGCAAGTTCAAGATAGAATACCCCTGGGAATACGGCGGGAAGTACAAGCTGAACGTCGACACCCTGGCGGCCACCGGCATCTACGGCAACTTCACCAAGCCGCTGGAGCAGCCAATCAACGTCAAGGACCGCGACCAGTACTTCGACCTCCGGTTCCACATCCGCTCCCTGCCCGACACGCTTCCGGCCTTCGTCGAGCTGCTCGACACGCGCGACGAGCCCCTCTTCAAGGCCCGCGTGGAGAACGGCGAAGTCTTCTTCAAGGACATACCTCTCGGCACATACTACGCCCGGCTGGTGGAAGACCGCAACGGCAACGGCGAGTATGAC
>DKVK01000079.1:5232-12168 GCA_002491165.1 Porphyromonadaceae bacterium UBA7180
CGCAACGGCAACGGCGAGTATGACACCGGCAACTACGACGAACAGCTGCAGCCGGAATACGTTTACTATTTCCCGCAGGCGCTGAAAATCAAGAAGCGCTGGGAGGTGGACCAGGAATGGAACCTCACCGCCATGCCGCTCGACCTGCAGAAACCGGCCGCCATCAAGAAGAACAAGCCGGAACAAGACAAACGCAGCCGCCAGAAGAACGGAAACAGCGATGAAAACGAGGAGGAGGACGACGGCGTCTTCGACCCGACACGCAATCCTTTCGACCCCAACTCCAAGCCCAGGCGCAACAGCACCTACGGCTCCTACTGACCCCGGCACGGACACAAAAAAAGCGGGACTCCCTATCCGAAGGAAGTTCCGCTTTTTATCGGTCTTGTCGGTGAGAAATCCCGAATTTTCCGGCCGGCGTCACTCTCCGGTTTCGGAGTATCCGGCCAGGAAACCGTCTTCCGGGGTCTGGATGAGGTAGAGGCAGGTGGTCCGGCCCGCCGTCATGGGCGAAGAGTAGATCACCATCTTTCCCTTCTTTCCAATCTCGCGGTCGGTGCGCGTTATCGTCTCGCTGGAATAGGGCAATACATCTTCGAGAAACATCACCGCCTCGTCAAGGTTGCTGTAGGATGCAGGTGCTTTCCAGTACATGCAACTGATGCCCTGTTTCTCGAAAGCGGACGGTGTGCCGTCGTTGTAATCCCCGGCTACGTCTACGAAAAACGGGAAAAGCGGAATGGCGTGGGCGGCCGCCGCTGTCAGCGACAACGCCAGTGTCAATAGCAGTTTTCTCATATCTTTTGGTTTTATATATTACCCCGCAAAGTTAACTAAAAATCAGATATTTCCAAAACTTCTTCATTTTTATTTTGCAGTTTCGCCGGAAGTTCGTATATTTGCACACAATTAACAAAAGTGTGCGAAAACAATGAAACTGAAAACCTTTTATATAACAGGAAGCATGGTGTTGGCGTTGCTCACCGGCGCCTGCCAAAAATCCGCGAAACTATCCATCGAAATGCCCGACCTCCCCGACGGCACCGAAGTGGCAGTAATCACATACGCCGACTCGGCGACAGTAATCAAAGGCATGACCGGCGGCGGAAAACTATCCATGGAAATCCCCGCCGAAGAGGGTACCCTCACCGAGCTGAAAGTGGACGGCAAGACAGTGGCTTTCTACGTGGTGGAAGGAGGCGAGGCCGTAATCAAGAATGACGCCGAAAGTGCTTCCGGCACTCCGCTCAACGACCGGTTCACCGCAATGATGCACCGCCTCGACTCCATCGACAACCTCGACGACCTGCGGCTCTACGCCGACGCCGCGCGCCAGACCTTCCGCGACAACCGCGACAACGCCCTGGGTCTGTACGCCTACAGCACCTGGCTCCGCTTCGCCGACCTCACCGACATTCAGAAGGAACTTCCCGACGTCCCCGATAACATCAAGAATGCCAAGCGCCAGAAGAAGCTGATGGACGCCGCCAACCTGCGCGCCGCCACGGCCCCGGGCAAGAAATACGCCGACTTCTCCGCCCCGCAGCCCGACGGCACCACCCGCAGCCTCAGCAGCTACATGCAGCCCGGCAAATACACGCTCGTGGATTTCTGGGCCTCATGGTGCCCCTATTGCATCAAGGAACTCCCCGAACTGCGCGAACTCTACAACAAATACAAGGATTCAAACCTTATATTAGTGGGCGTTGCCGTCCGCGACGAGGAAGCCGACACCAAGACCGCCGTTGAGAAACACGGCATCTCTTGGCCCGTGATGTACAACACCAGGCGCATCCCGTATGACAAATACGGCATCGGAGGTATCCCCCACCACATCCTCATCGCCCCCGACGGCACCATCATCTCGCGCGGCGAGTCGGTGAAACAGCTCGACACGCGCCTCCGGTCATTACTTAAACAGAAATAAAATGAACTACGACACATTAGCAGAATATATAGAGAACTCAATCAAGAAAAACTGGGAGCTGACGGCCCTCTCGGACATCGGGGGCACCAACCACCAGTTCAAGGACGTGGCCGAGCTGATAGCCAAGATGCACATAATGTTCGAGGCGGCAGGGCTCAAGCCGGGCGACAAGATAGCCCTGTGCGGGAAGAACTCGGCCAACTGGGCCGTGGCTTTCCTCTCCATCATCACCGGCGGCTACGTGGCGGTGCCCATCCTCCACGAGTTCAAGCCGGAAACCATCCACCATCTCGTGGACCACTCGGAGGCCAAAGTGCTCTTCGTGGACGCCGCCATCTGGGAAAACCTCGACGAGGCCGCGATGCCGGGTCTCGAAGCGGCCGTCTACATCTCGGAATACGGCCTCCCCTTCTGCAAGAACCCGAAGGTGGCCGAAGCCCGCGACTGCCTCAACGAGCTCTTCGGACGCCGCTATCCCTACAGTTTCGGACCTGAAAACATCAGCTACCACCGAGGCGAACCCGACGAGCTGGCAATCATCAACTACACTTCCGGCTCCACAGGAATGTCGAAAGGCGTCATGCTCACCTACCGCTCGGTGCTGAGCAACATCCGCTACTGCGTCGAACACCTCGACTTCATGAAGCCGGGCGACGGTGTGGTGAACATGCTCCCGCTGGCCCACCTCTACGGTATGGTCATAGACATGCTCCACGTCTTCGTGAAAGGATGCCACTGCTACTTCCTTACGCGGCTGCCGTCGCCCAAGGTCATCCTCACCGCCTTCGCCCAGGTGCAGCCCAAGCTCATCATAACCGTACCTCTCATCCTGGAGAAGATTATCCGCAACAAGGTGTTCCCTCTGCTCGACAAGCCGCTGATGAAACTGCTGCTGCGCGTCCCCTTCCTCGACGACCGCCTGCTCTCCAAAATAAAACTCAACCTGACACAAGCCTTCGGCGGCAAGCTACAGGAGATTATCATCGGCGGAGCCCCGCTCAACCCCGACGTCGAGAAATTCCTCAAACGCATCGGCTTCCCCTACACCGTGGGCTACGGCATGACCGAATGCGGCCCGCTAATCTCATACGCTCCCCCTGCGGAGAACCGCTTCAAGTCCTGCGGCCGTATCGTTGACCGCATGGAGATACGCGTCGACTCCCCCGACCCCGCCACCGTGCCCGGCGACCTCTGGGTGAAGGGCGACAACGTGATGAAGGGTTACTTCAAGAACGAAAAGGCCACACGCGAAGTCTTCCCCACCGACGACGGATGGATGAACACCGGCGACCGCGCCGTAATCGACGCCGACGGCTTCATCTACATCCTGGGCCGCTCCAAGACCATGATCCTCGGTCCTTCAGGCCAGAACATCTACCCCGAGGAGATAGAGGCCAAGCTCAACAATTATCCCTACGTCAGCGAGTCGCTCGTCATCGACGAAGACGGCAAGCTCGTGGCTCTGATTTACCCCGACTACCAGAGCGCCGCCGACCAGGGGCTCGACACCGCCGCCATCGAAAAAATCATGGAACAGAACATCGAGGCCCTCAACAAGGAACTCCCCGCCTACAGCCGCGTGTC
Organism: Porphyromonadaceae bacterium UBA7180; assembly: GCA_002491165.1. Lineage (GTDB taxonomy): Bacteria > Bacteroidota > Bacteroidia > Bacteroidales > Muribaculaceae > Lepagella. The sequence goes on from DKVK01000079.1 coordinate 8,744, forward strand.
GCGCTTCAAAATATTCCTCGAAGAGTTCGAGAAGACGCCCAAACGCAGCATCAAGCGCTTCCTATACCAGCCATAAACCGGGCAGACGGCCTTCACTTGACACCCGTCACATACCGCAATATACTGAGCGCTGCCGCCGGCCGGATATTGTCCGACAGGCGGCAGCGCCGTTTTTCATACTTGCCGTGGCGGCGGTTGCCGAAGCTCCTTGGCAGAAGTCCGGCTTACAGCCATTGTGCTATGACGGTGGTGAGTTGAGAGCCGCGGATATTCCCTTCCAGAAGGATGTAGAGGAGCTGCCCCCTGGTGCCGATGCCTATCAGCACGCGCGTATATATGCCATCCTTGTTGCGGTTGCCCCATATCGAGATGTAAGCGTTCCCGGTGTTGCTCTTCAGGTCCTGCTCCATCCCTTTCCCCACCTTGCGCGACTGCTGGCGCAGTTTGTCGGCAATGGCGTCGCTTGTCCCCGGGTTGGTGTAGACTATCTGCATCAGGTCCAAATCCCGCAACAGGTCCTGCGGCATATAGAACTGGTTGAAGTATAGGCCCGACTTCAGCAGGTCGCCCTTGGCCTGCATGAAGGAGATGCCGGGCTCGTCTTCCATCGACGAGAAATCGGGGTTAGCGGCCATCGACGACAGGACTACCGACATAGCGGTGATTATCAATATCAAAAATCTTTTCATTGCTTACGGTATTAAGATGGTGTTTTGGTTTGCTGATGATTGACGGCTGTCGGCGGCGGGAAGCGCCGACTCCATTTGGCGTGCCTTGAAGCGCGAGGCTTCTACCGTGGTGACCGAGAGGTTGCTGGCCACTTCGTTGGAACTGTGGCGGAGTTCCCTCTTGGCTTCCGACATTATCCGGAATCCTCCTTCCATGGTGGCTATCTGCTCAGGGGTGAGTCCCTGCGGCTCGCGTGAGACCTCTTTTTGCAACTTTACGGAAGCGGTGGCACGGCGGCTTTTGCCGCCGGCCTTGGCGGCATTGGTATTCTTGGCTACAACGGGAACGTCGGCGGCCGGTACGGTTTCCTGCATGGTGAACTGCGGCACGCTGTCGGAGGCTGCCTGTTGCGCGGTGCCGGGAGCCTGTACTATGGTGAGCGGCTCCGGCACGGTGCTGTCGGCCATCTGCGCCATGCCGTTGCGGTTGCCGGAGAGGTTCATGTCGGTGGTGGCTATCTTCACTCCGGTTGCGCCGAGGACTATCGCTGCCACGGCGGCGGCCGACCACATGAAAGCGCGGCGACGGCGACGCAGGCGGTCGGTGCGGCCCAAAGTGCGCACCGTCAGGCGCAATTGCGACTCCAGGGTTTCCGGCACAACGGTTTCGGGCACTTCCCCCGGGATCTCTTCCAGTAGGGAGAGCAGCTCGAAATCGGCCTCGAACTCCCCGGGTAGCGGTTCCAGCCCGCGCATAAGCTCCAGCGCCTCGCATTGTTCGGCGCGGTTGCTTGTCCCTTCGTAATAGCGGTCGAGAAGGGTGCGTATTCTTGCTTCTGTGTCGGTCTTATTCATTGGTTCTTTTCTAATAGTTCTCTCAGTTGCCTGCGTCCGCGCGACAGCAACGCCCTTACGTTGATGTTGCTGAGGCCGGTGGCTTCGGCGATTTTCGCGTTATCCATTCCCTCGAAGCTGCTCATTTCGAGCACCTTGCGCTGCCGTTCCGGAAGGCGTTGCATCAGCCGCAGAGCTAATTGCAGACGTTCTGAGTCCTCAATCCGCGAAGGGGATACCGCCGTTTCGGCTTCGGCGTTCTCGACCGGTGTGTTGCGCTGCAATGCCCGCCGGCGCAGCCGGTCTATGCAGAGGCGCTTCACCACCGTGACGCAATACCCTTCGGGCTTTTGGAGTTCCTTGAGGTCACCGCGCTTTTCCCATAAGCGGACAAAAGCGTCCTGGACCACGTCCGTTGCCTCATCGGAGTCCGTGAGTATGACGATTGCCGTCCGGTACATCTTGCGATGCAGTGGCAATATGTTCAACTCGAAGTATGTTTCCGTCATCTCTCGGTGCCTGGCTTTGTGAGGGGTTTTAATTACGGGACTGTTTTTGTGCCCGTTTGTCTATTAGACGCACCTCATCTCCTTTTGTGACAGAATAAACCAAAAAAATTTCCGCAAGGGCGTCCGGCATCTTCTCCGGAGCGGCTCTCGCTGTCTAAGCCGGGTTAGCCGGCGTTAGCCCGGCGGCCGCTTATTTGTTGGAGGGCTGGGCTATACCGTCTTTCTTGCAACGGGAGATAATGTTGTTGATGCGCGCCCGGGTGTCGGGGTGGGACGAGAAAAGTTGCGTCAGTGCCGTGGACTGCATACCGTTCTGCTGTTCCAGTTTCTCCATCTTCTCGAAAGCATATGCCAACGCCCAGGGGTTCTTGCCGTTCTGGCGCAGGAAGGAATAAGCATAATTGTCTGCGTCCTCCTCTTGTTTGCGCGAGTATTTTGCCGACATCATCGATTCTGCCAGGTCGCCGAGCTGCGAGTCGGTGAGCGCGGCGACGGTTCCTCCGGCCGACGAGATGCCGTCGCGCAGTGCCGACGAGAGCAATGCCTCCTTGAAGGCTTTCTTGGAGTGTTTGTGAGCCACGTGTCCTATCTCATGGCCGATGATGCCGAGCAGCTCGTTGTCGGTCATCACGTCCATGATGCCCGAATAGACGCGCACGCTTCCGTCTGCGCAGGCGAAGGCGTTTATCTGGTCGGTCTGGTATACCTTGAAATTCAAGGGGATGCCGTCCACCGACGTAAGCCCGGAGGTCAGGTTGGCCAGACGTTTGCTGTATTTGTTGGACGCCGGAAGCACCTTGTTCTGCTGGTCGAGCGACGTGACATACTGCCGCACGTAAGCCTGCACCTGCTCGTCTGAAATCGTAGCGGCCTGAGTAGCCTTCACTCCGGCCGAAAGCAGACGCGTGTAATCCAATCCCTGCGAAGAGCATGACGGCAGGACCAGAGCCCCCGCCAGCGCAATTGCTGATAAATACTTCTTCATTTCTAATTCCTGTTCTCTATTTTAAACCACATCAGCCGTCCCACATAAATTACATACATAAATTGCATATATAACATAAACATCCTCCTCCGGATAAAAAAGGAAAAGGGAGACACATTTCTGCATCCCCCTTCCATCATTTAATTATATGGTCTGGCTAATGAAAAATCATTTTCCTTAAGGTCACGGCCGGAGCCGTCACTTGATTTCCTCGGCGATGACGTCCATGGGGTCTTCAGCCTCTTCATTATTGACAACAGCTTCATAGTCGCTGAGGTTTGCCACGAAGAGCTTATTGTACTCGGGCAGACCGGTACCGGCCGGAATGAGGTGACCGCAGATGACGTTTTCCTTCATGCCTTCCAGATAATCGGTCTTGCCGTTGATGGCGGCTTCGTTGAGCACCTTGGTGGTTTCCTGGAACGAAGC
>DKVK01000079.1:12430-15020 GCA_002491165.1 Porphyromonadaceae bacterium UBA7180
TGAGCACCTTGGTGGTTTCCTGGAACGAAGCGGCCGACATGAAGCTGGAAGTCTGGAGTGCGGCGCGGGTGATACCCTGGAGTATCTGCTGCGAGGTGGCGGGAACTGCCGGACGTACCACCATGGTGCGCAGGTCGCGGCGTTTCAGCGACGAGTTCTCGTCACGCAGCTTGCGCACAGTGATGGTCTGGCCGGCAAGGTAAGTCTGGCTGTCGCCGGCATCGGTGATTACCTGCTTGCCCCAGATGTTGTCGTTCTCCTCCATGAAGTCGCGCTTGTCCACTATCTGCTGCTCCAGGAAACGGGTGTCACCCGGATCGAGGATGAGGACCTTGCGCATCATCTGGCGCACGATGACCTCGAAGTGCTTGTCGTTGATTTTCACGCCCTGCATGCGGTACACGTCCTGCACCTCGTTGACGATGTATTCCTGGACGGCTGTCGGACCCTTGATGCTGAGGATGTCGGCCGGTGTCACGGCGCCGTCGCAAAGCGGTGTCCCGGCGCGGATATAGTCGTCTTCCTGTACCAGCATCTGCTTGGTGAGGGGCACGAGGTATTTCTTGGGTTCGCCGATTTTCGGCGTGACGATGACTTCGCGGTTACCGCGTTTCACCTTGCCGAGGTTCACCTGGCCGTCGATTTCGCTCACTACGGCGGGGTTCGACGGGTTGCGGGCCTCGAAGAGTTCCTGTACACGGGGCAGACCGCCGGTGATGTCACCGGCGTTGCTCGATGCACGCGGAATCTTCACGATGACGGTACCCGGGGTCACTTCGTGTCCTTCCTCGAAGAGGAGGTGTGCGCCCACAGGCAGCGTGTATGTGCGTAATATCTCGCCGGCGGCGTTGACGAGCTGGGCCTCCGGAATCTTGGTACGGTCCTTGGATTCTATCATAATCTTCTCGCGGATACCGGTACCCTCGTCGGCCTCCACGCGGTAGGTGACGCCTTCGAGCAGGTTCTCGTAGTGCAGGCGACCGGCCTCTTCCACCAGAATAACGGCGGAGAAGGGGTCCCATTCGCAAATCATGTCGCCGGCTTTCACCTTGTCGCCGTCCTTGAAGAATAGTTTAGAACCGTAGGGGATGTTGGCGTTGGTGAGCACCATCTTCGACTTCGGCTCCACGATGCGGAGTTCGGCCATACGGCCAACCACGATGTCCACGCCGTCGGAGTCCTTGACGGTACGGAGCTCGTCGATTTCAAGCACACCGTCGTAGCGCGAGGTAACGTCCTTGACGGCGGCGACGTTGCTTGCCACACCACCGACGTGGAATGTACGCAGTGTCAGCTGTGTACCAGGCTCGCCGATGGACTGCGCGGCGATGACACCCACAGCCTCTCCTTTCTGCACCATGCGGTGGTTCGAGAGGTTGCGGCCGTAGCACTTGGCACAGACACCCTTCTTGGCCTCGCAGGTAAGCACGGAACGGATTTCAACGGCCTCGATGGGCGATTTCTCGATGGCTTCGGCAATGGCTTCGGTTATCTCCTCGCCGGCGCGGACATAAACCTCGTCGGTGTAGGGGTCGACCACGTCGTGCACGGAGACACGGCCGAGGATGCGCTCGCTCAGCGTTGCCACTACCTCCTCGTTGTTCTTGACCTCGCGGCATTCGAGTCCGCGGAGCGTACCGCAGTCTTCTTCGGTGATGATGACGTCGTGCGCCACGTCCACCAGACGGCGGGTAAGGTAACCGGCGTCGGCTGTCTTAAGAGCGGTGTCGGCAAGACCCTTGCGGGCACCGTGGGTGGAGATAAAGTACTCCAGCACGGAGAGGCCCTCCTTGAAGTTTGCAAGAATCGGGTTCTCGATAATCTGGCCTCCTTCGGCACCGGCTTTTTGCGGCTTGGCCATAAGGCCGCGCATACCGGAGAGCTGACGGATCTGGTCCTTCGAACCACGGGCACCGGAGTCGAGCATCATATATACGGAGTTGAAGCCCTGCTGGTCTTCCTCCATCTGCTTCATCAGCGTCGAAGCCAGCTTGGAGTTGACGTGTGTCCAGATATCGATGACCTGGTTGTAACGTTCGTTGGGGGTGATGAAGCCCATCTGGTAGTTGGTCATCACCTCGTCCACCTGGCGGTGTCCTTCGTTGATGTATTCCTCTTTCTCCTTGGGGATGATAACGTCGCCGAGGTTGAAGGAAAGGCCGCCGCGGAAGGCCATCTTGTAGCCAAGGTTCTTAATGTCGTCGAGGAACTGAGCGGAACGTGTCACACCGCATTTCTTGATGACGCGGCCGATAATCTTGCGCAGGGATTTCTTCGAGATGATCTCGTTGACGTATCCTATCTCCTGGGGCACGTTCTGGTTGAAGAGCACGCGGCCCACGGAGGTATCTTTCTTGAGGACGGTGACCTCGTTGCCGTTCTCGTCCACGTCGCGGACACGGATGGTGACGGGAGCGTGGAGCGTCACACGGCCTTCGTTATATGCTATTTCGGCCTCTTCGGGGCTGTAGAATACGGTGCCCTCGCCCTTGTCGCCCTTGCGGAGCTTTGTGATGTAATACAGACCGAGCACCATGTCCTGCGAGGGGACGGTGATAGGCGCGCCGTTGGCGGGGTTGAGGATGTTGTG
>DKVK01000059.1 GCA_002491165.1 Porphyromonadaceae bacterium UBA7180
CGCGGGTTCGAGCCCCGTTTACCGCTCTTAAAATAAGCCGTTGAAAATCAGCACTTTAAAGCCGATTTTCAACGGCTTCTGTTTTCATGCGGTATATAGAAATCGTCGTCAAGAGATGTATTTGACTCTGCTTTTGGCCAACATTCTTTACCAAATCCTTCACCCCCTTATAAAGTTCTCTTCCACATAAGAAAGCATACGGCCATTTCTGGACAGTAATAATTCTTAACAATCGCCCGATTAGGCGGTCCAGTCTTTTTTACGGAATTGCTTTCCAAATGTTTGAAGCTCTTCCTTAATGCGTTTTTGCATTGTTTGATATATAATCATTGTGCCGACCTTCCTTGCGGGCGTGATAAAAGCGGGAACTCTCGCGAGCACCCGCTTTTACCGACAAGTGCTCTTGGCATTCTCGTCGTTACTAAAACTTAATGAACAAAAATCTATCTTCTTATTGTAATAAACAAACGGCGATATGTTTTTGTTCGCTAAAAAGTTGATATTTTTAAAACTTTTTATCCAACCTTGTAAATTTCTCCTCTTTACACCTTATTGTATGTGTTGTGCTGTAAAAGTATAGGTATAATCCATTGCAACTGCTTGTTTTAGTGTAAAAAGTTTTGCCTGGTTTTTTCTGGAGCAGGGACGAAGCAATTAGTTTTTCGCTCGGATGCTTATTATTTAACCTATGACATGCATTTTCGCGGCAAGGATAGGGGCAGTTGTGACTCGGAGTAGGTTTTCGGTATGGTGGCGTGCGCTGATTCTACTCCAGCTGCGGTAGATTAGGAAACCGCTACCCGTAAGTATGGCCAGACAAGCCAGTGTCAATATTATTATGCGCGTCCATGCCTGCTTTTTCGTAAGTAGGGGGCCGGGGTTGGTGGGCGCGAGCGGTTCCCCACGTGACGATCTAAATTGGTCGGTCGGCTGCGCTGGGCGCTTGTTGTCGCCGGGTTTGTCGAGCGGGGGGATAGCGTTGCGTATGCGGCGCCGTGCAGCCTCTTTTTCGTCTACGTGACAATTATCTTCCTCTTCGTCATCTTCTACGGTTATTGTTATGTTTAGGATTTTCACCTCCGGTTCCTCTTCCTCTTCGTCATCGCTGTAGTATCCCGGCATCGGAGCGGCAAAAGGCACCGGAGCGACACCGCGTGACAGCTCGCCGACATTGTCGATGAAGTCCTGCTCTTTGCAAGTGCCTATGGCGTATGCTATTGCATAGAGTGCGGCAGCATAGCGTAACTTCTTGTCTCGATTGTATTCGAGACCCAGTGTTCTGGAGATTTCGGATTTAGTACGGAGCTTGTTGCCGCGGAGATTAACCAGCTTTACGTGTTGGCTTTTGTCGATGCACTTCTTGTAGGCATCATAAAGCAAGCGGTCGGAACCGAAGTGATTATGTTCCAGGAACGCAAGCCAATAAGCGGAGTCCGACATATTCGGGGTGTAATTTGCAGATACGTACCGTTTCAGTTTCCGTGCAAAATCCAGATAAGGTGTCATGGTTCAATTCTTTGATAACGTCGACACTCCGCTGCTTTCCGTTGATGCCGCGAAGCTATCTCTCGCAAATGTACAATCAAATTCCCGAACCGCCAAAGAATACATGCGGTTTTTCGACAAAAAAGAGGGCCGCCCGGAATCGGCGACCCTCTTTATCGGTTTGAAAGTTGGTGCTTTACTTGTTTACCGGCGAGAGGATTACTTTTCCTTCGGGACGGTTGGCGCTGTATTCGGCCTGTTGCAGGGCTTTGCGTGCCTGAGGTATGCTCTTGGCTTTCTTGAAGTTGGCGGCTGCCGAAGTGTAATCCTTGCGCAGGGCGTCGTAGATGCCGCGCGCGTAGTAGGCCTGGTCGGAGTTTCCGGCTTTGGCCAGGAACTTGCGTGCCGACTCAAGGTCGCCCTTGCTCATGGCCGAGTTTGCGGCGTTGAGGTTGGCAACGGGGTCGTCGGGATACATGCGCACCGCCGTCTCGAACACTTCGTTGAACTGGTCGCTGCCCGGCTTGAAGGTCTGCGAAGCCAGATAGAACTCGTTGAGCCCCAGTTTCTCGGGCGCCATTTCCACGAGGCTCACTATCTCGTTGACATCGGTAAATTCACGCACGGTGTAATTAACGGTATAGTCGGTGTGGCGCAGGGAGGGATACACGTTTTCGAGCAGGAAGGGATAATCCACGGGGAAGTCGCGTTTGATGCGGGCATCTTTCTGGTCCGGGGTCAGCTCGTCGTTGTCTATGAGCGCGAGTATGGCATCCTTCTTTTCAAGGTCGGAAGCTGCCACCCATTTGGCCAGGCCGTTCCAGTCCTCAGCCTCGTAGGCTGTCTGGAATTTCACCGATTTCGGGAATCTGAAGAGGTCCTTCACATAATTGGCCACAGCCTCGGTACGTCCCTTGGCCAGGCGTTCGTTGTTGGCATACGGACCTTCCGGCGAGGCGTAACCCTTGATGAAGATGGAAGTGATGGTATAGTCCTTGTCCTCCTTCACCTTGTCGATGGACTGTGCTATCTTGTTGAGTTCCACTGCATTGTTGCCGAAGTCGGGATTGATGGTCATCACGTTTACCTTGAAGTCGATGTTTGCCGAGCCGCTCTCCTGACGTGTCTTGATTCCGTCGGCGGCAGGTTCCACATACACATATTCGGCCTCGAAGAAGGCGGGGCGCATGTCTACGTTGGCCAGAGGCACGCTCAGTGCCGAGAGACCTTTCTTCTCGCAGTTGGCGCAACCGTGCTCCGCGTAATTGAGCTTAAGTTCCGAGACGTTCATCCACTGCGCGTAGGGGATGGTTTCAGAATAATTGATGTCCGCGGCATCGTCGCCGTTGTGGAAGAGGTTCACGCCCTGCGTGTAGGCGCCGCCGTCGTTGCGCAGGTGGTAGAACACGCGGTTACGGCCGGCCACGGTTATGGGTTCGAGTTCCACCGATTCTGTCCCGTCGGTGATTACCGGGGTGATAGTGATTTCTTCGTTTGACTTAAGTTTGAGGTTCCGGGCATTGACGTTGAAGGCCACGTTCAGGCCGTTGCCGTTGCGGGCCACCTCAAGGTCCGACACCCGGATGTCGTCCGGGTTGATGGAGACGACGGCCAGGGCCGGCATCGTGCATGCTATGGCCGCGAGGGCCGCTGTTAATATCTTTTTCATGACTTTACTTCTTTTTTAGAGCTACTTAGAAAACATACTCGAGGTTTATGGCAGCCTTCGTGGGACCCACATAATTGTGCACGGCGTTGTCGCGCACCTTCGTGCCGGCGGGAACGCCTGTCTCGGGATTATCTTTGAGGGTCTTCTGGTCATAGCGTGTATAAATCCAGCCTACGCCTATTTCAGCCTCCAGGTTCCAGTGCTTGCCCAGCACCCATGTGTGGCCGTAGACGATGCCGGCGCCCACACCCCAACCCTTATAGCGGTTGTCCTTAAGGCCCGTAAGGTCGTTGTTCAGGAACTTCTTGAGGCCTCCGATGTTGGCGAAATTGTACATCCCACCCATCACGTTGACGCCTATAAAGTTGCCCTGGAACTTCTCGCAGAACCAATAGCGCATCTCGGGAGTCACCTCCCAGTGTTTCCACTCGTGCTTGTTGATGGACCAGTAATTGGTGTTTGCGCTCAGGTCGAAAGTCCATTTGGGCGCCACAGCCACCTCTACTCCGAGCGACGGCGCCGCGAAAGCGTCGTAGAGCAGGTTAGTCTTAAGGGCCACCTGTTGGCCGCGCATGCCCAGGGAACCCAGCAAAACGGCAAGCACTGCCAGCAATGTAATCTTGATTTTCATTGTCTTTTGTAAATTTTGAGTTAATAAACCAAACTTGCATCCGGGCGATGCTAACCCTCCGTAGCCTCGGCACGGAGCGGTAGGGCGCCGGAACAAGTCCGAACCGGCGCGGAGCAGACGAAAAGCCTCCCGCACCCTACCAATAAAACAACCCGCAGCCCCAAAGGTTAAAAACATCCCCGTTTTTTTACACAAACAGCGTCAGTCCCCTCTCCCCCTATACCTTCTTTGTCTGCTGCGGAAAACAAATTTACTTACTGCGCTAACTATGATTTTCTCACTCGCCGAAGTTTATGGCGCGTCGCTTTGCTCGTGCCTGCGGAATTTGCGCAGAAATAATTGTAAAGATTGCGCCTTTCCGAAAAATTATTGCTGCCTTTGCAGGTAGTGCTTTCGGTTTGCGTTTATTTCTTTATCGAAGCAACAGTCTTTGAGGTCAGAGTTCGGGGAGGCCGAGGCGGCGAAAGTATTCGTAGGTGTGGTCGTAGAAGTCAGGGAGGCGCGTCGCGTCTTCCGGAAAACCTTCGGGCGTGAGGCGCCCGTTCCCTTCGGGTATGCATATTACCATTCCCTGGCGAGAGCGCGTCAGCAACACGCGGTAGGCGTTCAGCATGTATTTCCGGTTTTCGGCATTCTTCTCCAGTGTCCATTGCGTCTTGCCGTTGAATTTCCAGAACGACCAGCAGGCTCCCTCGCAACGCAAGTCGGCGTCCCAGAGCACACAGGCATAGTCAACTTCCAGTCCCTGCACCTGTATCTCAGTGGCGGCCTCTTCAAGGTAGTTGGACGAGCGGACATCGGTCTTGTCTTCTAGGAACCAGTGCACGGCGTTGTCTTCGCTTTGCGGCAACACGTGCACGGCCAGCGGTTTGTATCGCGCGGACACTTTGGTTATAAGTACGCCTGTCTGCTGCGTTCCGCGCGCTTTCTGCCGCAGCCACTGCCGCGCCTTCTCCATGCTGCGCGTGAGCATAATAGGGTACCCGTGTGCGGCAACGTCGCGGTACAGTTCCGCCGCATCATCTCCGAACGACAGCAGCGAATGGACGAACGCCGAAAGCCGCTCGGCGCGGAACGACCGTAGCGACACGCCGAGATGCAAACGGTCGGAGTAAGTGACCCGCGTATTGTCTTGCAGAAGCTCGTTGACACGCCCTTCGGCATACTCCGGCTCGGAGAGCTTGCTTGAAATATAGACGTTCCAATGGCGGAACTCGCGGTTGAGCGCCGTTATCCATTCCGTAATTCCCGCCTCGCCGGTGTTGATCTCCTGACCCCCGCCGATGAGGCAGACTATCGTGGCCCAGTCTTCGCGTTGGTCAAGCGACCAGATGAGAAACGCCGCTTCCGACATCGGAAAGTTCGGGACCTTCAGTTTGTTGCCGTAAGTGCCGCCGCGTTTCAGGTAATCGGCAATGCGCTTGTGTGTCCAAGCGCGCTGCGCTTCGTCAAAAATGGCAACGTGCTCCACCTCTCCGTAGCCGCTTTTCTGTAACTTCACGGCCTTCTCAGGGTCGATTTCGAGTCGGCCGTCCTCCACCGGGTTCTTGATTTTGGCCAGCATGTTGTCGCGGTAACGGTGGATAATCTGGATGAACTTGCTCACTTCGCGCCGCGAATCCGAGAGCTTCTTCTTCTCTCCCTTGGCAACGCTTTTGCGGTAATTGTCGCGCGCCAGCGCCTCGGTAAGCACCGCCACCAGCGGACCGTTGCCCGAAAGGTACACGGCGCCGTCCTCCTCGTTGAAAGTGCCGTCGTCCTGATACGACTGCTTCACTGCCACGTCGAGGCCGACGAGCGTCTTGCCCGCTCCCGGAACGCCGGTGACGAAGCAGATGCTCTTCTTTCCCTCGCGCTTCGAGCGGTTTATCACTTCAAGGATATAGGCGATGGTGGCGTCGGTGGTCACCTTGTCGGCCTCGTGGCGCGTGATGTCTTCCACGGAATGATGCTCGTAAAGCGACCGTGCTGCCTCGATGATCGTCGGGGTAGGGGTGTACGGACTGATGACCCATTCGGGTATGGTGCCCGGAGTCTCGGCTCGGGCATGACGCAACACGCCGCTTATCACCTCTTGAAGTCCTTCAGCACCGGTAATCAGCGGGTTATAGATGGAATCGTCGTAAACCGACGGACGGAACTCGCGCGTGGCGGAGGTGTGCTGCGTAGGGACGAGCATCGGCACAATAATGCGGTTGTGGCTGTAACGGTGGAAATTCTTCAGGTCGAGGGCGTAATCCATTACCTGTTCCACGTCGGCCTGGAGCGCTTCTTTCTGCCCGACCTTGAACTCCAGGCAAAAGATGATGCCGCGAAGAAGCAGCACCACGTCGATGCGCTTGCCCAGCCGAGGAATGTCATACTCGAAAATAATCTCCGTCTCCTCATCCTTCCAGGGGAGGAGCGTCTCTTGCAAAAGGCGTATCTCGCCGAGCCATGCCTCGTCGGTAGTTGTGAGCGCCTGGCCGTGGTAAGCGTCATGGAGCCGTCCCAACACATAAAAAGCATCGGCGTTGATGAACGATTTGAAGGCCGCCCGGTAAAGGCATCTGTTATTTCGTGTTGCAGCCATAAGAGTTCCTAATAATCAATCAACAAAAGTAATAAAAATCCCCGTCCCTACAAACCTGTTTTAGGAAAAGACAAGGTAGACGCGTGTAGTCTCTGATTCTCTTGCGCTAATGTAGAAGCCATTTCACCACGGCCAAAAGAATCACTGCTTCTCAATCTGAATAAAAGTATGACTAAGGTCGTCTGCCTTTACAGGCAGCCTGTTCTTTATCAGAATCCGGAAGTACGGACACCGGCCGTTTATTGAGAGGTCCTTTCCGTCATCACCTTTTCTGAATTTGATAATCTCGAATTGTGCGGGATTGTATTTGTGAAGAAAAGTAATAGGTACACCTATCGCACCATCATAGTCCATGGGGATGTCTTGCGTTCGGTTGACATTGATTCCGTTATAGTTGTCAAATTTAGGATAGGCATCCTCATTGCCGGAGTAAACCTTGGTGAGTCTCAGCAAGTCGTGTCTGGCTTGAAGGTCAAGATTGGTGAGCCACAGGCAGTTGTTCGGGGAAATAATGCGGTCACCGTTCTCAGTAATACGTGCTTCGGTTCCGTACATTTCATAATGCTCCGGTACTTTGAAACCTGAAATGCCTCTTCCCAGATGCACGCCGAGCCATGCACGGTTGTTCTGAATCAAATGAAACACTTCCTTATACGTTATCGCGTTAACATTACCGATGATGAGGAAACTTTTATTGTACTTTACAATCTGTGCCAAATGTTCTCTAAATAAGGAAAACGGCGGGTTGGTAACGACAATATCTGATTGTTGCAGTAGTGAAATGCATTCATGGCTTCTGAAGTCGCCGTTTCCACTGAAGTTATTTACACGTAATTCCGTGAGTTCTTTTCCCGCATCGTTAGCAGTATATTCCACATATCCTCCTTGTGCTGGGGCACTGTCATTAAACAAATTGCGGTAATCAGGAACATAGTAAGAAGCGATGAGTTTCTTCAAACCCAACTGTTTGAAGTTCTGAATGAAATATTTGAAGAAATTGCTCTCCTTAGGATTGTCGCAGTTGCAATAAACGGTTTTACCATTAAAACAATTAGCGTAGAACGCCAATTCGCGTTCGATGTCTTCGAAAAGCGTATAGAACTCGTCGCTTTTAGAACTTTTCGCTTTATGCAGAATATCATTATTAGCTTGCCGTGCCATAAACCAAAAAACTTTAGTCGGATATTTGATGAAACAAATCACTATAAATAACTTGCAGGGAAGTTCGTGCGATTTCCACCATTACTTAGAACATTCGGTGTGCTTCCCAGCGTTCCCCGGTGCCTTGGGTGTAAATCGAGGCTGCCTGAAGCATAATGATCTTGTCTTTATGTTGAACAAACTTATTCTTGCAAAGATTGGTATTTATCGGCAAACCGTAATTGGCGGCAGTAAGACGGTCCAGCCGGTTCAGGGAGCCAGAATTGTATTCCAAGACCACTTCACGGCCATCGGGACGTGTTATTTTTACTGTTTCTGTCAGGAAATTTGTGCCTTCTAGCAAAAGGACGTAAGGAAAATGTGATTCTCCAAGCATCAAATTCGCAATTTCGGAGATATTCTTATGAGCTCTTTCTATCGCATTGCCGGCAACCATTAAATCTTGATTATTATTTTTACCTACAAGCTTGCCAGCTTTTATATTTTCTATATCCTTTCCCTGATACTTGGCCTCGGAAACCAATACCACCCTCCATTCTCCATAATCATCATTTACTTCGATTAAACCACCGTCCGGAATGATATTGGAATTAGGCACAAACAATGTTTGCCCCAACTCTGGATTTACTTTCTGCAAGGCTTCGTTTATCTCCTTTTTACTGACAGATTTTTTATATCTGAAAATCAATTTCGGGAAATCCGTTTGTAGTTGTTCAAGTACCAAAAGGGATAACTGTTCAACTTCCATGTCATGGATTTTGGCCTTATCGCCGAAAATTCCGATGACGCCACGGGATGTTTTGTGTTGGCGTGTTAATCTTTTGGACTGCTCTTTTTTAGCCATAGGTCGTAAAAATTAAAGTGTTTGAAGAACAACCATTTGTCGCGGGGGCAAATGGTTGTTCCTTAAGGGTTTGGTTATCCTCCTGTTATTCCCACTCGATGGTGCTGGGGGGCTTTGAGGAGATGTCGTAGACTACGCGGTTCACGCCGCGGACCTTGCGGATTATCTTGTTGCTGACGTCGGCCAGGAAGTCGTGCGGCAGGTGGCTCCACGTGGCTGTCATGCCGTCGGTGGAGTTCACGGCGCGCAGGGCCACCACGTTCTCGTAGGTACGCTCGTCGCCCATCACGCCTACGGAGCGTATCGGCAGCAGGATGGTGCCGGCCTGCCATACCTTGTCATAGAGGCCGTAGTCGCGCAATCCCTGAATGTAGATGTGGTCGGCTTCCTGAAGGATACGCACTTTTTCCGGGGTGATGTCGCCGAGGATGCGCACGCCGAGTCCGGGGCCGGGGAAAGGGTGACGGCCGATGAGGGTGGGGGATATGCCGAGTGCACGGCCCACGCGGCGCACTTCGTCCTTGAAGAGCAGGCGGAGCGGTTCCACCAGCTTGAGCGACATCTTTTCGGGCAGACCGCCCACGTTGTGGTGGCTCTTGATGGTCATGCCGGTGATCGAGAGGCTTTCGATGACGTCGGGGTAGATGGTGCCTTGTGCCAGCCACTTGATGCCGTCGAGTTTCTTGGCTTCGCGGTCGAAGATGTCGATGAATCCCTTGCCGATGATTTTGCGTTTCTTTTCGGGGTCGGTTACGCCTTCGAGAGCCTTGTAGAAGTGCTCTTTGGCGTCCACTCCTATCACGTTGAGGCCCATGTCGGCGGTGTAGCTGCGCAGCACGTCCTCGAACTCGTGGTAGCGCAACAGGCCGTTGTCCACGAAGATGCAGGTGAGGTTTTTGCCGATGGCGCGGTTAAGGAGCACGGCGGCCACGGTGGAATCCACGCCGCCGGAGAGGGCGAGCACCACCTTGTCGTCGCCGAGTTTCTCGCGCAGCTGGCTTACGGTGCTTTCAATGAAGGAGTCGGGAGTCCAGTCCTGGCGCGAGCCGCAGATGTTTTTCACGAAGTTGGAGAGGATGACCATTCCGTCTTCGCTGTGATAGACTTCGGGGTGGAACTGGAGGCCCCAGGTCTGCTCGCCATCGATGCGGAAGGCGGCGTTGCGCACGTCGGCGGTGGAACCTACGTTGTGGAAGCTGTCGGGGGTGTCGGTGATGGAGTCGCCGTGGCTCATCCACACCACGGAGTTGTCGCGTACTCCGTGCATCAGCGGGTCGCTGTCGTCGTGGCTTACAAGCAGCGCTTTGCCGTATTCGCGTGTGTCGGCCGATTCCACTTTACCGCCGGCCTGCGAGGCGAGGTACTGCGCGCCGTAGCATACGCCGAGCAGGGGATAGCGGCCGCGCAGCTGCGTGAGGTCTATCTGGCACGCCTGGGGATCGTTGACCGAGAAAGGGCTGCCGGAGATGATGACGCCGATAATGTCCCGGCGGTCAGCCGGAAATTTGTTGAAGGGCACGATTTCGCAATAAGTGTTGAGCTCGCGCACGCGCCGCGCTATGAGCTGTGTGTATTGCGAACCGCAGTCCAGTATGATTATAGTTTCCAATATTATGAAGTGTATGGGTTAGCTGATTTGTCGCCGAAGTTGTTTCGACTTATTTACGAAGGTGAATTAATCTAAAAATATCTTCTCTTTGGCAATCTTCCGCCATCTTTTTGGCGTCTTCCCCTTCGTTTATCAGTCGCGATGCCCGCATCGCTCCATCTTCACGAATGGAAATCCATCCAAAAATATGACGAAATATTAACAAAGAAATAAGTCGAAACAACTTCGGTGCAAAATTACGAAAAATCCGCGACACTCCAAAATGCTTTGCATCATTTCATGCGGGCGAACTGCGATTCGTCGCCCACTACCCAGATGCGGTCGCCGGCGTGGAGCACCGTTTCGGGGTCAACGGGGACGAACTCGCCGTCGGCGCGCTGCACCTTCACCAGTATGCAGTAGTAGTCGCCGCGCAGGTCGGTCTCGGCCAGCGGTTTCTCTATGATGGGTGAGTTTACCGACAGCAGGATGGAGCGCAGGGAGACCTCCGGCGTGGGTGTCACCTTCGCCTCGTAGCTGCGTGTCTCGGCTTCCAGTACGTCGTTGAGTTGCTTTATCTGGTCGTCGGTACCGATGACGCCGAGGATGTCGCCGGGGAAGATGCGGGTGTTGCCCGACGGGAGCGGCATCATCACCTGCCCGCGCTGAATGCTGGATATGCTGACGCCGAAGCGGTCGCGCAGCCCCGAATTGCTCAGCCGTTCCCCTATGAAGGTGGCGCCGCGCCCTACCTCTATGTAAGCCTGGTGAATGTCGTCCACAAGGTTGTTGTTGAGGCCGAGACGAGTGTTTTCGCGAATGTTGAGGTTGTCCATGAACTTCTGTTCCATGCGGTCATAGCGCTTCATGAGGCGGTTGGAGGCGAAGACTATGATGATGAAGAAGGCCACTCCGCCCACTATCCAGCCTATGGTGGAGGTGTACGCCATCGAGACGAAGTAGACCAGGAAGAGGAGCGCGAGAGCCATGCGTATTATCCTGACGGCGATGAGCGGCACCTCGAAGGAGCCGGCCATCTCCTCGGCGCGGCGCGTGTTGCTGCGTGCCAGCGCCAAGATGAAGGGGGACATGGCAACGAGCGTTATCAACATGGCCAAAGGTTTGCCGTAGCCGTCGGGAATGAGCCCTTCGAGGGCAGGGAACAGCCATTGCAGCGACACCAGGATTATGGCTGTCAGGATTACGGAATAGAGCACCACGCGCCAGAGGTTCTGCATCAGTATCTCTTTCCACACCTGCCGGCGGTTGTCGCTGTGCTGCTGTCGCTCGCTGTAGCGCCGCAGGAACTCCTTGAAGGGCTTGGGAAGCCGTTTCTCCAGCGAGCGGTAGGCCGGGTCGGCCAGTTTTATGAAGTAGGGCGTCGTGAAAATAGTTATCACCGAGACGGCTACGATGATGGGGTAGAGCGAAGCGTCGAGCACCCGGAGGCTCATACCCAGAGATGCGATGATGAAGGAGAACTCACCGATTTGCGTGAGGGTGAAACCGCTCTCCATGGCCACCTTCAGCGACTGTCCGGTGACGAGCATACCTACCGTTCCGAAAACTATCATTCCTACAATAACCACACAGGCGAGCAGCAGTATCTGCCCCCAGTACTGCCCGATGACAGCCGGCTGCACCATCATTCCCACGGAGATGAAGAAGACGGCGCCGAAGAGGTCCTTGATGGGTTTCACCACCTTGTCGATGCGCTCTGCCGCCATGGTTCCGGCCAGCACCGAACCCATGACGAAGGCCCCGAGCTCGAGCGAGAAACCGCACATCACCGAGAACACCGCCATGGCGAAGCAGAGTCCCATGGAGCACACCAGCAGCGTCTCGTCGTTGAGGTAACCGCGTATCTTGCTCAGGAATCCCGGCAGCAGGTAAACTCCGGCCACGAACCATATTATAAGGAAGAAAAGCAGCTTTCCCACGGAGAAGAGCAGTTCGGTACCCTCCACGTTGCCCACGGCTATGGAGGAGAGCAGCACCAGCATCAGCACCGCGAAGAGGTCTTCGATAATGAGTACCGCCAGCACCAGCGAGGCGAAGCGCTTCTGCCTCAGTCCCAGGTCGGAGAGCGCCTTGAGGATGATGGTGGTCGATGACATGGAAATCATTCCTCCCAGGAAGATGCAGTTGATGGTGTCGAGATGCAACAGACGTCCCACGCCGAAGCCGGCGAAGGTCATCCCCGCTATGATGATGAAGGCCGTGATGGCCGCCGAGCTGCCCGACCGCATCAGCTTCTTGAAACTGAACTCCACGCCGAGGGTGAACATCAGCACCACGATTCCCACCTGCGCCCACACCTCGATGTTGGACAGCGACGAGATGGAGGGGAGGAACACGAAGTTGGGGCTGGCCAGGAATCCGGCCACGATATATCCGAGTACCACCGGCTGCCGGAGCTTCTTGCAGAGCAAGGTGGCCACGGCGGCCAGCAGCAGCACGAGCGCAAGGTCGGAAAGCAGGCCGTTCACGAGATGTTCGGTGGTTTGGGCTGTGAGCAGTATCATAGTTCAATTTGGCTTGAAAGGGTGATGGACTTGGTGCGTGCCAGGCCGCGCAGTTCAGCTATTACGGGGAGGATGTTGCTGCGGGTGGGGACGAGCACCACGAAGTTTATGACCGTGCGTTTGGCGTCGTAGTCATAGTCTATGTAGAAGGTGGAGAGATGCAGTTTGCGTTGTGTGAAGAGTTTGCGGTAAGGCGCGATGTCCGACACTATATCGTCCACCACAACGTTCAGCACCTTGCTTTCCTGTCCTATGTGGCGCGAATGTTCGTAGCGCTCCACGGTGACAAGGATTATCATGCAGATGAACGTAGCCAGCAGGGCGCCCTGGTACATGCCTACGCCCACGGCCATGCCTATGATGGCGGTAATCCATATACCGGCGGCGGTGGTGAGTCCGCGCACGGCACCTTTGGTCTGTATCATGGCGCCGCCGCCTATGAAGCCGACGCCTGTTATCACCTGCGCCGCGATGCGCGACGGGTCGCCGTTCTTGAGGCCCAGGTAGACCTGCGGTACGTAAATAGAAAGCAGCATGGCCAGACAGGCACCAACGGACATGAGCGCGAACGTGCGCACGCCGGCTATCTGCCCCTTGCGCTTGCGCTCGTAACCCACACACATACCCAACAACATGCTCAGCAGCAGGCGGAACAGCGAGTTGCTGAACGTAACGTCAAGGCTGTTGATGTCCGCCATGAAAGCCTCGAACCAGTCTCTTAAAAAATCCATTTATTCCGGGTAAAAAATTAAGCGAGGGGGAGGATTTGCAAATTTAACAAAATTTCCGCAATTTTCAACCCTCCCGCCCCGAAATTTTTTCCAAAAGATGCTTATGCATCCTTTTGAAAGTTCCGGGACATAGGATCGTTTGGAGCGTGTACCTACGGAATTTGCAATTTTTAGCATCGCGGAGCTTGCAAAAACGGGCGGTGTGCATTATCTTTGCAAATATGAAAAAATTACTGATGACACTTCTGATGGCGGCGGCCGCCCTGACGGGCAGCGTTGTCGCCGAAAATAATAATACCGCTCCGAAACGCGAGTTCCGCGGCGCATGGCTCCACGTAATAGGCCCGGTGGCTTATTCCCGCATGTCCACCGACCAGGCCAAGCAATTCATTGTAAAACAGCTCGATGCCCTCGAAAAAGCCGGCTGCAACGCCGTGATATTCCAGGTGCGTCCCATGGCCGACGCCCTCTACAAGAGCGACCTCGAAGATTGGTCGCAGTACCTCACCGGGCGCCGAGGCAAAGCTCCCTCGCCGATGTGGGACCCCATGGAGTTCACCATCGAGGAAGCCCACAAACGCGGCATGGAGTTCCACGCGTGGATTAACCCCTACCGCGTCTCCGTGACGCCGGCCACGCTTCCCGCCGACCATATCTCGAAAAAGGAGCCGCACCGCTTCTTCAAATATGACGGCAAAGTATTTTTCGACCCTGCGTATCAGGAAAACCGCGACTTCATCTGCGACGTGGTGCGCGACATCGTGAGCCGCTATGACGTAGACGCCATTCACATAGACGACTACTTCTATCCCTATCCCGGCAAAACGCCCTTCAACGCCGACGCCGCAAGCTACGCCAAGTTCGGCAAAGGGCAGGACAAGGGTGACTGGCGCCGCCACAACGTGGACATGCTCATAGAACAACTTCACTACACCATACGCCGCACCAAACCCTGGGTGCGCTTCGGCATCAGCCCCTTCGGCATCTGGCGCAACAAGAAGAACGACCCGCGCGGTTCCGAAACCAACGGCCTGCAGAACTACGACGGCCTCTACGCCGACATCCTCCTTTGGGACAAAAAGGGATGGGTGGACTACGTTGCGCCGCAGCTTTACTGGGAACTGGACCACAAGGCCGCCTCTTCGCGCAAGCTCATAAAATGGTGGAACGACAACATCGAGAACGCGCAGCTCTACATAGGCCAGGACGTGCAGCGCACCATGAACCAGCGCGACACGCAGGCCGGCCGGCCTGACGAGCTCCGGACTAAGATAGAACTCAGCCGACAGTATCCCAATGTCTCCGGCAACGTTTGGTGGCACGGTTACTGGGTGGTGGACAACTACAAAGGGGCGCGCGACGCCCTTGAAAAGAAATACCAGAACACGCTGGCCCTGCCGCCGGCTTTCGGCCCGGAAGTGAGTGTCGCCGTCCCGGAGGACGTTGCCATATCGCGCCGCGACGGCAAAGTGTTCCTCGAATGGGACGCCCCTGAGCGCGGCCGCAGGGAGGCTTCCACCGACGTGGTGAAATATGTGGTCTACCAGTTCCTGCCCGGCGAAAAGCATGACATCGACAACTCCGAGGCCATAATCTCAATCACCCCCTATACCTCCGTCACCCTCTCTGAAGACAGCAGGGGGAGCACCTTCGCCGTCACCGGCGTGGACCGCATGAATCGCGAGTCCAGACCCGTAACCGTCAAAATGAAATAACCCCTAATCTTATTTGAACCTGCATCATGAAAAGAATCCTGACCTATTGTATCGTCACGGTTATACTTTTGCTGACGCATGAAAACTGCCGGGGAGCCGCCGCAGATTCACCGGTAACCCTGTATTCGCGTTGGCAAGGACTTCCGGCTGATAAGCTTATGAAGATGGGGGAGGGCTTTGACGTCCGTAATTCATCCGACAGTGCGTTGGTGTGCTACTCGGTGGTGGTGGACCGTCTGCGCGGGAGCGCCCGATCGGAAGAGGACAAAGAGACATTGTCGCGCGCCCTGACCAACATGGGGTATATTTACGCGACATTCATGTTCGATTACACCCGCTCCCTGGAACTCTTCGAAGAGTCGCTGAAAATAAGCCGTGAAAACGATTTCAGGGAAAATCTGGCCTTTGTATATCTGAACATCGGCGGGGTGTATCTGGGTTGCAATATGATGTATGGCAAGAACATATTTTCAAAGGAATGTTGGGATTATCTCGACAAGGCGCTTGCCGCGGGAATCGCCACCGGAAAATATGAGGTGTCAATGGTGGCGTTCCTGAATATGGGACAGCTCTTTTTTGACAATCCTGAAAAAGGGCGTATCCCAAAGGCCGTGACTTCGTTGGAAGCGGCCAAGATTCCGGCCGATGTTCCTTTCCGCGACTTCGCACGCAAGTATGCCGACGGTTTGCTGGCATATATAAAAGGTGATTATGACCGTGCGGCAACTCTCTTTTCCGAAGCCGGAAAGCTGACACATCCCGGTTCCATGCACTCCGCACGTCTCGAACTGATAGCATTGTCGGCACAGGCGGAATCCCTGGAAGCGGCGGGAAAACTGGCTGAGGCCGTCGGCATAGAGGAGCAACTTCTGGAGAAGGCGCGTGCCACAGGTTCGTCGGACGAAGAAACCCGTGCGTGCCGTAAGCTCGCCGAACTGTATGAAAAACATGGCGATTCCGAACGCTCCCGCCAGTTCCGGTTCCTCTATTTTCAGAAAAAAGACTCGACCCTGACGGCCCGTGATATCACCGTGCTCTCCAAGATGCCCTTTGTCAACGAGCTGGAACAGATCCGCGGGCAGGTGGAGCATGAACGCACGCAGAAAAGGCGGCTGATGGTGAGCGTGGGTATTGCCGCGCTGTTCATCATCCTCTTCCTGCTGTATATTGTTACCCTGACCAGAAGCCGCCGCAAAATGAAGGCATACATCAAGGAGCTTTACAGAAAGAACATGGAATTGGTGAGACTGGAGCGTCGCGAACTTCGGGTGCGCGAGGAAGAGGGGGACGCATCCTCCGCTACACCTCTTCAGCTTGTGCAAAGTCAGAAGTATGCCTCGTCGAGCCTTGACGACAAAGAGAGCCGCCGGATTGCCGCACTTATTCTCGAGGCAATGGCCGATACGGAACTTATTACCGATTCCCGGTTTACTATGGAAGTGCTCAGCGAGAAGATAGGTTGCCCGTACCGTTACGTTTCACAGGTGGTGAACGAGGCGTTCGGCAAAAACTTCCGGTCACTGCTGAACGAATACCGGGTAAAGGAGGCGTGCCTGCGGTTGGCCGACACGGAGAAATACGGCTCATATACCATAGAGGCTGTAGCCGAGTCCGTGGGATTCAATTCAAGGAGCAATTTCTCCGTCACATTCAAGAAAATCACAGGACTTACTCCGGCGCAATTCCAGAAAAACGCCCTCAACGAAGAAGAATAGGTCCCGAAACTCCAATGAAACACGGAAGCATGCCCTTCATGGACATGCTTTTTTATTTCAGGGAAGTGTTTATGTAACGTTCTGGAATTTAGACTGATACCAATCCTATGCGTGGCGTTGCCTGAATGCGTTTTTGTTCTGAATCATGTTTTAGAACTGTCCGTGCAAGTTTTTATTCATAAGATAGTAGCAGGGGTAATTAAATTTGCGGCGACTAAAAAAATCGGTGCGGACATGGATTTGCCTGAAAAGTAGAAACGTAACCCCGCCAGGGAAAAGAGAACGGTTTTCATATCCCGTAAAACAGAGAAACGAGACGTCATTCCCGCTTTTCGGTGATACTGCAAGTCCCAGCCTTATAACTAACCTTAAAAAACTTTCTCATGCAGAAAAGAATTTACCTCAGCATTCTTGCCGGACTAATGGCGGCGGGTGTGGTTCAGGGCGCCCCGGTCAGTCCCGACCGTGCCAAGGAAGTGGCCTCCGACTTCGTCAGGAAGGCTACCGGCAAACAAATGATGCGTAAAGCCTCTTCCGGGGCAATGGCACTTTCCTACACACACATCGACAAATCGTCGGGTCTCCCCACGGTTTACGCCTTCAGCCGCGGCAAGGACGGCGGATACGTCCTCGTGGCCGCTGACGACAGGGCGCCGCTCGTGCTCGGTTATGCCGACCGGGGCAACTTCAACCCGGCATCCATTCCCCCTTCCATGCAGGGGATGTTCGAGTCGTGGAGCAATCAGGTGGCATGGCTGGCCTCGCACTCCGACAGCCAGCCCTCGGCTCCCCTCAAGGTCTCTGCTCCCGTAGCTCCTCTGCTCGGCGAAATCGCGTGGGACCAGGGCGACCCCTATAACCGCAAGTGTCCCACCGTCACGCAGTATGACTCATGGGGCGACCCCGACGGTACCGGCCCGGCCGCCACGGGATGTGTGGCCACGGCACTCGGCCAGATCATGTATTACCACAAGTGGCCTGCTGTGGGACATGGCTCCATCAGTTACATCTCGGAAGGACAGAATGCTGACGGCGGTGAAGAAAACGTCAGTGTAAATGTGACTTTCGAGGGTACGCAATACTTGTGGGAAAATATGCTCCCTTCCATTTCCAAAACCTCTTCTTCCGAAGCCATCGATGCTGTTTCGACACTCCTTTTCCATGTGGGAGCGGCTTTCGAATCCATCTACGGCGCATCTACGGGAGCTACCGACGTGTCCGTGGCCCCGGCTCTGGTGAAGTATTTCGATTATGACAAAGGAATCAATTACGTGAAGCGCGACTATTTCACCACCGAAGAGTGGAACGAGATGCTGCTGGGAGAGTTTGCCGCCGGACGACCCGTGGCCTACGGCGGCGTCACACGCAGAGGCGAGGGACACTTCTTTGTGCTCGACGGTGTCAACGAAGAGGGATTCTGCCATGTAAACTGGGGCTGGAGCGGACAGGAAAACGGTTACTACCTGCTCACCCTGCTCGAACCCGGAAGCCAGGGAATAGGCGGTTCCTCGGACGGAAGCGCATTCCATTATGCCCAGAACATGATTACCGGCATTCAGAAACCGGTGGAAGGTTCCGAAGTCCACTATAACTTCACGGTGGAATCGGTGGAAAGTTTTGACAACACCATCGGGCGTCAGGAAACGGCGCAGCTCGAGGCCAACGGCGTCTGGAACGACTCTCCCAACGAGGTTACCGCAAACCTCGGCTTTGCCATGGCCGACACCGAGGGTAATGTAGTCTACCGCCAGATGGCGAAAACCGGCGTGAACTATAAGGTTGCCTACGGTGAGAGTTCCTTGAAATGCACGTTCGTGATTCCCGACAATATCCCGGCGGGTACATACACGGTGCGGCCGGCCTATCAGATTTCCGCCGACAATTACGCCGCCGACCGTTTCATGCAGCCCTTCCACGGCCGCGCCTGCGGCTGGCGTGTGGAAGTGACGGAAAACAACATCAAATGGACCACGGAAGGTGCGTATAGACTCACTATCCTCGAAGCCAGGGGTGACAACGAGGGCGATATAGAAAGTGGTGTGACCAACGCTGTCACAGTGAAGGTCCGCAACGACGGCTCCGAGTTCTATGGTCCCGTATACCTGCGCCTTTTCATCAACGGCAAAGCCAACGTATTCGGCAACAACGATTATCCCGACGGCTGGTCAAAAGCCAAATGGGTGACAATCCCCGGACATTGCGAAAGCGAAATAACATTCGACACCGGCAAACTCAATCTTCCCGGCCACGATGATTATGTGGTGCGTCTGCGTGGCAACGAAGGTATATTGAGTGAAAATTACCGCCCTGTAAGCGCCGTGAACCTTGCCTCGCTTACCGGTGTGAAAATAGTGGGTCCGGCTCTTCCCCCCGTAGTGGAACTTGCCGACGATATGATTCTGACTACAATGGTTGACGGGAAAGTCCCCGTCAACGATGTAGGACTCAAAATATGTCTCAACAATGAAGGCGGCGAATGGACCGGACAGCTCAGATGTGCGGTCGAAGATGCCGAGACATATCGCCGTGATCCCATAGGTTACGTTACATTTGACCCTGTTACTATCCAGGCCGAAACCGAAGAACAATGGCTTACCCTTACGGGCGGAGTCCTTCCCGAAGCCTGCGTCCCTGGAAACCGGTATGAACTTATCATCCAGGATCCGGTTGAAGACGAGGCAATGATTCCGAGCTATTATTTCTCCATCGAATTGACGGCCGGCGAGGCCGTGGACAAAACGTCTGTCCTTACTCTCGACGAACTTTCATTCAATCCCGAGACTGTAGTTGCCGGACGCCCCGCTGAAGTGCAGTTCCATGTAAGCAACGCCGGTTATCCCTACAACGGCACTCTCGGATTTACCGTAAGCCGCGCCGGCGAGGTAGTATACCGTTCCGCCATGCAGAACGTAAGCATCGACCGCGACGACTCTTCCGTAATAGAGTTTACCGAAACCTTCGAGCTCCCCACAGCTTCCGACTATACCGTGACACTCGTAGATGCCGAAAACAGGGAAGTGGGACACCGCGACGGCATCACATTCACCGCCGACGAGCCGGCCCTGGCCCTGAACGACGCCACCGTTATCCCTGCTACGGTGAACTGCAACCAGCCCACCGACTTCGTGTTCGGTGTCACGAATACCGGTTTCCGTTTCGACTCCACCCTGCGTTTCGTAATCCTCTCCGAAGGGGAGACCAAATATGAATCCGAACCCCGCGCCGTTGTCCTGGCACGCGGCGAGGACACCACGCTGACATTCGGCACCTCGCTCAATATCCCCAACAGCGACAACTGTCTGGCAC
The DNA here is from genome assembly GCA_002491165.1 of Porphyromonadaceae bacterium UBA7180. Classification (GTDB taxonomy): domain Bacteria; phylum Bacteroidota; class Bacteroidia; order Bacteroidales; family Muribaculaceae; genus Lepagella. The sequence continues at coordinate 19,943 of DKVK01000059.1, forward strand.
GACTTGTCGACGGCGCCGGAGCTACCGTAGGCGAACGCCGCTTCTCCTCGGTAGGATATGTAGGAATCGACGGCATACAGGCCGGCGACGACTCCAAGGTACGCTACTTCAACCTGCAAGGCATGGAGATTGACAATCCCGAGCCGGGGCAGGTAGTGATAATAGTAAAAGGTAACAAGAGTTTCAAAGCTGTGATTACCCGCTGATAAACCACCATTTGCAAAAATTCCTAATATCAGGTTTTCCGGAGGAGCCTGTGCAGCTGCTCCGGAAAACCGCTTAAAAACTAAACAATGAGAAAAGTAAACAAACTGATTCTGACGGCAGCGATAGGTGCGGCGGTATTTCCTGCAGCCGTGTCGGCACAGGTGCAACAGACGCTTGAGCTGAAACGCTCCTGTCAGGCGGTCGAAACCCCGGCCAAGGTGCCGTTCCGCGCTCCGGCCGACGCCTCTTACAAAACCCGACTCGTAGGGTTCCTCTATTATGCAGAATCCTGGAACGACCTCCAAGGTACAACTCCGATGGGCATTTATACTCTGGACGTCGTTCCCGGTGCACAACCCGAGCCTTTCGCCCGCATAGGTGTGATGAACTCGCATTGCAACGGCGGCGCAGTGCTCGCCGGCGACGTGTACTGGTATATTTGGCGCCAGACGGCTGAATCTGATACACAGACCATCGACATTTCCCAACTGTATTCCTATAATATAAAAACGGGAGAGTTTCAGAATCACGGACATGTGTCCTCCGAACTGGCGTCGAACTCCGACCATGCCTGGGACCCGGTGGAAAACAAAATTTACGGACAATACACCTTAGGCAATACCCGCAAGCTTTGTGTAGTGGACTATCTCGAACAGACCGTTACACCCGTAGGGGACTGTTATAGCTACTACGGCCTCGCTTTCGACGCAGCTGGCCAACTCTGGGGAATCGACAGTGCCGGCGACCTGTATAAAGTGAACAAAAACAACGGTAGCGCCACCCGCATCGGCTCCACCGGAGTAGTGCCGAAATATGCCCAGTCAATGGCCTTCGACTTCAAGACCGGCGACCTGTACTGGGCAAGCCTTACAGACGCCGATGTCCGGAACGCCTCCAAACTGTATAAGGTGGACACCGCCACCGGCCGCGCCACACTCGTAACCTCCTTTACCGACAACCAGGAATTCATGGGTCTGGGAGTGATGCCGGCAATTGCCCCCGATAATGCCCCAGGTTACGCTACAGGTCTGAAATTGGACATAGACAAAGCCTCCACAAACGGAACACTGACATTCACCCTACCCGCCTATACATACATGGGCGATGACCTCGAGGGTGAAGTGTCCTATGCCGTCAAAGCCGGCGACCGCGAGCTCTTCAGCGGTAAAGGGGAGAAAGGCTCGACCATCACGAAAGACGTCTCACTCCCCAACGGCGATGTCACCGTCAATGTGATATGCTCCAACTCCGAAGGCGAGGGCCCCGCCGCATCCTTGCAGGTATGGGTCGGCGAGGATTATCCCGTCGCCCCGAAAAATGTCCGCCTCTCAATCGAAGAAGCAACCGGCTGCGCGACACTCACGTGGAATGCAGTAACCGAAGGCACGCACGGCGGCTACATCGACCCCGCCAAAATGACTTATAGCGTCACCCGTATGCCTGACGGCAAGAATGTCGCTTCTGCCCTGAAAGGAACTTCTTTCAGCGAAACCCTGGCGGAGCCGGATCTCCCCGTGGATTACTATTACCAGGTGAAGGCCGTACATGACTGGCGCGAGTCTGAAACCGCCGAATCCACTCATGTACCATACGGAAAAGGATTCGAAGTGCCGTATCACAATCCGTTCAATGACGAAGCGTCCATGAACCTTTTCTATGTTACCGACGGAAACAACGATGGTTCTACATGGAAGTGGAGCAAGCATCAGAGCAAGACTGCCTATATATTTACCGGAACAGATTTCAACAAGCCTCAGGACGACTGGCTCATCACCCCCGGCATCGACATGAAGGCCGGCAACCGTTATGAACTCACTTACACGGTATGCGACAACATGAACGACGGCCGGTTCCTCGACCGTATGGAGGTCAAGTACGGCAAAGGGATTGACCCTGCCAAATATGCAGTGGCCGAAGAGGCTTTCGAGAGCGTGGGCAAGCAGGTGCAGCACCGCGTAATAGTAGAACCCGCGGAAGACGGGTACTACCACTTCGGTTTCCATGCCATCTCCAATTGTGTCGTCGGCCTTTCGATCGCAATCGACGATATGCACATAGACGTCCTTGCCAACGGGCAGGCTCCCGGCGCCGTCACCGGCCTTTCGGTCAAGACTTCGCAGGGTACGGCTCCCGTCACCATCAAGTTCACCACTCCTACCAAAAAGGTTAACGGCGAAGCGCTCGACAAAATCACGAAAGTGGAAGTCTACCGCAACACCAGCGAACTGGTGAAGACCGTGGAAATGACCGAAACCGGAAAAGCCGTAACCGTGGTGGACAACAAGGGTGCCCGCGGACTTACCGAATACACCGTCGTTGCTTATAATGAACACGGAGTGGGCGACCGCGCTACCGTTACAACCTACCTGGGTCTCGACCTTCCCGGCGCTGCACGCGACATCCTCCTTACAGACCTTGGCAACGGACGCCTCAAACTCTCTTGGCAGAAACCGCTCCAGGGTGCAAACGGAGGTTATTGCGACCCCAACAACCTCACTTACAATGTATATGCCGTGCAAAACGGTTATGCTACCGAATTCAAATCCGGAATCCGAGGAACCGAACTTGAGTTTACAGACAACGATTATTATTCACGCGACCAGTTCCCGAAATTCTACGGACTTTCGGCAGTGAACTCTGCCGGAGAAAGCAGCATCTACCAGTCCTCCGAAGTGATGGTGGGCCAGCCTTACGCTTATCCTTTTAAAGAAAACTGGCCGACCGGAAGCGCCCTCCTCGACGGTTGGTACCGCATGAGCAACGGACAGAACGGCTGGGAGCCGGAATCCGGACATGATTCAGACGGCGACAACGGTTGCATCGCCTTCGATGCCGCCCAAGACGGTGACCTCAGCTACCTCGCCCTCGGTAAGGTGAACATGGCATACGCCGCCAAGCCGAAACTGATTTTCGACTATTACGCCGTGCCCGGCGCCGATATGTCGATTCTTCCGGAAATAAACCTTGCCTACACCGGGGAATATGCCGCCGCTTCAGCAATTGACTTCAAAACCCTGACGGGCGAAGCCGGCTGGCGCACCGCAGTAGTGGACCTTTCCTCGTTCCTGGGTCGGTTCCCCTACCTTAGCGTCCGTTTCCTCGGCAAGGGTAGCACGTCTTCGCCCCTGCGCATCGACAATGTTCGTATCATGGATTCCGATGCCGAGCCCACGCTCGACTTCTCCGGTATCGACGACATCACAGTCAATGACGGCAACGCCGTTTACTATGACCTGCTGGGGCGCCGTGTAGCACGCCCCGCCGCCGGTAACATCTACATCAGACGTTCCGCCTCCGGCAAGACCGACAAGATAATTTACTGATAACAGATTTACCAAATACTTAGATTCATCACTTACTCTTTGACAGATGCCGGGAGCCGATGCAATTCGTTTGCCATCGCTCCCGGTATTTTTTGTGGCTGGAAATTACTTTTTGTTTTCATATTACGCGGGACGGCGGCTGTCGGTCGGTTTCAAAGGGCAGGCAGTTATTCGCCGGAATTAGATTAACTAATATTAACATACTGTTAAGCAAAATTAACTTTTCGGGGGGTGATAACGGAATTTTGTTGTACTTTTGTGAAAATTTTGTCCAACGATGTAAATATATACTTGATAATACGAGCATCCGTTTTACATCATCCATCACTTAAACCACAATCTGTTATGAAGAAAATGCTTTATCTTTCGGCAATAGGGTGTACGGCGCTCCTTGCCGCATCGTGTACAAACGAAGACGTACCTCCGGGCTCCGGCGACTCCGGGATGGCCGTCTTCACGGTGCGCCTGCCCGAGGCGCCCGGGTCGCGCTCTTTCGGGGACGCCCCTGCCAACCAGCAGCTTAACGTGGCCGTCTACGAGGCCGGCAAGACCGACAAAGCCCTGTTGCGTTCGGTCAACGGCGTCTCCGACGAAGGGCTGGAAATCATCCAGTTCTCCGACAACGGCCTCACGGCTACCGTCAAAGTGCCCCTGGTCAAGAACATGGCCTATGACCTGGTGTTCTGGTCGCAGGACAAGACCGCGCATCCCTACACTTTCACCGAGAACGGGCAGACCCTGACGGTGGACTACGGCGAGGGGAACGTTTTCCCGAACTACGCGGATGACCGTGACGCATTCTTCGCATCGGTATCGGTCACTTCGGGCGATGCCGCGCAGAGCCGCCCCGTGGAGCTTAAACGTATGTTCGCCCAGTTGAACATCGGTACGTCGGACCTTGCCGAATACACTGCGGCGGGAGGTTCCGACAGCTTCGGCGTCAGCGTCAGCGGGGTCTCCAACACTCTGGACCTTCGCACCGGGAAAGTAAGCGGCACCACGGAGATTCTCACCGCGGTCACCGCCCCGATGCCCTCCTCCGGCACCGCTTTTCCCTCGGTAAACGGCTATACCGGGAACCTTGACTATCTGGCCATGGCATACATCCTGGTCGGAGACGGAACGCAGAACAAGGGAAATGTAAACGTGTCGTTGTATGCCGACGGCAAGGAAGGCTTCGCCGTCTATAATTCCGTCCCCCTGCAGATGAACTACCGTACCAACATCTACGGCGCCCTGCTCACCAACCCCGAGGCGTTCAATGTGGTTATAGAACCCGGCTTCACCGGGAGCTATGACAACGTCTGGAACGGCGAGACAGTGACGGTTCCGGTCCCCGACGCGCAGGGCAACTATACCGTTTCCACTCCGGAGGAACTCGTGGGGCTCGCGTCGCTGATAACGGAAGAGAACGACCTGAAAGGCAAGACAGTCACCCTGGCGGCCGACATCGACCTGGGCGGTCATGAGTTCGGCGGCCTTGCCGGTGTCAATGATTCCGGTTCGCTTCCGTATGGTTTTGCCGGAATTTTCGACGGCGGCGGCCATACAATCAGCAATTTCATCTGCATGGAACGGTATTACATGGGTCGACTGCAAGCGGATATGGGATTCATACCTATTATGAAAGAAGGCGCGCAGATAAAGAATCTTGTCCTGGATAAGGTTACCGTAGGTTCTGCAGACACCGACTATTCAAACGGCGGTGCTACACGAGGTGTAGTGGCCGGAGAGGCAAAGGGCAATAACGTAATCGAGAATGTCACCGTGTCGAACTCTGCAGTGTACGGAAGGGAGAATCTCGCGGTGTTTATCGGTAGAGATTCACGAATGATGTCAACCTTGACCCTGGAGCTGAATGATTGCCACATTACGGATACCTCCGTAACGGGTATAGAAGATACCGCACTTTTTATAGGTGAGACCTACTACGGGTATCATGCTTATAATGTAAGTGCCCCGCAGATTACCGGTTGCACATACGAAAAGAGCAAGTGTGTCTTCGAACCTTATAATTCAGGTTACAAATCCGTTGCTGTTGACCAATGGGTAGAGTATAAGGGTCAGCAAGTGCATATAAATGGAGAGTTCTGCGCTCGGGGAGACTACCTGATCTCCATCAATGCCGTTTATTACAATATTAGTAAATATGCGGGTCTTTTTATACTGGTAGACAACAAAAAATACAATGTTGCCTCTGTCCCGGTCAACGAGCTTCCGTAGTTCCCGCGCTTTTAAGGCGTAAGATAAAAAAGAGAGAGGGAACTGCCCGGCGGGGCGGTTCCCTCTGTTGCGGATGTGGATTATGTTGTTTAGAAAGTTACTTGGAGCAGGCCCTGGAGGCGGTTGGCGTGCAGGCCGTTGCCGCCGAAGTCCTTGGCGTGGCCGTAGTCATACTCCAGGCCGAAGGTCAGGAACCGGTTAAGGTCATAGAGTATATTGGCTGCCACATAATCGCCGTAGCGGTAGGCGCCGGCTTCGGGGCGCACGTCGCTGTCGGTCCAGTTGGAAAGATGGCTGTACATGATGTTCGACTGCCATTTGCGGCTGAGCTGGAAGCTGAGGCCGCCGGTAAGGCCCATGGACTCGGTGAGTTTCATCTTGCCGTCCTTGCGGAAGCTGGCCATGGCGTCGAGGTTCATACCTTCGTCGTCCTGCAGGTAATTGGCTATTCCGTAGCCGTAGGTAGCGTCATAGTAGAATGTGACGGGGTCGCATATCTTCACCATTCCGGAGAGCTGCACTCCCCAGCCCATCGGGGTCTTGTTCTTTCCCTGCACGAGGTTGCGGTATTGTAGCGGACGGGCTATTGCCGAGAGGCGGATGTGGCTGTTGCCTCCGTCCCAACCGTATTGCAGGTATAGGGGGATGGCGGGGATACGCTGCGTCACCTGCCGGGTATATCCCGGACGGTTGTCGGCCATATTGGCCGAGGGCGCCTCCACACCGATGGCGCCGCTGAATCCCTTGCCGAAGTCCTGGGTCCAGCTTCCGGTCATCACCGTAGTGGCGGCCGACCCGTTGGGACCCTGGTTATCTATGGTGTAGGGCATGGCGCCGTTGTCCTGGAACAGCGAGTTGGTGTAACCGGCCGTCAGCCCGCGGTATTTCACGTAGAAATGCGACAATTGGAAACCGTAGTTCGCACCCTCGAATGTCCCCTTGAAGAAGAGGCCAATCCTGTTTTCGGAGCCGGGGAGGGCCACGACGTTCAGATAGAAGTTGGACGTGGCTGCCGAGAAGCCGAGTTTACCGCCGTTTCCAGGAGCCGGCGGCGTCATGGAAGAGGGGATGAAGTTGATGGTCGAGGGCATATTGTCGCCCCAGTCGAAAGCCGCCACGCCGTTGAATTGGGCGCCTATACCCATATAGAACTTGCGGTCATGCCCTACGATTGCAAAACGCGGCAATCCCGATTCGCGTGTACGTTGCGGCGCATTATAATCCAATTCGGAGATAACCTCCTCCACGGCACCTTTATCGCCGACGATGACGGTAGTGATTTCCTCGTTGGCATTGCCGTTTTGGGCAGCGACGGTAGCCGGTGCCCCAACGGCGAGCGTCCCCGTAAGGACCAGAAGTAGTGTCTTTTTCATAGCTTAATTAAATGTTTTTAAGAAAAACGCTTAAAGAAAGCTAAAAGTTCGCCCCGGAATGTTCCCGATGGCTGTTTGTTGCAAAATAAAATATGGGAACCACTCTTTGCAGAGGTCAGTATCCCGGAGAAGTACTGATGAATAGTAAATCTGACTATAGGTTAACGTTATTTAACAATTCGGGGGTGGAACCGGGAATTTGTCGTAAATTTGCAAATATTATCGTTTTAAAGTCAGAAAGTCTTTAAAGGCTATAACTTGAACCTTTTGTCCCGAAAATTACCGGGCCATTTTTATCCATAATATTTTAACCACAGTTATATGAAGAAAATCTTTTATCTGGCGTCGTTGGGGCTGACATCGCTCCTCGCCACATCCTGCGCTAACGAGGATGTCACTCCCGTAGCCGAAGACGGAGTGACATCCTTCAGCATCACGCTTCCGGCCGACATGTCGAGCCGCGCGTTCAACTCCGGTACAAAAGCCACTAACCTCTATGTGGCCGTCTATGAGGCCGACGGCGCGAAACGCTGCCTCTTCTCGAACTTCGGCGGCGCCGGCGACACCGAACCCAACGGCATGGTAGTCAACAACTTCAACGGCTTGCTGACCACCACCGTGAAAGTTTCGCTGGTCAAGGACAAGGCCTACGACATCATCTGCTGGGCGCAGAGCTACGGGATGGGCGAGGGTTCCCCCTACACCTGGAACGAAACCGACAAGAGCATTTCTGTAAATTACGCCGGTATGACAAATTATGACGAGGCACGCGATGCCTTCTTGGGACATAAAACCGGCTTCGTTTCGGGCGTGACCGCCGACCATGACATAGTGTTGAAACGCCCCTTCGCGCAGATAAACCTCGGCACCAACGACGTGCAGGCCTATAAGTACGCTTCGGGCGACCCGAACCCAACTTTCGGCATGACCATCACTGGCGCGTCCACCACGGTAAACCTTGCCGACGGCACACTTTCAGGCGAAGCCGCCCCCGTCTCCGTAGCGCTTTCAGCAGCAGACATCGACACCGGTTTCCCCGTCACAATGTCTCCCGCGCTCGACTATCTGGCCATGGGGTATGTGCTCCCCGGCGCAGGTCTGCTCACCGTGGATCTCAATACCAACGGGAAGGCCCCGTTCGCCACTTACAACAGCGTGCCGTCGCAGGCCAACTTCTGCACCAACATCTACGGCTCGTTGCTGACGAACCCCGAACAGTTCAACGTAACCATCAGCCCGGCATTCGGAGGAGGTTGGAACAATTCGGCTGCAATAGTGCCCACTCCGGAGGAATTCAAGTCAGCTGTTGCGGCTGGAGAGCCGCTATATGTAGCTGCCGGTACAACCATTGATCTGAGTTCCATGGAACAGCAGATGGCTTTTGATAAACCGGTAACTTGGGTTGTGGACGGCACCTTGACGAATATCCCCTCCATGTTGCTGTTCAATGACGGATTGAATCTGACGGGAAAAGGTGTTTTGGAATTTGACTTGTCGGCATCGGATTATGTCGGCATAGAAACCGGAAAGACATCCACGTACAAAAAATACGGGAATGTCGTATTGGAAGGTGTAACGATAAGGACCATAAATAAACCCAAAGACGTACAGGGTTTGCCTCTTGTAGTCATACGTAATCCCGAGAGCGCCGTCATACGTTACATCACAGTTGAAGCCGACGGCTATTCGGGATTCCAGTTGGATGGAGACGGTGATTTCGAGCTGACCGGATGCAAGTTTATTTCAAAGTATTATGACGATACTTATCAAGCCGGTTCTATCATGTTTGCGCTGTTGCCTTATGGCGACGGTTCGTTCACATTCAATGATTGCGAAATAGTAGGCCCCCTGGGAATACTCTCGGCGGCCGGAAATGCGGGGGGAGGCAACAGCACTCTGAGTTACGACATGGTTTTTAACGGCGGTGCATTGATTTCGACGGAAAAAGAATGTAATCTTCAGGAAGGCCCCATAGGATTAGGAGCCATATTCGGGAATGGAGACGTTACTTTCAACGGTACTTATATATATGCTGCTTCAGGCAATCTGGTGAATATGTGTGCTTTCTTCAAAGAAAGAAATCTTACGTTCCATAATTGTTTTGTAAACGATGGACTCATAATTGACGACGATGCGTCCGGCTCAATTTTTGTTCCGGTTTCCGACGGCTACACTTATTCCGATATTACACCGGTAACCAAGACTTTCAATGGAGTTTCCTTTACATTTACAAAGCAATTGAGCGGCACACACGCTTTCCCTTTCCATTCAATCTGAAATAGGAATAACGGCCTTCAATAAAAAATTCCGGATGCCGGCATCCGGAATTTTTTTCGGCTTATTGGTTTTTGCGGAGTTCCCAGAAGGCTACGGCTGAGGCGGCGGCCACGTTCAGGGAGTCCACGCCGCGGCTCATGGGGATGCGCACCACATAGTCGGCGTCTTCTATGACGCGGCGGCTCAGGCCGTCGCCCTCGGTGCCGAGCACCAGCGCCAGGCGCGGTTCCCCTTTCAGGGCGGGATGGTCGAGCGGCACGGAATCGTCGCTCAGCGCAAGGGCGGCCACCTTGAATCCGGCTTCCCTTACGTCCGAGGGGCGGTCTATCCACGTCCAGGGGACGCGGAACACCGTGCCCATGGAGACGCGTATGCTGCGGCGGTTCAGCGGGTCGCAGCTTCCGCGCGTCAGCAGCACGCCGTCGATTCCGAGCGCAGCTGCGGAGCGGAAAATGGCCCCGATGTTGGTGGTGTCGCACACCCCGTCGATGACGGCCAGGCGCGACGCTCCCCGTGCCACTTCCTCAAGCGCGGGAAGCTGCGGACGGCGCATGGCGCAGAGCACGCCGCGCGTCAGCGTATAGCCTGTCAGGGACGAGAGCGTCCCGCGCGTGCCGGTGTAGAGCGTGGCTCCGGGTGAGCGGGCCAGCACCTCGCGGGCATCCCCCTCTATGTGGCGCTTCTCGCAGAGAAAAGCCACCGGTTCCATGCCGCAGTCGAGGGCCGAAGCTATCACCTTGGGGCTCTCTGCAATGAAAAGGCCGCACTTGGCGGCCAATTCCCTTTCCGTAAGCGCGGCGAAGATGCGCACTTCCGGACTGTTGATGTCTTCAATGAATTTTTTCTCCATCGGCGTGCGGCGGTGTCAGAGCAGTTGCAGGCGTTGCAGTTCCTCCTCAATCTCGCGGCCGGAGAGGCGGCGCCGGCGCGAAATGGCCCCGGCGAAGAGCGAGATGGAGGGGTAAAGGCGCCGGTTGCCGAAGATGCGGCGGCTGTATCCTAACATCTTGTTGTAAATGGATTCCGCCTCGTCTTCTTCCAGCGAACAGCTTTCGCATCCCTCGCGCACTATGGCCTGGTGCAGGGTCTCAAGCAGTTCGTCGGGCACTGTGGTGCCCATACGCACCATCGAGCGGGCGTAAAGGTTGGCAAGTGTCATGGCCGAGGTTACCTGGAAATTGCGCAGGGTGTTTTCCCACGTGGCTTTGGGCGAGATGCTCGGCGAGCCGCAGAAATAGTATGAATGTGAGAAGGTCACCAAATGTCCGTCATCGTCGCCCTCTATGGAGATTTCAGCGATAAGGTCCGAAGAGTTGAGCGCCACGGCGCTGAGCGCCATGCCGGCCAGACCGTAAGCCTTGTCGTCTTCGTTCTGATATGTCAATGTAAGTTGAGTCATAGTTCCGATTTCTACTATTATAAACCGAAAAAGGAATAAATAGTTCTTAGAAAACAAATTGCACGCCGCCGAGCACGATGGCTCCGGGGCAGGGGAGGTCGGGCATCAGGTCGATGCGGCGCCCCAGCAGGTTATTGCCCTGGAGGCTGAACGAGATGGCGTCGTTGAGCCGGTAGTCCACTCGGGCGCTGAGGTCGGTGACGTCGGGCAGGCGCACGAAGCGTGCGGCGCGCGTATCCTCCGGGAAGGTGGAGGTGTAACGTCCCACGTAAGCCTTGCGCACTCCGCGGTAGCCGTACTGCAAGGTGACGCGCAGCGGCTTCACGGGGCAGAACGAGGCCGTGGCGTCGAGTATCCAGCGCGGACGGTCCATGCCGTTGTAGTAGCCCTTCATGCCGTCTTGCGGCTGGTAGCTGCCGGCAATGCCCATCTCTATCATTTCGCCGTAGCGGTAGCGCACGTTGGCCTCCAGGCTCCAGCCTTTCACCGACATCGACTGTGCCGACGAGGGTTCCCAGACGAGGTCGGCGCCGGGAATTGCGTGCCCATTGGGCATATAGTGGTTCAGGTCGTAGGTGTAGAGGCCGAAGAGCGGGATGTGGCGCGTGTTCTTGTAGGCGAAGGCCACTCCGGCGGTGATGCCGCTGAAGGGGCCGAAGTTGATGCCCGCCTTGGCGTCGAGCGGCGTATTGATGGGGCGCACGTCGTAGAGCGACGGGGCGCCGTAGTAGTCGTGCGTCATCATGTAGGCCATGGTGTTGAGCTGCTGGCCGCCTCCCACGTGCAGGTACAGGCCGCAGATGCCGGCACGGTAATCGATGCGCACGTCGGGCGACGCGTGGAACTTCTTGCCGCCCGTGCCGTGGAGATAGCCGTCGAGGTTCTCGTTGTAGACGTCGCCGAGCAGCAGGTTGAGGTTCGCGCCGGCCTTCAGGCTGAAGTCGCCCGAGGTGTAGCGGTAATAGGGATTGAAGTCGAGGTGACCGTAGGTGCGGGGCATCGGTGCGCCCTGATTGTCGGCGTAGGTGACGAGACCCCCTTCCACGTCGATGGCGATTACGGAGGGTTCGCCGGGTTTGTAATCCACGCCGCCGCCCAGGGTTACATGCGTCTCCTTGGCGCCGTCGGTTTCCCAAAGCCCGTCGGCGGAGGGCATGTAATATTTGCCGTAACCCACATGGTGCAACCCTAAGCCGAGGCGGTAGCCAAGGTCAGCGGATGGAGTGCCTTTCCACAAGCCGCGGAGGCGCAGGTCGTTTAGGTTCTGACCGGGGGCCTGGGCGGGGGTGGTGCCGAGACCTTGCGGGTTGTAGAAACCGTAGTAGTTGAAGTTGCCGTAGTGGTAGGTGAGGTCGGCGAAGAGCTGTCCGGCTTTTCCGAATTTCCGGCTGAAGTCGAACCCTATCACCTCGTCATAGCGACGGCGCTTATAGTCCTTGGTTGCTTCCGAGAGTTCCGGTTTCCATAGCGACGTTGAGTTGTGTTGCAGCCATACTCCGAACTGTGTCTTGCCGTCGTCGATGAAGCGGTAACCGGCGCTAAGCGAGGCGTCGAGCCACGAGCCGGCCTGGAGGTTGACGTATCCGCGTGACTTGTTGATTCGGCGCGTGGACTGCCATGCCAGCACGGGCATCGGCGAGAAGGTGGGCTCGAATGGGGTCACCACCCCTTTGGTTTCATATTGCAACGTGGAGGTTTCCAACGGTACGGAATAGAGGCGTGGCAGGGTGTTGACCTTGTCCTGGCGTATTACGTCGGGGAGGAACTTGCCGTCCACTTCCACGGTGCCGCGCAGCGGCGCGTTGCTCTGTGCGTGGAGTGCGAGGGCCGCCGACAGGGCAGCGGCGGCCGCTATATATCTTATTTCCATGAGTTGATGCGGTGGTTAATCATTTCCCAAATGTCGGCTTCGGTGCCGGGATAATTCTCCTTCAACGAGGAGATGTACTGGCGTGCCAGGGCTTTCTTGCCCGAGGCGCGGTAGGCGTCGCACAGCGCTACGTAGCCGCGCGCCAGCCAGTAGTAATTGTCCGTCCCGGAGTCGGTGAACTTCTCGAGCAGCGTTACGGCTTCCTTGTTGCGCCCTTTCTTCACGTAGTATTCGCCCAGTGTCGCGGCGGCGCGTGCCCCGGCGGCGGTCAGCGGCTCGGCGGCAAGCTCCTTCAGTAGTGTCTCGCCTTGCTTGGCGTCGGAAGAGGAAAGCAGTGCCATGGCCTCGTAGAGGGTGGCCTGATTCAGGGCGTCGGCACTCACGCCGTTGGCGTTCTTGAGCATCCGGGCATAGCGCAGCTGCTCGGCGGCGTCGCGGGTGTTGCGCATGATGCCGCTCCACGCCTCGGCGGCATATTCCGAGCCGCCGCGGTTCTCGAGGTCGCGGTAGGTCCGGAGTATCTCTTCGGTGCGGTCGGGATATTCGGTTTCGAGTATTTCACCTTTCAGCATCAGGGCGCCCGGCACTTGCGGCGAGTCGGGACGTGTGGTGACGAGCCGGGAGATGGTGGCCAGCGCCTCGTATGGGTTGTGCAGGTCGCGGAACTGGTACTGCGCTATGTCGCGCAGCGCCTGGGCCAGATAGCGGCCGTCGGGGTAGCGTGCCACGTAGTTCTGCAGTTTGGAGGCGTCGTCGCCGGTAGCGTAGGCCGTGGCGGCGGCATCGTAGGTAAGTTTCTCAACCTCGTCGCGGTCAAGTTGCGGGGCGCCGGGGATGTTCTTGAGGAAAGCCACGAGCTCATCGAGGCGGTCTTCGCGTGCGAAGATGATGCGCAGGTCGTCGCTTGCCACGGCGGCCTCCTCGCTGGTAGGCCACTTGCGGATGAGCGTCTGGTAGTCGGCGATGGCCTGGTTCACGTCGCCGGCCTTGTTGTTGAGCAGGGCAAGTTGCAGCAGGGCGTTGCGCGTCTCAGGCGCGTCGGGATATGCCGCCACCAGAGCGTTGAATGCCTGTTTGGCCTTGTCGGTGGCGCCGTCTTCGGTGTAGGCGATGGCTTGCTCCAGCTTGGCGGTGGCGTGCCATTTGGAGTTGGGGAAACGTTCCAGCATCTCGCCAAGCATACGCGCTTTGCCGGCGTTGTCGCCGTTCACGCCCAGGATTACTGCCTGGCGCATCATGGCGTAGTCGGCGTCCTGATTGCCTGATTTCACTATTTCGGCGTAGAGGTCAGAGGCGGAGTTGAGGCGCCCGGTGTAATAGAGGCAGTCGGCCTTGCGCATACGGGCGTCGGCGGCCAGTGCGGCGGTGAGGCCGGGCTTCATGGCCAGGGCTTCGTCAAAGCGCACCATGGCGTCGTTGAACTTGTCCTGCATGTATAGCGAGTAGCCCAGGTTGTAGAGCGCCAGGGCGCCGTTATCTCCCTTCTCGCTCTGTTTTAGGTATGATTCGTAGGCCTTGTCGGCGTCGGCGTATTTCTTCTGTGCATACAGGGCGTCGCCGAGCCAGAGGTCCACCTGCGCGGCTATCTTGCGGTCGAAGCGCGCCAGTTCCTGCGCTTCGCGGAGATGCTTCTCGGCCTCGGCGGCGTTGCCGTTCGAGAGTTCGCGCACGCCCAGTTCGAAGAGAATCTTCTGCTTGGCGGCGAGCACCTTGGCGCCGGGGTTGGAGATGCGGTTGATGGCCTTGAGGGCCGCCGTGTAGTCTTTCTCGTTATAATAGGCCACGGCGAGGTATTCTTCCACTTCGGAGGCGCGGGCAGACTTCCGGAACTTCTGCACATACTCCTCGAGCAGCGGTATGGAGGAGGCGAAGGGGACCGTTCCGCCGCGCGTCGTGGCCGCGATGTAGTTGTAGAGGGCGGCCTCGGAGACGGCGGGGTCGAAGTTCATGTTGTAGGCCTTCTTGAAAGAGATGGCGGCAAGGTCGGTCTCCCCGCTCTTCACGGCGCATTGGCCGAGGTAGAGGTACGCGCTCTGCGCCAGGTCGTTGTTCTCGCCGGTTACGCGGCTGAACAGTTCCTTGGCGGCGTCGTAGTTGCCGTCGTTATATTCTATGGTGCCCAGCAGGTAGAGCGCAGACGGGTCGGGGGTGATGTCGGGCGTCTCGGCATAGCTTTCGAGGAAGGAGCGTGCCACTTCCGGCTCGCCGGTCTTGTAATAACTTTCGCCCACTATCCGCTGCATCTCGGGGAGCAGTTCGGGTACGGGCATCTTCTGCATCAGGGAGCGGCCGTTGCGTATAACCTTTTCGTACTCGCCGCGGCGGAACTCTATCTGCGTCATGTAGTAGCCGGCTTCGAGTCCCGTAGGTTCATACTGGAAACGGCGACGCATGTCGCCGCGGCGCGACGGTGCGCTTTCCGCGTCAACAGCCTCGCCGGCGTGGTCCATCTCCCACGATTCCTTGAACTTCCGGTAGGCGTCGTCGAAGTTGCCGTCCAGATAGTCGAGGTAACCGAGGTAGAAAGTTGCGGCGGCCTTGTAACCGTTGCTTTTCTGAAGTCGCCACAAGGGCTTCTCGGCCTCGTGGTAGAACCCGCATTTTATCATAGAAACGGCCTTGCGGTAGGTGTATTTAGAGGAATCGCCGGGCGAGAGGGCTTCGATGTCGGCCTCCTTGTAGGCGAGCAGCGCCGGGCCGAACTCGTGGTTGAAGAAGTAGTAGTCCGCCAGCAGCAGGCGGGCGTTCTCCACGTCGTCTGACGCCGGGTTTCGGGCTATGAAGTCCTTGAGCAACTCCACGCAGCGCACGTCGCCGCGTTCATAGTATGCCTTGGCCAGGAGCATGGAGCCGTCGCGGGCGGCGAGGGCGTCGAAGCGGCCCAGCTGGTCGATGGTGCCCAAAGGGTTTTCCGACAGCTCCATGAGGCGTGCGCGCTCGGCGTAGCCCTGCGGCAGCGGCGAGATGCTCTGCGGCAGTTCCCCGGCGCCCAGCGCCGTCAGCGGCAGCAATCCAGCCGTCGCCAGCAACGTGCTCCGCAGACTTTTATTTCTATGATAACTCATTGTCAAAATCAGTGTGTTGTGTTTTTGTATTTCAGAAGGAGGCTTCCCCGAGATCTGGACCGGTGGAATGCCGCCTGCAAATTTAATCATTATTTTCCATTCCTCCAACAGCGAGGAGGGCGGTGCGTCAGTTTTACTCGCGGTTGCCGCACACCTTGTCAATGCGCGCGATGACGGTTTCGGGGGGTAGCGCTTCGAGGCACATATAGTCGCCGCGCAGACAGGGGCGGTTGCCGTAGATGCTGCAAGGGCGGCAGGGGAGGGCCGTCTGCACGGCGTTTTCAGGCTTCTGGCCGCGGCCGTAGAAGCCGGTGTAGGGATGCGTGGCGCCCCAGATGGAGACCACGGGACAACCCACGAGCGAGGCCAGGTGCATGTTGGCCGAGTCCATGGAGAGCAGCAGGTGGCAGCGGCTCAGCAGCGCCAGTTCGGCCTCGAAGCCCGCACCGGCGGCAGCCACGTTCACTATGTTGCCGCGGCAGGCGCGCCACTTTTCCAAAAGTTCCGTCTCTTCGCGGCCGCCCATCAGGTAGAGCGTGACGCCGGGACGCGCCGCCAGAGTGTCGATTACCTTGCGGATATGGTGCTCCGGGTAGATTTTGCCTCGGTGCCGCGCGAAGGGGGCTATGGCTATGTGCAGCCCCTCGTCGAAGTCGGGCACGGTGTCGCCGAAGATGGGCGCGGTGAGCGACGGGTCGGCGCCCTCGGGTCCAAACAGCGAGATGAAGGAGCGCCGGCGCGTTATGCCCAGATGGGTGAAGACGTCGGCATAGAGCCTGTGCACCGGAGTCAGTGGCACGAGGTCCTTGCCGTTGCGACGCGTCAGGGCGCGCTTGCGGCGGCGCAGCTTGTCTATGTGGCGCGTGCGCACGCCGCGCAGCCGCATCAGCAGGCGCATCCACTTGGTGCGCAGGACGTCGTGGAGGTCAGCATAGGAGTCGATGTCATACTCGCGGCAAAGGCGCATCGTGAGCCGCGCCATGTCGCCGAGGCTGCCATGGTTCTTGAGGTCTACGGGGAGTACTTCGAGGTTCTCCGGCGCGTTGATGAAGATGCGTGCCGGGAGCGGCCGTGTGAGCAGCAGGAAACGGCGCTCCGGGTTTGACAGCGCCACGTTGTAGAGCAGCGGCAGCGTCATGGCCACGTCCCCCAGCGCCGAGAACCTCGTCACCAGGGTGGTCTTGCCGGAGCGGCTTCCCGGTGCCTCACTTCTTGCCATAGAGCACGGGATTGGTCTCGGGGTCGTTGTAAAGTTTCATCTGCATGTAGACCTTCATGTACTTGCGTCCGGCGGCGATGTCGGCGAGCAGCGTGTCGATGGCCTCGGTGAGGTCGGCGCGTTGCTGCATCAGGATGTCGAGCTTGCCCAGGGCCCGGAGGCGGTGTGCCTCGTCGGCGTCGGTGCGCCCGGCCTGTTCGCGCATGTGCCATATCTTGAGTGCCAGGATGGAGAGGCGGTCGATGGCCCAGGCGGGCGACTCGGTGTTGATGGAGGCTTGGGGGAGCGGCTTTACATCGGCGTAGCGTTCGCGGAAGGAGGCGTCGATGCGCTCCACCATGTCGGTGCGCTCCTGGTTGGAGGCGTCGATGCGGCGTTTCAGATTAAGCGCCTCCACGGGGTCGATGTCCGGGTCGCGGATTATGTCTTCCATGTGCCACTGCGCGGCGTCTATCCAGTTTTTGGCATAGAGCACGGCCTCGTCGCTACCTTCGGGGTAGGGCGCGGGCACCGGGGCGTCGATGTTGTCGGTCACGTGATAGTCGCGCACACAACGGTCAAAGACTTCGTTGGCGACTTCGGCATATTTCTTTTGTTCCATAATTACTGTTCTTGACCGGCAGTCAAAGGGGGCGGCGGGTTTACCAGGCGCCGACCCGTTCACTTCCGGTATTTCAGGCTCAGCATATAGCTGAAAATTTTGAATCCCGCCACGCGGAGCATCCGCATGGCTATTTTTATTTTTCGCGGCGCAAGCGGGTCGCGGGCGCAACGCGGACCGTCGGCGAGGATTACGGCACGGCACCGCTCCTGAATCTTCTTCTTCTCGGCGCCCGGGAGCGAAGCGTCGCGGCTTGCGAGCAGCAGCCCCAGGATGTTGCAATGGGCGCTGAGGCGCCGGCACTGCGCGGCACGCACCATGCCCCTTCCTTGCGTGAGGCTCCATCCCAGCAGACGGTCGGTGACGTCGAGCACATCGGCACGCCGCAGGTTGAAGGTGCCGAGGATGCTCGTGCCACGCTGGCGGTAGAAACTTACTGTCGCCGGGATGTATGC
Organism: Porphyromonadaceae bacterium UBA7180; assembly: GCA_002491165.1. GTDB lineage: Bacteria > Bacteroidota > Bacteroidia > Bacteroidales > Muribaculaceae > Lepagella. The sequence goes on from DKVK01000059.1 coordinate 37,955, forward strand.
CACTCTACCGGCTTCGCTGAATACGTGGTAGAAAATGTCCAGGTCCTCGTAAAGTATTCCTTTGCGGAACCGTAGATCCTTCCACAACTCGCGGCGGTAAAGCTTACCCCAGGCGGAGTGGTCGCGCCGCTGGTACAGGCTTTCCCTGATTGCCCGGGGGGCGTCGTAGCGCTGCTTGAAGCCGGCTTCGTGGCGGCGCACTTTCCCTTTTGCGGAGAGTAGGCACGCCTGCCCGAAACTGCAATCTTCCGGTACTTTCAGCGACTCTCCCGCCACTATGGGCGCCAATGAACCGAGATACCCTTTCATAAGGTCGCGTAGCGCCGAGGGAGCGAGCATGTCGTCGCCGTCGAGGAAGAGGATGAAGTCGCCGCACGCGCGATCCAGCCCGTAGTTGCGGGCGTCGGAGAGGCCCCCGTTGGGTTTGTGGAAAACGCGTATCCGCGGGTTCGTGGCGGCCAGTTCGTCGCAGAGTTGCGGCGTGGTGTCGGTGCTTCCGTCGTCAACGAGCAGCAACTCCCAACGTGGGTAACTCTGCGCCAGGACCGATTCAACGCACGCACGTGCATACCGCTCCACATTGTAGAGCGGTACGATAACCGAAACGGTCTGCGCACTCGTCGCCCGGCTCATCGCTGCGCTGAGGGTGGAAGAGGGACGGTATCTTACACCGTGAGGATTTCCTTTTCCTTGGCGGCAAAGATGTCGTCGATTTTCTTCATGTATTTGTCATGCAGTTTCTGCACATCGCCCTCGGCGGCTTTTTCGGCGTCTTCGCTCAGGCCGTTCTTAACCTCTTTCTTGAGGCCGTCGATGGCTTCGCGGCGGGCATTGCGCACCGAAACCTTGGCGTTTTCGGCCTCGCCCTTGCTCTGTTTTACGAGCTGCTTGCGGCGGTCTTCGGTGAGTGGCGGTATGCTGAGGCGTATGACCTCGCCGTTGTTCTCGGGTGTGATGCCAAGGTCGGAGTCCAGGATGGCCTTTTCGATAACCTTGAACATGGATTTTTCCCACGGCGTGATGGCGATGGTGCGTGCGTCGGGGACGCTGACGTTGGCTACGTTCGAGACGGGAGCCTGCGAGCCGTAGTAGTCCACGCGGATGCCGTCGAGCAGACGTGCCGACGCCTTGCCGGCACGGATGTGGCTAAGGGTGTCGTCCAGGTATTCCACAGCAAGAGTCATGGAGTCTTCGGCCTCTTGCAGATATTCTTTTATTTCCATATTGTTGAGTTTTGTGATTATTTCGGTTTGTAGAAGCGTGCCGTAACCGGGGGGTCAGCAGGTGACGAGTGTTCCCACGTTTTCGCCGCGGAGCATCTTCATAAGGTTGCCCTCGGTGTCCATGTCGAAGACGTAGATGGGCATATTGTTCTCCTTGCAGAGGGCTGTGGCGGTGATGTCCATCACCTTGAGGTTGCGGCGCAATACTTCGTCGTAGGTGATGACGTCGAATTTTTCTGCGGTCGGGTCTTTCTCAGGGTCGGCGGTGTAAACGCCGTCCACGCGTGTGCCCTTGAGCATCACGTCGGCCTCGATTTCGATGGCGCGGAGTGCCGAGCCGGTGTCGGTGGTGAAGTAGGGTGAACCGGTGCCGCAGCTCATGATGGCCACGCGGCCGCGGCGCATGGAGTCGATGGCGCGCCATTTGGAGTACGGTTCGCCGATGGGGAACATCGGGATGGCGGTGTAGACGTCGGCGTCGATGCCGGCGTCGGTGAGCGCGTTGCCCAGCGCCAGCGAGTTGATGACGGTGGCGAGCATACCCATCTGGTCGCCCTTCACGCGGTCGAACCCTTTTGCGGCGCCCGAGAGGCCGCGGAAGATGTTGCCGCCGCCGATGACGATTCCTATTTCAACGCCGGAGGCGGCAGCCTCCTTGATTTGGCGGGCATAGACGGCAAGCCGCTCCGGGTCTATGCCGTAGCCCTGTGCGCCCATCAGCGACTCGCCGCTGAGCTTGAGCAATATCCTTTTGTATTTCATTTCTTTTTCCATCAGGGGTGTTGCGGGAAGGCGGTTTTAGGTTGACTGTACCTCCCACAATCACAAAGTTAACACAAATTTCCGCGGCCGCCAAAATTTTATCGAAAAAAATAAAGATTCCCGCTTCCGGAATCAAATTCAAAGAGATTCGTTATTACAGGCAGAACCTATCTTAAGGGTGTTTGCCGTTTGACCATGAAACCTGTATCTTGGTGTCGATGATATTAACCGGACGCCCGGAGCTCCTCGCGGAGACCCGGGCGTCGCATATTTGAGACTTATTTTATGTGGTTACGGGAGCTGGTTTACAGGCATTTCCTTTACCCTGTATTTCAGCCGTCGCCTACGGCAACGTGTGCGTCCTCGTTTAAACCTGATGCGGAGGCAAGCATCAATCCGGCGGCCAACGATGCCGCTGCCGAATACAACCGGAATTTCATATTAATGGATTGTTTTGAGGGGATGTGGATTTGATGCCAATTAATTCCGTTGTTTAAAGAATTATGGAAGTTAACTTCAGCAGGACTTAAAATCTATAATTCTGTCGTTTTCGGGAATAAAGGTAACTGTAAATTTTTAAATCCCAATATTATTCTGTTAATTATTGTTAATCATTGCGAAATAATTGTTTGAGATATGGCAAAGTGATAATTCCTGTTGTAAAATAAACCTGCATAAATGTAAAAAAATGGCACTTGCAGGCGGATAAGTTAATCTGAAAGGAGAGGGATAAAAATCCTTAGGGGATTCAGCATTTCACTGTGCTAAGAAAGAGGCGCGCACCGTCGTTGGTGTTGACGGTGCGCGCCTATGATTGTGGGCCTTTTCAGGCTGGGATTACTGCTGTTCGGCGAACTTTTCGAGTCCGGCGTTCAGGAAGTCCTTGTAGCCGGGGACGTCCTCCTTGTAGCCGTAGGAGGGGCCGAGGGGTTTGCCGTCGGCATCGAGCATCACGTAGTAGGGCTGTGCGTTGCTTCCGAACTTGGTGCGTTGCAGGTAGCTCCACTTGTCGCCCACGGTGCGCAGCGTGCGCGAGGTGCCGTCTTTCTCGGTCACGACGATGGGCTGCGGCAGTTCCTTCTTCTCGTCCACCATCAGGGTCACGAGGATGAAGTCTTTGTCGATGATGTTCTTGACGCCGGGATCGGTCCATACGGCGGCTTCCATCTTGCGGCAGTTGACGCAGCCGTGGCCGGAGAAGTCTACGAGTACTGGTTTCCCGGTCTGGCGTGCCAGGCGCATACCGGTCTCGAAGTCGTCGGTCTGCGCTTTCACGTCGCCGTCATAGAGCGAGAAGTCCTGAGTGTGTGTCGGGGGCGCGAAGGCGCTGATGCTCTTGAGCGGAGCGCCCCAAAGGCCGGGAAGCATATAGACGGCGAAGGCCAGCGAGATGACGCCCAGCATGAAGCGCGGCACGGAGGTTTTCTCCACTTTGGAGTCGTGCGGGAAGCGGATCTTGCCCAACAGGTAGACGCCCAGCAGTGCGAAAATCACTATCCAGAGCGAGACGAAGACTTCGCGGTCGAGGATGTGCCAGCCGTAAGCGAGGTCGGCGACGGAGAGGAACTTCAGCGCGAGGGCGAGTTCCAGGAAACCGAGGACCACCTTCACGGTGTTGAGCCAGCCGCCGCTCTTGGGCATTGCCTTGAGCATGGTGGGGAACATGGCGAAGATGGTGAAGGGGAGGGCCAGTGCCAGCGCGAAGCCGAACATTCCGATGGCCGGGGAGACGAAGTTGCTCGTAGCGGCGGCTTCTACCAGCAGCGTGCCGATGATGGGGCCGGTGCATGAGAAGGACACCAGTACCAGCGTGAAGGCCATGAAGAAGAGGGAGAGCAGACCCGTGGTGGAGTCAACCTTTTCATCCATCTTGTTGGTCCATTTGGAGGGGAGTGTAAGCTCGAATCCGCCCAGGAAGGAGATGGCGAACACCACCAGCAGGAGGAAGAAGATGATGTTGAAGACGGCCGACGTGGCCAGGTCGTTGAGCGCCGAGGCGCCGAAGATGGCCGTCACTATGAGTCCGAGGGCCACGTAGATAACCACGATGGAGATGCCGTAGAGCGCCGCCTGTGACACGGATTTGCGGCGGGACTTGTTCTGCTTGAGGAAGAAGCTGACCGTCATCGGTATCATGGGCCACACGCAGGGTGTAACCAGCGCGATGAGGCCTCCGAGGAATCCCGCCAGGAAAATGTAGAGCAGCGAGCGGCTTTCCTCCCTGGGCGAGTCGGAATAGGCTTTCAATTCGGCTTCCACGTTGTTCCACCAGTTCTTGTCGGAGGCGAGGATGGAGTCGTTGGCGGCAGGTGCCAGCGGGCCGGCGGCTGCGTGGAGCGAGTCTACGGCTTCGGCGGTTTCATCGGCTAACTCCTCGTTCCCGGCTTTCTCCTCCTCTTCGGTCTTGGCGTCCTCCTTGTCGTCGGCTTTAGGCTCGGGCGACTTACCCTTCAGCGTATGCGACGAGGTGGTCTGGAAGCAGTTGTCGTCGTTGCAGTACTGACCCTTTACGTCCACTTTTACGGTATAGTCCTTGGCGGTGGGTTTCAGTTTCTGCACGAACTTCACGGTTCCTGCGTTGAAGAAGACTTCGGTGTCCATGAAGATGTCGCTGTATTGCGACGTAGGTTTGCGGTTGGGAGTGGGTTTGCCCACGGCTTTCACTCCGGTACCCTCCACGATGATGGAAAGGGGCATTCCCGCCTTGGTGTTGGCGGCATAGAGATGGTGACCGGCCGGCACGAGGGCGGTGATTTCAACGCTCGGCGAGTCGGTGCCATCGCCGATGAGCTTGTAGCTCCAGTTGACGTCTGCCGCATATGTGGCGATACACGTCACCAGCAGCGTCAACAGCAATGTCAGTTTTTTTCTCATATTATGAGTCGGTTGTTTTTTCGGATGTAAGCGGCCCGGGTACAGCAACTTCTAAAGCCAAAAAAATGGCCGGAAACAGCACTGTTCCGTTTATAACGCAAAGTTAGTTCTTTTATTCCTCATGTACAAATATTTTAATCAATTTTGTCATTCCGTTTTTTCAGATTATCTTTGCTCCTGAAAATCAACGACTGTAAAAGATGCTCACGCTGTTAATGACCCTGGCGGCCCTGGCGCAGCCGTCGGCGCAAATCCCCGACGCTCCGGTAAGCATGAATCCGCGATACATGGAGATGGCCGACTCGGCCGACTACTATATAGAACGCTCGCTGTGGAGCGACGCCAAGCGCTGCACCGTGGAGGCCCTGCGCGCCGACCCCGCCAACTTCGGCAACTCGCTGCTGCTTTCGAACCTCGGGATGATAAACCTGAACCTCGACGAGCCTCAGGAAGCGGTGGCGAACTTCTCGCTCGGCCTCGAAATATCCCCGGCGTCCACCACGCTGCGCGCCAATCGCGCGCGTGCGTATCTATATATTAACGAGTTGCAAAAAGCCGACGATGACCTCCGCATCCTGCTCGAACGCAGTCCCTCAGACCCGTGGGCGTTGAAGATGCACGGCATCATCACCGCCTCTTCCAATCCCGAAGAGGGGCTGGCCGTGCTTCAGCGCATCGCCGAGCCGGACGACGACACGCGCCTCGCCATGGCCTCGCTGCAACACCGTCTGGGCCATGACGACGAGGCGGAACTCATCTACTCGGCGCTCGCGGAAGAGTCGCCCACCGAGGATGTGCTTCAGACGGCCGCCGTCTTCCATCTGCTGAAGGAGGACTACACCCGGGCCGGCGAGGAGTTGCGCCGCGCCATTGAGCTCAATCCGCGCAACGGCAACCTATACCTGCTTCGGGCATATCTCCACGAGCAGTGCCACGAAAACTCGCTGGCGGAAATCGATAAAAAAATGGCCATTGAAAATAACGCTGATTTACAACTTGTTGAAGCGCTTTTCCCCTCGAAAAAGAGGAAAAAATAAGAGCAGCCTCTTGCACAGCTCAATCTTTCTGCGTATCTTTGCACCCTGTTACGGCATCCCCAGGACGCCGCCCCGAAAAATATCCGGTGAAAGAACTTAGCCAACATATAGCCTACCTTCTGCGCAGACATGACTGCGTGATAGTGCCCTCGGTCGGAGCCTTCATGGCCGGGAGGCGCAAAGGTGTGTTCAATCCCGACGGCGGCGTGGCGCTCCCCCCCTCCACAGAGGTGATCTTCAACGCTGCCATCGTGAACAACGACGGACTGGTGGCCAACAGCTACGCGCGGCGCCACGCCGTCAGCTTCGCGCAGGCCACGCAGATGCTCGACGCCGATGTGGCGCAACTGCGCGACGTGCTCGACCGTCAGCGCTGTGTCTCGCTCCCCGGAATCGGCACGCTGAAGCTCGGCGAGGAGGGGAACATGGTATTCACTCCGGCACAGTCGCCTGAAGATTACAGCGCGCGCTTGGGAATGGCGCCGCTTACATTGCGCACCGCCACCTCGCGCATGGCCGAAAAGCAAGCTGACCCTCAGTCGGACGCCGGCGCCGATGCGCCCAAAGCGCCCGTCCGCCTTGACAAGCCGTTGCGCTCCGACAAATACTATTACATAGCCATCAACAAGACGTTTGCCCGCGTGGCGGCAATCTTCATCCTCGTGGTAGGCGTCGCCCTGGGAGTGATACTGCCGCAACCGGGCAGTGATCAAAACGCCGACTCGCGCGACTGCGCTTCGGTGATACCGATAGTCAGCACCACGCGTCCGCAGCCCAAGAAAGAGCAACCCGCTCCCGTGGCGAAACCGGCTCCGAAGCCGCAAGACTTCAAATACATGCTCGTGGTGGGCACATTCACCACACAGCAGGAGATAGACCGTTTCCTTGAAAAACACAGCGACTCCCCGGTTCCTGTAGAAATAGTGAAGGGACGCAAATACACCTATGCAGTAGCAGCCGCCTCCGACGACATTGCCTCGCTGCACACCCAGATGACCGACAGCGCCTTCAACGCTCGCTTTCATGGCGCCTGGATCTCCAAAAACTGATTCCTTCCGCCAACATCCCAACCTCCGATAATCTTATAAGACGGCGGTATCGATAGGGTGCAAAAATCTTTTTTGCATAAAATGAACAAGAAGTAGATACGTTTTTCAATGACCGCGAAGTGAGGGCGGTCTGGGATGACGAGAATAACTGCTGGTGGCTTTTCGGCAACCGACATTGTGCGTGCCATCAATGACGAGCCGGATTACACCAAGGCCGGCAACTATTGGCGTTGGCTGAAACGTAAACTGAGCAAGAGGCCTTTCAACCCGTGAGTCCCACTCGCTACTTCAAATTCGAGGCACCCGACGGAAAGCAACGCAAAGCCGATGTGTTGAATAGCGAAGGCGTTATTCTTCTGGCCAAACATTATCCGAATAATCGGGCAGCCAAGTTCCTTGATTGGTTTACATACAGCGACAACACCATAGACGGGCAAAGCCGGAAGAAGGCATATACACTGTTTGAGAGCGGACTGCTTAATACCCTTGAACCGGGCTCCATGAGATGCATTCCTACAACTACCAGGAGGAATATCCGGTAAAGCACTGACATGCCGTGAAGCCACGAGAACTGCGGCTTCATCAACTGATTGTTATTTCGCTTTCTGTCAAAGTACGGGGGCGTCAGTCGGCGGCGTATTGGAGGAAGATTTCGTGGAGCGAGGGGAGATGCTCCTCGAAGTGGACGATGTCCGACTGCTGGGCTACGGCGGCGAGCAGGTCGGCGTTGGGGATGCCGTCCTCAAGGCGCAGGCGGTAGGCGGCGCCGCGGCGGTGTTGCGGGGTCTCTATCTCTTCGAGGCCGGCAAGGGGCACAGCGTCCTTCAGGAGGGGGATATGGAGCGGCGTGCGCGTGGTGACTATGAGGGAGCCGTCGCGGTGGCTTTCCTTGATTTCGGAGAGGTCGCCGTCGAGCAGCAGGTGGCCGTGGTTCACCAACGCTATGCGCGAGCACATATTTTCGATGGCTTCCATGTTGTGCGACGATAGCATGACGGTGGTGCCGCGGCGGTTGAGGCGGTCTATTAGCTGGCGCAGCAACTCGCCGTTTATGGGGTCGAAACCGGAGAAAGGCTCGTCGAGCATCACCAGTTGCGGCTCGTGGACCAGGGTGGCTATTATCTGCACTTTCTGCTGGTTGCCTTTGGAGAGTTCCTTGATTTTGCGTCGGCGCCCGTCGGCGAGGTTGAAGAGTTCGAGGTATTCTCCCATCACTTCGCGCAGGCGCGCGTCGTCTCCCCCCTTGAGGCGCCCGAAAAGCAGTATCTGGTCTTCCACGCGCATATTGTCATAGAGGCCGCGTTCCTCCGGCATATACCCTACCATGGGAGAGGTTTCCTTCATCGAGAGCGGCACGCCCATGATGGCTACGCTGCCGGCGTCGGACGATAGGATGTTGTTGACAATGCGGAGCATGGTGGTCTTGCCGGCGCCGTTGGGGCCGAGCAGTCCGCAGATGGCGCCGCGAGGCACTTTGAGGCTGACGTCGTCGAGAGCCTTGACACACCGGTTGTCGGCGGTGGTGAACTGTTTGGAGAGACCTTCTATTTCAAGGGCGTATTCTGTGTTTGACATTGCTTTCCTAAGCTGGGTTATGGTTCATTTGCCGGAGGAGACTATGCGCTCCCCGATTTCGCGGGCGAGCATGGAGCGTGTCTCCATAAGGTCGAATATTTGCTTCTGGAGCGCTTCGGTCTTCGCTGAGTCGCCCTGCGCCTGTGCCTGCACGAGTTCTTTGCGCACGGCGTTCATGCGCAGTTCCAGCACCGATTCCTTCCATTCCAGGACAGCGCGGGGAAGCAGTTCGTAGAGGCGTTCGTATTCCGAGGGGATGTGTGCGCCGGCACGCGTATAGACGCGGCTCAGGATGTAGCGCTCGGTGATGAGTTCTGTGGTGATGCGGCGCACTTCGTCATCTTCGTGGCTGGCGAGGATGCGGCCGGGGAAGGAGGTGTAAAGCTCGGTGAGGGCTTCGTTCTTGCGGGCCGCCACTTCCTCGTCGGCTTTTTCTTCGAGCTGCCGGAGTTGCTGCATGGTGCCCACGGCCTGCGCTATCTCGGCGGTTTTCTCCTGTCGCCAACCTTCTGCCTGCCGCTCTATCTCCGTGACGCGGCGCTGCAGCTCCTGGGCGTGGTCGTCTTTCAGTGTCATCACCTTGCCGAAAAGCTTGGCGTAAGCGGGGTCGCTGAATTCTATGCCGTCGAGGCGTAGCTCATGTTCCACAAACTCGCAGACCGAGAGGTAGACCGTGTTTCCGTCGCCGTCCACTTCGTCGCAGAAATCCACGAGTCCGTATTTCACGCAATATTGCAGAACCTGGCGCTCGCACTTTCGGAGCCTGAGTTCTGCCGGCGAGAGGCGTGCAGGTTTGGGCTGTTGCTGTGGGGCGTCGCACTGCTGCTGCGGAGCCGTGCCTTGCTGCGGCTGTCGGGCTGATGGAACGTTCTGCTGCCGAGATGCTTGCGTGGTGTCCGGTTGCTGTTGTTGCTGCGAGGGATAGCGCTGGTATTCCTGGCGCTTGCGCTCGTTCTGCACCGCTGTCTCGAGGGCTTTGAGCACGGCCGAAGCTATGATTTCGCGGTCAATGCCGAGCTGCGTGGAGCACTCGTTGATGTAGACGTTGCGTGTGATGTCGTCGGGTATGCACGCCAGGCTCTGCACAATGCTGTGGATGGCGTTCGAGCGTGCCTGTGGGTCGCCGCCGCTCTGCTCCATGAGAACGCGTGTCTTGAAGCGGATGATGTCCGTTTCGTTTTCCTCCACATACTGCCGGAATTCCTCCGGGGTGTGGGCGCGGGCGAAGGAGTCGGGGTCGTGGCCGTCCGGGAGCAGTAGCACCTTTACGTTGAGGCGGTGTGCCAGCAGCATGTCTATGCCGCGCAGGGCGGCGTGGATGCCGGCGTTGTCGCCGTCGTAGAGCAGGGTGACGTTGGAGGTAAAACGGTGTATGAGCGCTATCTGGCCGTCGGTAAGCGCCGTGCCGGAGGAGGCCAGCACATTCTCCATGCCCGACTGCCACATGCCGATGACGTCCATGTAGCCTTCCACCAGGAAGCACTTGTCGTTGCGCACTATGGAGTTCTTGGCCTGGAAGAGGCCGTAGAGTTCGTTGCTCTTGCTGTAGATTTCCGATTCGGGGGAGTTGATGTATTTGGCCTTGTCCCCTTTCAGGGTTCGGCCGCCGAAAGCCACTACCTTGCCCGAAGAGGTGAACACGGGGAAGATGACGCGTCCTCGGAAACGGTCGTAGAGCCGTTCCTCCTGCTGCGAGAGGCCCAGGAGGCCGAGTTCGCGCATGATTTCGGGCGCATATCCGGCCTGCCGCGAAGCTTCCGCCATGGCGTTGCCGCGGTCTATGGCATAACCCAGGTGGAAGGCTTTGATGGCGGCGTCGGTGAGTCCGCGGCCGTAGAAATACTGTAGCCCCACGTTGCGCCCCTCTTCTGTGTCGCGCAGGTTTTTCTCGAAATAGCGCATGGACCACTCGTTGGCGGTGAACATGCCGTCGCGACGGTTGCGGCGTTGCTGCTCCTCGTCGCTGAGTTCGCGTTCATGCACCTCGATGCCGTATTTAGCGGCCAGCTGCAACAGCGCGTCGTGGTAGGAAATCCCCTCCTTCTCCATGATGAAGTTGACCGGGGAACCGCCCTTGTGGCAGGAGAAGCAGTAGCAGAAGTTCTTGCGGCGATTGACTGAGAAAGAGGGTGTCCGCTCGTTGTGGAAGGGACACAGACCCATATAGTTGGAGCCGCGGCGCGTCAGGCTGACGTAGTCGCTCACCACCTCCACTATGTCGGCGGTGTCCTTGATGCGCTGTACTGTCTCTCTGTCAATCACTTCGGCGAGGGTTTGTTATGAGCGGTCGGCAAAAGCTTCGGCAGCGGCGGCGAGTTCCCGGCGCACTTCGTCGCCGACGGGCACGAGGGGGAGGCGGAGCACTTCCTGCATCATCCCCATTGAGGCGAGCAGGGCCTTGATGCCGCCGGGGTTGCCGTCGGCGAAGAGCAGGCGGTAGATGTCCGAGAGGTCGCGGTCCAGCGAGCGGGCGGTGCGGAAGTCGTCATTGGCGGCGGCGTGCACCATAGCGGCCATTTCGCGCGGATAGGCGTTGCCGGCAACCGAGATAACGCCCGACACGCCGCGGCGCATCAGCGGGATGGTAATGGCGTCGTCGCCTGAAATCACTTCGAAGCCTTCGGGCTTGCGTTCCACTATTTCGTAAATCTGGTCAAGGTCTCCGCTGGCTTCTTTCACGCCTATGATGTTGGGGATTTGAGCGAGGCGCAGGGTGGTTTCGGCCGTCATGTTACGGCCCGTACGGCCCGGCACGTTGTAGAGGATTACGGGGACGGGCGACGCCTCCGCGATGTCGCAGTAATGGCGGAAGATGCCCTCCTGTGTGGGCTTGTTGTAGAAGGGGACCACCGAGAGGATGGCGCTGTAGCCCGAGAGGTCGCGGCCCGAGAGTTCGTCGCAGACGCTGCGCGTGCAGTTGCCGCCCACGCCGAGTACAAGGGGAAGCCGTCCGGCCGTTTTCTCCACCACGCGGCGTGCCACGAAGTCGCGCTCTTCGGGCGAAAGGGTAGGAGTCTCGGCTGTGGTGCCGAGCACCACTATGAAGTCGGCGCCGCCGGTAACTATATGTTCCACAAGGCGGTCGAGTGCCTCTACATCGATGGTCAAGTCTTCTCGAAAAGGAGTGACCATAGCCACGCCCATCCCCCGGAGGCGGAAATTGCCGTTGCGGGATTCGCTATATTGTGTGTTGAGTTCAGAATCACTCATAAGTAGGAAAATAATTTATCCGCGAATTTACAAAAAAAATCTCATTGACCAACCACTGCCGGCTGTAAAAATGCAGCGGCACACACGGTTTTAACACACTCTAAGCTTTCCCCGGGATTATTAAATCTTTTTTGAGGTTTCGGCCCGGCTTCCGTTGTCAGAAAAGCTTCCGGAGTTCATCGAGGTACCGCTGCGGCGAAAAGGCGGCAAGGGCGCGGTGGCGGATAGCGGCATTGTCCCACTGCCGGGCGAACGCACGCTCCACGGCGCCAGCTATGGCGTCCGTGTCTCCAGGATTGAAAATCAGTCCGTTACGGCCTGTTTCTATAAGTTCGGGGATGCCTCCTATCTCTGCGCCGAGAACCGGCGTTCCGGCGCAAAGCGACTCTATCACGCTCAGCGGATTGTTCTCATACCATACCGAAGGAACAACCATGGCGCACGCCTCGGAAAGCAGACTGCTGACGCCCTGTGCGTCCAGGCGCCCGAGAAATTCTATCTGCGGGAAACGGGCATATTTGCTGCGCAATTCTTCGAGCAACGGGCCGTCGCCGGCTATTTTCAAGTGGTAAGGGAGGCGCGAGGCGGCTTCCAACAGACTTTCCACCCCTTTCTCGGCACTCAGTCGGCCGGAATAGCAATAGTAGTCCTCGCGCTGCTGAAGGGATGCCGAACGGAAGATTTCAAATTTGCGCGGCTCCACCATGTTGCAGACCACGGCAAGTTTCTCCTCCGGAAAACCGGCTTTCACCATCATCGAGCGCATGAAGCGGCTCGGGCAGATGAACATGTCGGTGGAGCGGACAAGCCTCCGGCGGTTCCACTTCCGCGCTTCGAGCAACGCCAGCATACTGGCGGCGGAAGAGCCTTTCATGCAACGGTACTGCCACACGGCCTTCGGGTTGTCGATACACTCCGAACACGGCTGTCCGTCGCGCAGGCAGCTGTACGAAGGGCAGAACAGCTTGTAGTCGTGGAGCACCCACAGCACGCGGATGCCGCGGCGATGCGCCAGCTCGGCGAGCACGGGCGAGAGGTAGCTGTGGATATTGTTGAGAAGCACAAGGTCGGGGCGGAAATCGTCCAGCAGGCGGTTGAAACACTTCACCACGTCGCCGCGGCCGAAGACGCGCCGCGCGGCACGAAGCTTGGCGCCGACAGAGCCGGAAAACTCCACTTGCGGCGCAAAATACCGCTGCCACGGCGACGGATTGTTTTCCGGAAACTGCATGGCGAAGACCGCCGTTTCGCATCCGTTGCCGGAGAGAAGTTCCTCCGTAGACATACTCACCACACAGTCGCCGCCGCGCGGGTAATAGAATTTATTGACAATGAGTACCTTGTGTTTCATGATAGATTTCAGAGCGCGGAGAGCACCATGCCTCTCCTAAAAACATAACGCGCCGCCTCCCCGATTATTGCCAACCGCCCATCCCCGCGCGCATAATTGCACCCGTCTGCCGCCCGCAGCCGCCAAAGGTAGAAACTCCGGTCCATTGTCCCCGGCCCTGTTTTGCCTGAAAACATTCGCCCCTCCGGTAGTGTTTCACTGAGTGTGTCTGAGGCGAGTTCACTCAAGCCT
>DKVK01000106.1 GCA_002491165.1 Porphyromonadaceae bacterium UBA7180
CGGCATCCATACCGGCGAGAGCATCGTGGTGGCGCCGTCGCAGACCCTCTCGAACGAGGACTACCATACGCTGCGCAAGCTCGCCATCAAGATTATCCGCCATATCGGCATCGTGGGCGAGTGCAACGTGCAGTATGCCTTCGACCCCGAGTCGATGGACTACCGCGTGATAGAGGTCAACGCGCGCCTGTCGCGCTCCTCCGCGCTGGCGTCGAAAGCCACCGGCTATCCCCTCGCCTTCGTGGCCGCGAAGCTCGGCCTCGGATACGGCCTCTTCGACCTCAAGAACTCCGTGACGAAATCCACGTCGGCCTTCTTCGAGCCGGCGCTCGACTATATCGTCTGCAAGATACCGCGCTGGGACCTCGGCAAGTTCCACAACGTGGCGCGCGAAATCGGCTCCTCCATGAAGTCGGTGGGCGAAGTCATGGCCATAGGCCGAACCTTCGAGGAGGTGATACAGAAGGGCCTGCGCATGATAGGCCAGGGGATGCACGGCTTCGTGGAGAACAAGCAACTGAACGTCAGCGACATAGACAAGGCCCTGAGCCAGCCCACCGACAAACGTATCTTCATAATAGCCCAGGCCCTGCGCCGCGGATACACCGTGGAGCGCATCCACGAACTGACGAAAATCGACCTATGGTTCCTCCAGAAACTGAACAATATAATGCTCACCTCGCGCGAGCTGGACAAATACGATAGCATAGAGGAACTTCCCGAAGACCTTCTGCGGCTGGCCAAACAGCAGGGATTCAGCGACTTCCAGGTGGGACGCGCCCTCTACGGCGACCGCATGAAGAAGGAGAGCGAGCAGCTCAGCGACCTCGTGCGCGCCACCCGCAAGAAACTCGGCATCGTCCCCGTGGTGAAGCAGATAGACACCCTCGCCGCCGAGTATCCCGCGCAGACCAACTACCTCTACCTTACCTACAACGGCGAGGAGGACGACATAGAATATGAGAACGACCACCGATCCGTAGTGGTGCTCGGCTCCGGCGCATACCGTATCGGCAGCTCCGTGGAGTTCGACTGGTGCGGCGTAAACGCGCTGATAACCGTCGCCAAGGAGGGATGGCGCCCCGTGATGATAAACTACAATCCGGAGACCGTCTCGACCGACTACGACATGTGCGACCGCCTCTACTTCGACGAGCTTACCTACGAGCGCGTGATGGACATCGTGGAGCATGAGACTCCGCACGGCGTAATCCTCTCGACCGGCGGCCAGATACCCAACAACCTCGCCGTGCGCCTCGACGCCGCCAAGGTGAACATCCTCGGCACGCAGGCCCGCGACATCGACAACGCCGAAGACCGCAACAAGTTCTCGCAACTCTGCGACTCGATAGGCGTGGACCAGCCCCGCTGGGCAGAACTCTCGTCGGCCGACGCCATCGACAAGTTCGTCGACGAGGTGGGATTCCCCGTGCTCGTGCGTCCCTCCTACGTGCTCTCGGGCGCCGCGATGAACGTTTGCAGCAACGAGCAGGAGCTCACCCGCTTCCTCAAGCTCGCCGCCGACGTCTCGAAACAGCACCCCGTGGTGGTCTCCTCTTTCATCCAGGAAGCCAAAGAGATAGAGATGGACGCAGTGGCACAGGACGGCGAGATAAAGCTCTACGCTATAAGCGAACACATCGAGTTCGCGGGCGTCCACTCAGGCGACGCCACCATACAGTTCCCGGCACAGAAGCTATATGTGGAGACAATGCGCCGCATCAAGAAAATCTCCGGGCGCATAGCCAAGGCGCTGCACATCTCCGGCCCGTTCAACATACAGTTCCTCGCCAAGAACAACGACATAAAGGTCATCGAGTGCAACCTCCGCGCCTCGCGCAGCTTCCCCTTCGTCTCCAAGGTGTCTAAACAGAACTTCATCGACGCTGCCACCCGCGTCATGCTCGGCAAGAAAGTGGAACGTGCCGGCGGACCGGCCTTCGACTTCGACTATGTGGGCATAAAGGCGTCGCAGTTCTCCTTCTCGCGTCTGCAAGGCGCCGACCCTGTCCTCGGCGTGGATATGTCATCCACCGGCGAGGTCGGTTGCCTCGGCGACGATACCTCCGAAGCCATCCTGAAGGCCATGCTCTCGGTGGGTTATACCATCCCGCGCCACGGCATTCTGCTCAGCAGCGGAACGGCCCGGCAGAAAGTGTCGCTCCTCGACTCGGCGCGCCTGCTCCACAAGAAAGGCTATACCATCTACGCCACCGAGGGGACACAGCATTTCCTGAGCGAGAACGGCGTGCCCGCCATCCGTGCCTACTGGCCCGGAGAAGAGGGTAAACCGCAGATTGTAGATATGCTCCACAACCGCGAGATAGACATGGTGGTAAACATCCCCAAAGACCTCACGCCCAAGGAGCTGAGCAACGGCTACCGCATACGCCGCACAGCCGTTGACCTCAATATCCCGCTGATTACCAACGCACGGCTCGCTTCGGCCTTCATCACGGCCTTCTGCACCATGAGCCTTGACGACATTAAAATCAAGTCCTGGGACGAATATTGATTTTAACACCCCCCGGTGACGGATTGCGCCGCCCGGGGACTCTTTACTTACGTATTCCGGAAAGTTAAGGCCGGTCTTAAGGACAACGGCCGGCCTTGACCAACGGAAACGAGAATCAAATATATTATAAACAACATAACGCCCACACACCATGAAGAAAATATTATCAGTCCTCCTGCTTACGGTCTGCCTTATAACCATGGGCTTCTCCGCAGAGGCCAAGACAACAAAAGGAAGCAAGGCTAAAGCCCGCACAACCCAGACGGTAAAGGTTCGCAATAACGCGGAAGGATACCCGGATCCCACCGGGCACGCATATCAGGTCACCTGGCCCGGGGGCGGCATGAAGTACACTTTCTCGCCTGACTGCCAGATGCGCATCGAAATCAAGGGCTACCACGGCCAGAATAAGACTGACAATGTTTTCTGGGTACAGAACGGCTACGAAATCTATCTCTACAATGACCGCAACGGCGCTCCCATACGCACCCTCGTACTCACGAAGAACGGACGCGTGATATACGTAGCCGATGACAACGCCGAAAGTCTGAAACTCATAATTGTGAAGTAAAAATCCCCCGCAGAGAAACGCCAAAAACAAATTCTCCGGGATAATACCCACCACATCCTCCCCTTTTCCGTCATCCGGAGAAGGGGATTGTTTATTGGAGGGATAAAAATTGCAAGCGAAAGAAGCCGCGAACATGGAGCGCACTTTTCCAACCTGCGTAAAAGCACCGCTCTTGTAAGGCAGCCGGGGAGGCCTACCCTCCATATACGGGTGCTTCGGCGCAGTGCTATTTCAGTTGTTCCCAATCAGGGACAGGGCTTGTGCAAGGAAGGCTTCGGCGGGGAGGTCGTACGCAAGCCAGTTAATCTTGAAACCGCGTCGCTCCATGCCGCGGAACCATGTCATCTGGCGTTTTGCGAACTGATGGATGGCTATTTCGAGGCCATCGCGCATATCCTGGTATGTGCGGCGCCCTATCAGGTATTCCGTAACGAACTTATATTCGAGGCCATAGTAAATCAAATCCTCGGCCGGAATGCCGCTGTCGAGCAACCGTCGCACCTCCTCTACCATACCGTTGCGCAGCCGCTGGTCAAGGCGGGAGGAGATGCGCTGCCGGCGGCTGTCGCGGTCTATGTCTATGCCGATTATCACGGAAGGCCGGGGGGTAGCTGTCTCTCGGCGCGAATTGCGGGCGGCTTCGGGGTTGTCGGCGTAATAAGTCTCGATCTCTATGGCACGAATGGCGCGCGCACAGGTATCTACATCAGTAGTATTGTGCAGGCGTTTCATCGAAGCGAGTATGTCGGTCAGCTCGGCGAGCGTCTTACCGGAGAGGCTTTCGCGGAGCTCCTTGTTTTCGGGCACTTCCGGCAGACGTATTCCGGCAAGGACCGTCTCCACATACATACCGGAGCCTCCGCAGAGCAGGGGCTGGAGTCCCCGGCCGCGCATATCCCGTTCCGCAGCCTCGTAATCACGTACAA
Organism: Porphyromonadaceae bacterium UBA7180; assembly: GCA_002491165.1. GTDB lineage: Bacteria > Bacteroidota > Bacteroidia > Bacteroidales > Muribaculaceae > Lepagella. The sequence continues at coordinate 4,013 of DKVK01000106.1, forward strand.
AGCGGTGCAGGTTATACTTCCCGCCGGCGTCGGCTATGTCTATAAGATGATAAGGAACGTCGCCATATTCGTCGAGGTCTTTTCCGGTTCCCAGCGTCATTCCGCGATACACCTGCCTCGAATCCGCACTTATGATTTCGGTACCGAGTGCACGCGCGAGTTCCACTGCCCTCCGGGTTTTCCCGGAGGCGGTAGGACCTACGACGGCTATCACGGGTTTCATGAACGGATATTCGAGCTTTGGCCGAGGAGGCGCCGCCAGAAGCGTTTGAACGCAAAGAACGGAATGTCGGCATTCAACATGGAAATCTGTATCCACTTGTCGTCCTGGAAATCGAGCGACGAGTTGCGCACGTCTATGAGGTTGAAGCTCGGCTCGTAGGAGTGGAGTTTGTTGCGGCGGTACCCGCGCTCGTCATACTTTTTGTACGTGAGGATTATGGTAGATAGGCGCGTAGTATCTATCACCGATAGCGGCGCCAGCTGTCCCGGGTCGGTGCTGTAAATGTGCTTTATCCTCTCGTAGTCCATCCACTCGCCGGATACCTGAAGCGTGGGCAACGCGCCGTTTTCGTCGGGGTCGAGGAAGTAGAAGTAACGCATCACGGCACGGTCATGGCTGCCGAACTTACGTCCGTAGAAGAAACGGAGCTCTCCCTCACGGCCCGTCTGCGAGCTTATGATGCGCTTCACGTCGCTGAGCGCTATACCGGACACCTCGCGATGGGTGAAGAACGGTGTGTCTATTACCTTGCCATATTTCGACGAAGGGTCGACTTTTTCAGGATTTACATACACGTTGTTACCGCAAATCACATAGAAGCGGAGGTAAGTCTTCGAGTCGTTGTCGGATATTTCGCTCTCGTTGATGATATCGCCGGAGACCTTCAGGTCGAGGTAGAGGTTATAGTAACGCACGGCGAAGTAAACCTCGTCGGCCACAAGGCCGAGTATCACTATCCACAAGAAGACGTAGTGGTCACGCTCGTTGATATTGATATTGACGTAGAAAAAGAGGTAATAACACCACACGAGGACCGAAAGGAAGCCGAAAATGCAAAGCAGATACTTCATCTGCAGGTGCGACTCGTAGCGGAAGATGTGCTCGATCTTGTTGCGGTTAATCTCGTCGGCGTATGAGAGGCGGCAGGTCTTGCATAGGCTGAGCCGGTCGCGTTTCAGGTAAATGAAAAGGATGGTGAGGAACGCTATCGGGAGGTATGAGAGCGCGGGGAGATAGAGGTCGGAGGAGGATACGAGTTCGTCGGGGATGGAAACGCCGGATATCTTCCACCAGTCCGCTATGTCGGCGATGATGCATAAGAAGGCGTTGAGCACCATCGAGAGTATGATGGCGTAGGGAATCAGAATGCAGTTGCCGCCGCGGTTGCGCTTCGACAGGGTCATGCCGTAGAGAGCCCCGGCGCAGACGAGGTCGATTACCGGAGTGAGCTGGTCGGGCAGAATCCGGACAAGGGAAAGCATCACTATAACCATAAAGATGCTTATGGCCAGTGTCTTCCAGAAGCCGTATATCTGGAACGGGTCTATTTTCTTAAGTTCGTCCATTTTTAAGCTTTTTTTATATCCGGAGTCCGGGAGCTGCCGGAACCGCCTATGGCGGCGTCCGGTCTATGCTCCGAGTCGGGGGGAATCAGAGTCTGAGTTTAAGGAAGTCAACCACCTTACGGTAGAGCATGGTGCGGGCGTTGCACATGCGGAGGCTATGCTCGAAGCCGGTGAAGGACATCATGTCGAAAAGCGTGCCTTCGGCGTTGAGTTTCGAGGTATATTTCAGAGTGTTATAGTAGTGGACATTATCGTCGCTCGTGCCGCTCATTATGAGCAGGTGTCGCTTCATGTCCTTGGTGCGGTTCAGGGCCGAGGCCGTTTCGTAACCGCCTTCGTTCTGTTGGGGAGTCAGCATATAGCGCTCGGTGTAGATCGAGTCGTAGAAACGCCAGTCGGTTACGGGAGCCATGGAGATTCCGGCCTTGAAGGGGTTGGCGGGGTCGGAGAGTTCCATGAGTGTCATATATCCGCCGTAGCTCCAGCCGAAGCAGGCCATGCGGTCGGCGTCGATGAAGGGGAGGGAGGCGAAGTGTCGTGCGGCGGCGAGCTGGTCTTGTGTCTCATATTTGCCGAGTTCGCGGTAAACGGCGTTGGCCCACCCGCGCGTGCGGTTGCCGGTGCCACGGCCGTCCACACATGCCACGACGTAGCCTTGCGACACGATATAATACAGTCCGTCGAGTTTCCAGCGGTTGAGAACCTCCTGCGAGTCCGGGCCGTTGTATTGCCACATCACGAGGGGATACTTTTTCGACGGGTCGAAGTCTGCCGGTTTTATCATGTATGCGTTCATCTCCAGGCCGTCGGCGTTCTTCACGGTGAGGAACTCGGCCTTCGGGAGCCGCGCGTACTTGGCGGCATACTCCGCGTTGAGGTTGATGTCGGCTATCTTGCGGTTGCCGGAGGTGGCATGGAGGGTATAGCGGTTGGGGGTCGAGACGTTGCTGTAATTGCGCACGTAGTACTCGAACGTCTTGCTGAACCATGCGTTCTCCGTCCCGTCCTCGGGGTTGAGCATCGTGATATTGCCGCGGGCGTCTACCTTTGCCACGTTGCGGTTCTGCGGACCGCGCTGTGTGGTCTGCACATAGACCGTTCCCTTCGGGTCGCGCCCGTAGAGGTTGGTCACATTGAAGTCGCCTTTGGTCACCTGTCGTTGCAGGGTGCCGTTGTAGTCATACTCGTAAAGATGGCGGAAGCCGCTGCGTTCGCTGCCGATGAGGAAGGTTGTCTTGCCGTAGTCGAGCATCTGGTAGGCCGACGGCGAGAGCCATGCCTCGCTGGTGTCGGTATAGATGAGCTTCGCAACGGTGGAGGCGGGGTTCACGGCGAAGAGCTGTAGCTTGTTCTGGTCGCGGTTCAGGACCATGGCCATTACGGTCTTGCCATCGCCGGCGAAGTCGACGGACGGGATGTAGTCCTTCTCCCCTACCGGGAGATCCATCGTCTTGGTGACGCGGTTGTTTATCTCGTAGGAAAGGAGGCTGACAACGGAGTTCTGATAGCCCGGCAGCGAGTATTTGTACTCGTATGACTCGGGATACGGGTCCGAGAGCGGGTCTTCGTCGCAGTAATCCTTATAGTCGTCGAAGCTGTAGACGGGGACATCTTTCTCGTCGAAACGCATGAAAACCAGTGTGTTGTCATCCGCCGAGAAGTGCATCGTGTTCTGCACTCCGAACTCCTCTTCGTAGCCCCAGTCCGGGGTGCCGTAGATTATCTCGTTCCGCTTGCCGTCGGTGGTGATGGCGCGGTCGGTGTCATAGTCGAGGTTGGAGATGAAAATATTGTTGTCCCGCTGGTATGCCACCATCCGTCCGTCGTGGCTGAGGATGGCGCCGCGCTGCTTGCCTCCTTCCGAAACTTTTTTCAGCGTTCCGCGCGCTATGTCGTAGACATAATACTGCGCGTAGAAGCTGTACCGGTATATCTTCTCCGTGCTGTTCCAGAGCAGTATCTTGCGCTCGTTCTCAGAAAGGCGGAAGCCGTCGAAATCCTGTATCTTGACTTCACCTTTCACGGTGTTTATATCGAAGAGGGTCGAGGTCTTTTTGCCTGTCTTGTAGCTGAAGACCTCTATGGCGGAGCCGTCGTCGCTGATTGCGCAATAAGACACGCCGTCGGCCATCGGGGTCATGTCCTTGATTCCGGGTACGGACGTGAGTTTCGGGTCACAGTAGTCTTCGGGTGTAAGTGTTTGCGCCGTTGCGCCGAGCGGAAGGAGTGCCGCGGCGGCTATGGGAATGATTCTGAGCAACTGTTTCATAATTGTGTCATTCATTTTCAACTTTCTTTCCGGGTCCGGCATCAATAGTTACGGGCGAAGAGCACGCGGCGTGCCGAGGGCTTGCCGGTCACCATGCAGACACCCGGGGTGTCGTCGCCGCCAAGGGGGATGCAGCGGATGGTGGCTTTCGTCTCCTCCTTGACCCTGTCTTCCGTCTCAGGGGTGCCGTCCCAGTGGGCGAGTATGAAGTAGCCCTGCTCTATCTTCTCCTTGAACTCGTCGTAGGTATCGACGGTAATAGTGCGCTCCTCGCGGCGTTTCAGAGCCTTCTCGAAGAGGGATTTCTGTATGTCGTCGAGGATGCGGAGGATTTCGTCCTCCAGGCCGGCGAAGGGAACGATTTCCTTTTCGAGGGTGTCGCGGCGAACAAGTTCTACCGTTCCGTTCTCGAGGTCGCGGGCACCGATGGCAAGGCGCACGGGGACACCTTTCAGCTCGTAGTCGGCAAATTTGAAGCCGGGGCGGCGGTTGTCGGCGTCGTCAAACTTCACGGTGAGACCGTGGCTGCGCAGGTCGTCGACAAGGGGTTTCACGCGCTCGGCTATGGCGTCGAGCTGCGCCTTCTCCTTATATATAGGTACGATGGCAACGTGGATGGGAGCGAGCTTGGGCGGAAGTACAAGGCCGTTGTCGTCGCTGTGCGTCATGATGAGCGCGCCCATCAGTCGGGTGGATACGCCCCAAGAGGTAGCCCAGACATATTCCTGCTCGTTATTCTTGTTGATGAACTTCACGTCGAAAGCCTTTGCGAAGTTCTGGCCGAGGAAATGGGAGGTGCCTGACTGGAGCGCTTTGCCGTCCTGCATCATGGCTTCTATTGTATAGGTGTCGAGTGCTCCGGCGAAGCGTTCGTTGGCCGATTTCACACCTTTCACAACCGGCATCGCCATGTAGTTTTCGGCGAAGTCGGCATAGACTTCGAGCATCTTGCGTGCTTCGGCTTCGGCCTCTTCGCGGGTAGCGTGGGCGGTGTGGCCCTCCTGCCACAGGAACTCGGCCGTGCGAAGGAACATGCGCGTACGCATCTCCCAACGCATCACGTTGGCCCACTGGTTCACAAGGATGGGGAGGTCGCGGTAGGAGTTTATCCAGTTTTTGTATGTATTCCAGATGATGGTCTCGGAGGTAGGACGGATTATGAGTTCCTCCTCGAGCCGGGCGTCGGGGTCTACGACAACGCCTCCGCCGTTTTCGTCGTTCTTGAGGCGGTGGTGCGTAACCACGGCGCACTCTTTGGCGAAACCTTCCACATGCTCGGCTTCGCGGCTAAGGAAAGACTTCGGAATCAGGAGAGGGAAGTAGGCGTTCTGGTGTCCCGTTGCCTTGAACATATCGTCGAGGACGCGTTGCATCTTTTCCCAGATGGCGTAGCCATACGGCTTGATGACCATGCATCCGCGCACGGCACTCTGCTCGGCGAGGTCGGCTTTTATCACAAGTTCATTGTACCATTGGGAATAATTATCCGCTCTTTTCGTTAAATTCTTTAATTCCTTTGCCATTTTTTTATATCAGTTATACCTGAATGTTAGTTACTATAAATACCGGAGGCGACGGGGCTGTTTTATTGTCATCGCGTAATCCGTAAAAGGCTGAACATCCGCAAGTTATGTAAACAGCGTGAAGCAGAGCCGCCGAGATGCGGAGTTCATCATGCAAAATTAAAAAAATAAATTGAAAATAGGAAGAATCCGCCCCTAAAAAAAACCGCAATAATCAATTTTTGACATTTTTTAACACCCAGTCCTCCTCCATACTGCCGAACGAAACAACCACTATAAATCTTACAAATATTACACTGTAAATCCTTCCCACAATCTATAGGTAACAAAATAAGTAAATGTGCATTTGGGTTAACCAAAGTTCCTGAAATATAATTCCAATAGTTGGCCGTTATATGTATTGCGTAGCGCTTCCGTCAGGTAGCAGATTTTTCCGTAACCCCGTACGCCGCCGGGCGTGCGGGGTAAGAGGCAATACATAATATATAGCCTCCGGAGGAGGTTGATTTCCAATTATTTACGCCATGAATAGTTCTTCTTGATGCAAATCGGCCTCCTCCCGGAGGCCTGCATTCATGTGCGCTTTGGTCCCCGCACGCCTGGCGGCGTACGGGGTTACGAAAAATCTGCCTCCTTGCGGAGGCGCCGGAACAATTCATCCATAGTAAAATTCACATTTACTTGCTGCGTTACCTATAAAAGCCCGGGCAGAGTCGGTTCAAGCAAAAGTAGCGCCATCATGCGCTCCAGGGCAGGGACTCTCCCGAAGCAGATTATCCGCTTCGAGTAATACGGGCTGTCAAGACTCGAAACCACAACTCCCTTCGAGCTGGAAGCGTGGATAAACTGCTCCTTGTCGACAAGCATCCCCACGTGGCTGATTCGCGACGGGTCCTTTCCGGTGGCGAAGAAAACAAGGTCGCCTGCCACGGCCTTTTCCCTCGGGATGGTCTTGCAGAACTCGGCCTGTTTGCGGCTGTTCCGCGGCAACTTTATTTCCAACGCTTGCAGATAGACGCTCATGACCATCCCGGAACAGTCAGTGCCCCGTCCCTTGTCGGCGCGGGCGTATTCGTAGGGAGTTCCCAACCAGGTGTTTGCCTCTTCGAGCAAAAGACGCCGTTCCTTCGGCAGTTTCCTGACGTCGACAGTCTGACCGCTACGTTTTTCGTGACCGTGGCGGTGGGTTTGCGCCCTCCGTCCGGTGGAACACGATGCAAACAGCAGCGATAGCAGAAGCAGTGAATATACAGGGATAAATCTTTTCATAATTTATGGAGGAGTATCTTAAGGCAATAATGCGAAAGTTCGCTCTGCGAAGTTACACAAAAGTTTCTGAATGAGCAAGAAAAACACACGAAAAAGGGCAATAAATGGGACAAAAACCCGTATCGACAAAAAAATACGGAAAAAATTCCTCAATTTATTTTGCCAATTAAAAGTTTAGACTTACCTTTGCCGCCGTAAACCCGACATAATCGTCCGCACGGGGCCGCGTATGGCAGGGGGTCGGAAACGCTGCTGTTTCCACTTGTATATGCATCCCGGACACGGCTCGGAACCTGACGACAATAACCGGGCGACAAAGCGTCTCCGGGAACATTCCGGAAAACGCCGCGCGCCCACACGACATATAAACCTTAACAAAACCATGATGCTAAAAAAATCTTATGCAGGGACCCTTGAGTCAGGCGACATACTGATTCAATTGTCCCCCTCGGAGAAACCGGGTCTGAGCGTGAACCTCGACAGCACGGTAGGTGCACGCTTCGGTAAGCAAATCACCTCAGTTATAGAGGAAACACTGCGCTCGCTGGGCGTGGAAGACGCCATCGTGGACGCTACGGACAAGGGCGCCCTCGACTGCACCATACGCGCACGCACGACGGCAGCCGCCGTCCGCGCCACCGGCAAGGACGTCTGGCAGTAACCCGCTGTCAATCCCTACTCTCCCTCGTCCCTCCCTCCGCTCTCCGTTTAACCTTAAATCGAATCAATCAATATGCAGCGACTCAGAAGAACAATGATGTTCGTGCCCGGAAACAACCCGGCGATGATGCAGGACGCATACATCTACGGTCCGGACTCCATAATGCTCGACCTCGAAGACTCCGTCTCGATGGCCGAAAAAGACACAGCGCGACTGCTGGTCTACAACGCACTGAAAACCATCGACTACGGCGACACCGAAATGGTAGTGCGCATAAACCCCCTGAACACCCCTTACAGCAAGAAGGACATCGAAGCCGTGGTAAAGGCCGGTGTACATGTAATACGTATGCCCAAGACCGAAACCGCCGAAGAGGTCGTTGAGGTGGAACGCGAGATTGAACGCGTCGAGAAAGAACTCGGATGCGTAGGCCGCACACAGATAATGGCCGCCATCGAGAGCGCCCTCGGCGTGGTCAACGCCTACGCCATCGCCACCGCCTCCAAGCGAATGATGGGTATAGCCCTCGGCGCCGAAGACTATTGCGCGAACCTCAAGACACAGCGTTCAAAGGACGGCGCGGAACTCGCCCTCGCCCGCGAAACCATCGTGGTGGCTGCCCGCGCCGCAGGCATCGACGCCCTCGACACCGTTTACTCCAACCTCAACGACATGGAGACATTCCGCCGCGAGGTCGAGTTCATAAAGACTCTCGGGTTCGACGGCAAGTCGATTATCAACCCGCGCCAGATAGAGGTTGTAAACGAGGTCTTCACCCCCAAACAGAAGGACATAGACAAGGCCCTGGCCATCATCGCCGCCATCAAGGAGGCAGAGAAGAAAGGTTCGGGAGTCATCGCCCTCAACGGCAAGATGATTGACAAACCGGTAGTAACACGTGCACAACGCACCGTAGAGCTTGCAATTGCTTCAGGTGTACTTAAAGAGGAGGATGTAAAATGAACACATTGGCAGACAGAAAAGAAGCGATAGCACTCCAGGCACAGGCCATGGACAAGAAAGTTTACAACGACGCGGCCCGCGAAAAAGACCCCACGCAGCGCATCGACCTGCAGCAGAAGAGCCCCAAGCTCGCCACGCTCGAAGACGCCATCCGCCGCTCCGGCCTCAAGGACGGAATGACAATCTCCTTCCACCACCACTTCCGTGGCGGCGACAAGGTTGTAAACATGGTTGTAGACAAGCTGGCCGAAATGGGTTACAAGGACCTGCACCTGGCAGCCTCCAGCCTTTCGGACGTACACGAACCCCTCATACGCCACATCAGGAACGGCGTCATCACCCGCATCTCCACCTCCGGACTGCGCGGCGAGCTGGCACGCGAAATCTCTCACGGCCTCATGAAGAATCCCGTCGTCTTCCGCAGCCACGGCGGCCGCGGCTCCGCGATCGCCAACGGCGACCTGCACATAGACGTCGCATTCCTGGGCGCATCCTCTGCCGACCCCCTCGGGAACGCCTGCGGGTTCTCACGCTCCGAGAACGCAAAGAGCATCTGCGGCTCGCTCGGCTACGCACTGCCCGACGCGCAGTATGCCGACAAGGTTGTGGTAATCACCGACGACCTCGTCCCCTACCCCAACACCCCCAACGCCATCTCCGAGCGCGACGTGGACTATGTCGTTACCGTAGACTCCGTGGGTGACTCCTCCAAGATTTCCTCCGGCGCCATCCGCGACACCAAGAACCCGCGAGACATCCTCCTGGCACAGCAGGCCGCAAAGGTAATCATCAACTCAGGATACTTCAAGAACGGTTTCTCCATCCAGACCGGCTCGGGCGGCGCTTCGCTGGCTGCCGTCAAGTTCATCCGCGAACAGATGATAGAGCAGGGCATCGTGGCCGACTTCGCCCTCGGCGGAATCACCGCACACATGGTCAAACTCCACGAGGAAGGTCTCATCAAGCGCCTCATCGACGTCCAGTCGTTCGACAAGGTGGCTGCCGAATCGCTCAAGAACGACCCGATGCACAAGGAGGTTTCCGCCAACGAATATGCTTCGGCCGACGAACCCGGTTCCGCCACACACTACCTCGACATAGTAATCCTCTCGGCACTCGAGGCCGACGTCAACTTCAACGTAAACGTCCTGGTAGGCAGCGACGGCATCATCCGCGGTGCCATCGGCGGTCACCCCGACACTGCCGCCGACTCCGCCCTCTCGATTATCGTCTGCCCGCTGCTCCGCGGCCGCATCCCCTGTATCGTAGACGAGGTTACGACGCTCATCACCCCGGGTTCGTCCGTCGACGTCATCGTCACCGAATACGGCATCGCAGTCAACCCGCGCCGTCCCGAACTCAAGGAACGCCTCGAAAAGGCAGGCCTCAACATAGTCGACATCCATTCGCTGCGCGACCGTGCCCTCAAGGTTATCGGCACTCCGGAACCCATCCCCTTCGGCGACAAGACCGTGGGCGTCGTCATGAACCGCGACGGCAGCGTCCAGGACGTCATCATGAATGTTAAAGACTGACAACACCTTATATTATAAGTAAGTGTTCAAATTAAACCGATAGTAAGTGAAAGAATTAATCTCACATATCATAAACTTGGCCTTTCTGGCGCTTTCAGCCAAGTCTGCTCGGTTGCGATGCCCGCATCGCG
>DKVK01000007.1 GCA_002491165.1 Porphyromonadaceae bacterium UBA7180
TCGAAAAACGGGGAGTACTATAACCGTCTACTTCTACTCTGTGCGCGGTTTCGACGGCTCGCTGTGGTCGAAGGAATCGAAAGCCATCCGTGTCAAGACTTTATACGACGGCTACAACGAGATTGAAAGCATCCTGACCGGCGGCGGCGACACCCCGCGCTGGTTCACGCTCCAAGGTTGGGAAGTGAAGAATCCGCAGCCCGGCCTCATCTACATCCGCGTTGACCGCCGCGGCTCCCGCAAGATAGTTTTCTAAACGCAAACCAGTTGACACAATACATTTTCCGCAAAATTCTCCGCCGCAAGGCGGATTTTGCGGAAAGTTTTTTGTCATATCGCGGAAATGTCGTAACTTTGCGGCGCAAAAAGAATATCCCCGTGTGATGGGAAATCTGTTGCGGGCGTCCGGGCAAGTTTTCGGACGCATGACAACTTATTTTGAGTAACACAAATATTTAAAGAAATGAAGACATTTGAACTGAAGGCCGAAGCCCGCGAAAACCTGGGCAAAAAGGCAGTGAAGGCACTCCGTGCCGAAGGCAAAATCCCCGCAGTGCTCAACGGCGGCAAAATCGTTGAACTGCCCTACAAAGAGGCTCTCCGCCCCGGTGAGAAACTCGTGGAAATCGACGCCAAACGCGGCATCATCACTACCGACATCACTGTTAAGGCCGAAGACGTTCGTAAACTTATCTACACACCGGACATCTTTGCCATCGAGATGGAACTCAACGGCGAAAAACGCAACGCCGTGATGAAAGAACTCCAGTTCCAGCCCGTCAAGGACACCGTGCTGCACATCGACTTCCTCGAGGTTTATCCCGAAAAACCCGTCGTTATGGAAGTTCCCGTGCAGATCGAAGGCCACGCCGAAGGTGTGAAAGCCGGTGGTAAGCTTACACTGAGCATGCGCAAACTGAAAGTGAAAGCTCCCTACACCGAGATTCCCGAGCGCCTCGTCATCAATGTTGACAAACTCGGCCTCGGCCAGTCAATGGCCGTCCGTGACCTCCACTTCGAGGGCCTCGAGCTGATGAACGCCGGCAACGCCGTTGTCTGCGCCGTACAGCTCACACGTGCCGCCCGTGGTGCCGCAGCCAAAGCTGCCGACTAATCGGAGTGACTTAAAGTACACCGGACGATGCGCAAAAGCCCTGCGGCTCAGGCGCATCGTCCCTTCTTTTTAACTATGACGAATTTCTTTTCACGCCTCTTCGGCCGCGACAAACGGCGGGAGGCGGATGCCGATATGAAAAAATTTCTTATTGTAGGGCTGGGCAACATCGGCCCGGAATATGTGGGCACGCGCCACAACGCCGGCTTCATGATTGCCGACCGCCTGGTGGAAGACTGCGGCGGCTCCTTCTCGTCGTGCCGCTACGGCGACATGGCTGAGGTCAAGGTCAAGAATTGCCAGCTTATGGTGCTCAAACCCTCCACCTTCATGAACCTTTCGGGGGTGGCGGTGCGTTATTGGATGAACAAGGAGAAGATGCCGCTCGAAAACCTATTGGTGCTCGTCGATGATCTCGCCCTCCCCTTCGGGGCTATACGCCTGCGCACCGGGGGCGCCGACGCCGGCCATAACGGCCTGAAGAACATTGCCGAACAACTCGGCACGCAGAAGTATTGCCGCCTGCGCTTCGGCGTGGGCAACGATTTTCCGCGCGGCGGACAGATAGACTTCGTGCTCGGCAAATTCCCGCCCGAAGAGATGAAGGAGATGCCCGCACGCCTCGAAACGGCAGCCGACGCCGTGAAAGCTTTCTGCCTCAGCGGAGCCGCCTTCGCCATGACTCATTTCAACAACAAGTAAGCAAATTATGGCCAAAGGAGAAGAAAGAATAGACAAATGGCTGTGGGCGATGCGCGTGTTCAAGACGCGCACCATCAGCACCGATGCCTGCAAGAAGGGGCGCGTCACGATGAACGGAAGCTCGCTGAAACCGTCGCGCACCATAAAGCCCGGCGACGTGGTGGACGTCAAGAAACCGCCCGTCACATACACCTTCCGCGTGGTGCAACTGTCCGAGAACCGACTCGGCGCCAAGCTCGTACCCGATTATCTGGAGAACCTGACGCCTCAAAGCCAGTACGACATCCTGGAGATGGCTAAAATTTCCGGATTCGTAGACCGCCGCAAAGGCCTCGGGCGTCCCACGAAGCGCGACGCCCGCCGCATGGCCTCCTTCCGCGAGGAAACCGCCGCCGACACCTTCTTCCTCGACTGGGAAGACGACGATGATGACGACCCCGACGACCCCGACGAATATTAACCCTCATAAAGAAAGTAAGACCGGGCCTCACGAGGTCCGGTCTGTTTGTTACCCGACTGAGTCGGGGTAACCCAAGGTTGAAAATTAGCTTTACCTTTACTGCGATGTCTGTTTTCGCGTGGGTGGCTGATTTATGCGTTCACTACCTTTGCGCATTGGTAGCAGATGCGGAGCAATGTGGCCGGTCAGTCAGACTTATTTGGCTTCGCCGCCTCTTCTCTTACCGTCGAACTTCACGTTCTTGCGGTCGAATTTTGCCTCTTTGACGGCTTTTGCCTGACGGTCTCCCTTGAGCTGTTTCTTATCGGCTTTCAGTTTGGCGCGCTCGGCCATGCGGGCTTTGTTTTCTGCGAATTTAGCCTTCTGCTCGTCGGTCAGGACGTTCTGGATTTCCTTCTGCTCCTTTTCGCGGATTTTGTCGATTTCGCCGCGCGATTTGTCGCGGAGCTTCTGAACGTCCTGCTTGCCGTCCTGTTTGATTTTGTCATACTGGGCGCGGTAGTTGTCGCGGATACCGTCCACTTTAGCCTGCTGTTCGGGAGTGAGGGTGATACCCTCCATCAACGGCGAGCCTTTCTTGCCGTCCTGACGGCGGTCAGGGCGTTTGCTGCAGCCTTCCTTGCCGTCGTGGTGACGGCGGTCGCCGCGTTTGCACTTGCGGTCGCCTTTGTCGCACTTGGCTTTTTTGCAGTCGGTCTGAGGACAGTTGGCCGGATTGCAGTTGTTTTCATTGCAATTTTCCTGTTTGCAATTGTTTTCAGCACACTGTGTGGCTTCACAGTTATTTTGTTCCGTTTTTCCTTTGTTGGCGTTCTGAGGGGTTTGTGCTACCGCCTGGCCGAGGCCGAGGGCGAATATTGCGGTTGCCAAAGCAAGAAATGTCTTTTTCATCTTTCTTTCGTTTTATGAATTTGTTATTTCGTTTGTCATTATGACGTTGCAGCTCCCGGATAGTTTAAATCGGACATCGCTATTTTACAAATTTTAATTGGTTTAGCACGATGAAAACAACGTCTCCGGCCGTAGTTGTTAATATATTTAATGAAATAAGGATTATTCTAAATGTCATATCAGCGAGCAACGCGATGTCCATTCATGCGCGCGCGGAGACTTAAAGGAAATTAAAATTACGGAAAAGTTTCGTTAATCCGATTATTATATGTACCTTTGCAGCGGCAAAAGGGATATGTGTTTTAAAACATACTCCAAAGGCAGCAGGCGGCTGCTTCCCCGCGAGCCGCAAAACGATGCTTGAAAGGTAAAAACAGAAATAAAAAGGAAAAGACAATATGAAGACAGCTTATGTATTTCCCGGCCAGGGCGCTCAGTTCGTAGGAATGGGCAAGGACCTCTACGACAACAATCCCGAGGCCCGCGAAATGTTCGAAAAGGCAAACGAGGTGCTCGGTTTCCGCATCACCGACCTCATGTTCAACGGCACCGAAGAAGACTTAAAGCAGACCAAGGTGACGCAGCCCGCCATCTTCTTGCACAGCGTGATACTTGCCAAGTCACTGGGCGACGGGTTCAAGCCCGACATGGTGGCCGGCCACAGCCTCGGCGAGTTCTCGGCATTGGTAGCCGCCGGAGCCATGAGTTTCGAAGACGGACTGCGCCTGGTGGCGACGCGCGCCATGGCCATGCAGAAGGCCTGCGAGGCAAACCCCTCCACTATGGCCGCCGTGCTCGCCCTCCCCGACGAAAAAGTGGAAGAGCTTTGCGCCGAAGTCGATGACATAGTGGCTCCCGCCAACTACAACTGCCCCGGCCAGGTGGTAATCTCCGGCACGAATGCCGGCATCGACGCAGCTTGCGAAAAGATGCTCGCCGCCGGTGCACGCCGCGCCCTCAAGCTGAAAGTGGGCGGAGCTTTCCATAGCCCGCTGATGGCTCCCGCCAAGGAGGAACTCACCCGCGCCATCGACGCCACCGAGTTCAAGACGCCCGTCTGCCCCGTCTATCAGAACGTGGACGGCAAACCCCATACCAACCCCGAGGAAATCAAGGCTAACCTTATAGAACAGCTCACCGCCCCTGTGCGCTGGACTCAGGACGTGCAGGCCATGATAGCCGACGGCGCCACCGACTTCGTGGAACTCGGCCCGGGCAAGGTGCTCCAGGGCCTGGTCAGCAAGATTGACCGCAAGATGAACGTTTCCGGCAAACAGTAACACACAATAAATCCACTCCTCTTATGAACATAGCAATAGTAGGCGTCAGCGGCGCCGTAGGCCAGGAGTTCCTTCGCGTGCTCGACGAGCACAATTTCCCCATCGACACCCTGCGCCTTTTCGGCTCGAAACGCAGCGCCGGCACGACATACACCTTCCGCGGCAAGGAATACACCGTGGAGGAACTCACCCACGACTCCGACTTTTCCGACGTGAAGATAGCCTTCGTCTCGGCCGGCGGCTCCACGTCGCTCGAATATGCCGGGACCATCACGCGACACGGCACCCTGATGATCGACAACTCGTCGGCCTTCCGCATGGATCCGCTCGTACCGCTCGTGGTGCCGGAGGTCAACGGCGAAGATGCCCTCTTCCGCCCCAAGCGAATCATCGGCAACCCCAACTGCACCACCATCCAGATGGTGGTGGCGCTCGCCCCGCTCAACGCCCTCTCCCCCATCCGCCGTGTGCACGTGGCCACATACCAGGCCGCTTCCGGCGCCGGCGCATCGGCAATGCAGGAACTCGTGGAGCAGCATGCAGCCATCGCCGGAGGACGCGAACCCAAGGTCGAGAAATTCGTGGCACAGCTGGCTTTCAACCTCATTCCGCAGGTCGACTCCTTCACCGACAACGGCTATACCAAGGAGGAGATGAAAATGTACAACGAAACGCGCAAGATACTGCATTCCACCGCGATAGAGGTGTCCGCAACCTGCGTGCGCGTGCCGGTTCTGCGCGCCCACAGCGAGGCTATCTGGATTGAAACCGCACGTCCCATCAGTGTGGACGAAGCACGCAAAGCCCTCGAAAACGCTCCCGGAATCGTGATGGTAGACAATCCCGCCGAGGGCAAATATCCCATGCCGCTCCCCGTGGCCGGGACGGAACCGGTATATGTGGGCCGTCTCCGCGCCGACCTCGGCAACCCCAACGGACTCTCATTCTGGGTCGTAGGCGACCAAATAAAGAAAGGAGCCGCCCTCAACGCCGTGCAGATAGCCGAATGGCTCATAGAGAACGACCCCACAATGGCAGACTGACATTCATAGCGAAACATAACAAACGGCCGCTTCCGGGTTCTCGCTCGCGAAGCGGCTGTTTTTCCGAACATTACAAACCTCAACAACGCTTTACTTTTATGGAATACATAACACTGAGAGAGGAGAATTTTCCCGATTTTCTGAGGCTGTACGCCGACGCTTTCCCGCCGGAGGAGCGCCGTCCCTATGCCGACGCCAGCGAGTTCGGCGAGTTTGTGCGCAGCAAACACCCTAAGTTCAATGTCCTCGCCGCCATGGAGGACGGGAAATTCGTCGGATTCATGTCATACTGGAACTTTGACGGCTACACATACATAGAGCATTTCGCAGTGTCGCCGGAACTGCGCGGCCGCAACATCGGGCGAGCCATGATGGAGTACGTCTTCAAGGCGGTCAACAATAACGTACTGATAGAAGTAGAGTTGCCGGAAACGGAAATGGCACGCCGCCGCATCGGCTTTTACAAGCGGCTCGGCTTCTGCCCGCATCACGACATCGAATACATACAGCCGCCCTACTCCGACGGGCTTTCGCCGCTGCCGCTGATGCTGATGACGCACGGCAACGTGGACATGAGCGACTGGCAACGCACCGTTGCGCCTATGCTCCGCGAAGTCTACCGCTACGACAACGGTTGCTGACGCCGCCTCCGCAACGCATCACCTCCATTTCCGCAGCATCGACCCTTATCTTTCAACGCAACTAATTTATTTTCAGCACTATTCACCTATATAACACAGAAAATTCCGGCATAAAAGAAAGCAATGTGATAAAAAGATAGCGAAAAAATTTGGCCATTAAAGAAAAAGTTTGTAATTTTGCACCGGAATAAGGCGGAAGCGCCGATTCATTGCCGCAATAGCTCAGTTGGTAGA
>DKVK01000025.1 GCA_002491165.1 Porphyromonadaceae bacterium UBA7180
AGGCTTGAGTGAACTCGCCTCAGACACACTCAGTGAAACACTACCAGTGGAGCACTCGGACTGCGGGTTGACATGCATTCGCATGATAGCCCGTGCCTACGGTGCGAAAATTCCGCTCAGATACCTTCACCACATCTCCGACCTCAATCGCCTCGGCATGTCCATAAAGGACATTACGTCGTGTTTCGCAAAGATAGGGATGAACTCGAAGGCCTGCCAGATACGCAAGGAACATATAGAGGATATGCCGCTGCCCACCATCCTCTATTGGCAGCAACGGCATTTCGTGGTTCTGTACGATTACAACGCCAAACGTAAAAAGTATTCCATCGCTGACCCGGCGCAGGGAAAACTCGTATACGGCGAGGAGGACTTCACCAAATACTGGCTCACCGAGGGAAAGGACACCGGACTCGTGGTGCTCGCCGAGCCTACGCCGGAGTTCTACACCAAGAAGTATCCAAAAGACAACAACATCCGGAACTTCATGGCATACCTGATGCAGTTCTTCAAGATGCACAGGCACAAGTTCCTGGTCGCGCTGCTGATAACATTCGTCATCATGGCGGCCGACTTCGCCGTACCGGTGTTGCTGAAGCGAACCATCGACGAGGGTATCGGCCTGAAGGACATCAACCTGATAGTGATGCTGCTGTTGGTGCAGCTGGCCATCGCGCTGGGCGGATGGGTAGCGTCGAGCGGCATGGACCTTATCCTCACCAAGACAGGGCTGGGTATTCACCTCGACATGGTGAACCGTTTCCTGGAACGGCTGGCGCGCTTCCCGCTGTCGTTCTTCGACCGCAAGGTCAGCTCCGACTTCGTGCAGAAAATCAGCGACCATTCGCGCATCAAGAATTTTCTGCTCTCGTTCCCAAATTCGGTGATCATAATGATACTGACGGCCACCGTCTTTTCGGTGCTCCTCTTCCATTACAGCATGCTGATATTCACGATTTTCATCACAATGTCGGTGATAGAGATAGTATGGACAAGCCTCTTCTTGAACAAGCGCAAGACGATAGACTACGCTCTGTTCACCAACTCGGCGGAGAACCAGAACCACGCCTACGAGCTGACCAACGGCATGGCCGACCTGAAGGTAAACAATGCCGAGTCGGTGAGGATAGGGAAATGGAAGGAGACACAGAAGAGGATCAACAGCGTTTCGATGAAGTCGGCGTGGGTGAATCTTGCTCAGAGCGGCGGACAGACCGTGCTTACGCGCCTCAAGGACCTCACCGTGACAGGCATCGGCGCGGCGATGGTGGTCTACGGCGACCTCTCGTTAGGAACGCTGATGACACTCGGTTACATCACAGGACGCCTATCGCAGCCGTTCAACACGTTGGGTTCGTCGCTGAGTTCTTTCCAGGACGCAATGCTCTCTTACCAGCGCATCGACGACGTGATTCACGATGACTCGGAGTTTCGCGGAACGGAGAAATTCACTGAGCCGTCGGTAAGGTTCAAGGACGTCAGTTTCAAGTATGCCGGAGCCGGCTCGCCGTTCGTCATCAAGGACTTCTCGCTGACCGTCGAGAAAGGAAAAATCACGGCGCTGGTAGGGGAGAGCGGTTGCGGCAAGTCTACGCTGATAAAGCTGATGCTCGGCTTCTACATCCCGCAGAAGGGGAAACTGCTTCTAAGCAACTGCGACGTGCGCGACATGGACAACGGCGACTGGCTGAAGCATTGCGGCGTAGTGATGCAAGAAGCGAAGATTTTCTCCGGGACGATAATCGAAAACATCTCCCTGTCGGAAGAGAAACCGGACCTCGACAAGGCCTTGAAATTATTGGAAACGGTAGGCCTCAAATCCTTCACCGACACATTGCCGATGGGCGTATTCACGAAAATAGGCGTATCCGGAATAGAGATGAGTGGCGGCCAGAAACAGCGCCTTATGATAGCGCGTGCGCTCTACAAAGACCCGGACATTATATTCCTTGACGAAGCCACTTCGTCGCTCGACGCCAACAACGAGCGTTCGATAGTGGAGAACATCAACGCGCTGCGCGACGGGAAGACTATCGTGATAGCGGCGCACCGCCTCAGCACCGTGCAGAACGCCGACAAGATAGTATTCATAAAAGACGGGCGTATAGCCGAAACAGGCACGCACGCCGAACTTACCGCCCGTCGCGGCGACTACTGGCGCCTCGTCAAAAACCAGCTCCAGCTTTCAGTCTAATAAAGTACTGTGAGTAACCTATACAAAATGCCAATGCACTCATAGCAATCACGGGATTCTCATCCTCACACAGCCTGGAAGATGAAAAACTCCACGATAAAGCTTATTACGAAGAGGACGCCGAAGACGAGTGCTATGATGTCGAGCTTCTTCGATGAGAAGGGATTTACTTTCTCAAGCAGCAACGCAGCGAAGTGGCAGAACGTCATCATGAAGGCACAGAACATATCTATGAACATCCACCATTGATCGCGCATCCTGAAGGTCAGGACTATGAGGATGACGACTAAAAGGAGGGCATGAGGGAGAGTATCTTTGATTTAAGCAGTTTCATATCGGTTTAGATTTTGCATAAAGGCTTATGAGGCAGACACGGGATCAGCGTGCCACCTTCACGCCGTAGGTTTTGCCTGAGCGGCCCACGAGTTCAACTATATAAAAGCCGCCGGGCTGGTCGAGGATGTCAATGTGCGGGTCCGTTGCATCCTTGTAAGTGTATTGGCGCATAAGGGCGCCGCTGAGGTTATATACACGCGCAAGCACTACCGGCTCCGGCATCCGCACCGTGTAAAGTCCGGAACCGTAGGTAAGCACTTCCGGTTCGGTGACTGTGAGAACCATATCGTATGCGTCGGCGCGCTGTTTACGTTCGCGCTCCGTCTCGGCCAAGAAGTTGTCGTAGAAGGTGAACGGTGCTTCCTCAGGCACCGACCGGTCTATCGGCGGAACGCCGGTAAGGGCTGCCAGTTGGCCGTCGCTGAGATATTCCGTAGCGAACAGGCGCATTAGTTGCGAACCCACTTCGTCGAGTTCCACGCGGTAATAATCCCCCTTGCGGCCGTGCAGTATGAAGGCTTTAGGCTCGCCGTTCTGCCACAGTCCGACGGCCACGTTGCGGTCTTTGGCAAGCTGCGCGTCCACCATCTCCTGCCATTGTTCCGGCGCGTAGATGTCGCTCCAGAGGTCGTCCGTGGCATCGCCGCCGTAAGCCACGCGGTCGATGTTCTCCTGAGCCTCCTGGAGGGTTATCAGAGGGTCGGTGGCGTCGTATGGGTGCGAGAGGACTTTGTCGATGTAAGCCGGGATGTCGCCCCACGCTTCTATGGCCTCGTAGGGAATGCGGTCATCATAGCGTATCAGCTCTATGTCACGGGCATATGAGCGCAACCAGTCGGCCATGCGTTCCCCCACCTTGTCCCCCTTGAAAGGCTCGCGCAGCGAGTAGCCGAGGATAGGGAACGCCTTGTTCTCGGCACTGACTATGACGTAACCCTGCGTCGGGAGCGTGAAAACGTAGAAAGGCACGAAGAGGCGCTGCGTGGTGAGGCGTCGCCCGTTGTAGACATACTTCGGCTGCGGCATGGTACGTCCGAAGGCTTTGTTGAAGAACTGCTGTGCCACGGCCTTTGCTTGCTTCTGCGTCACCGTCTCGGCCTGCACGCCGGCGGCGAGGGCAAGCACCGTCAGCAACCCTATAATGTATCTTTTCATCATCTTCTTATTCCGGTTTTTGCGAGCCGCAAATCTGCGCGTCCCATAATATAACAACGCGCGGTAAAGGCGGTTTATTGCAAAGGCATCCGCAGAGACGGTATGCCGCGCGGATGCCTTTGTTATAGAGGATATGACGGTTAGAGTTCCACGTCTTCCACTTCCGACTCCTTGATTTCCGTCTTTTCGGAAGTAATCGTCGGAAGTTCGAGGCCGAGGTGCTTCTTGCGGTCTACAACCTTGAGGTAGAGTCCCAAAAGCAGGGCAGCCACACCGAGGCAGGCGAGCATTACCAGCGGCCACGTATAGTTATAGCTGATGGCGGCTGCCTCCGGTGTAATGGTGCCGGCGGCAACCTCTGCGGCGATGTCGGTATTGGTAGCGTCGAGAACCTTGCCGATGAGCAGCGGGAAGAGCCACAGACCGATGTTCTGAATCCAGAAAATCAGCGCGTAAGCCGAACCGATGATCTTCGCGTCCACCAGCTTCGGAACGGAAGGCCATAGCGCGGCGGGAACCAGCGAGAAGCTGGCGCCGAGCACCAGGATGGTAAGGTAAGCCACGAAGACACCGCCCATGTCGTTGCCGCGGAACATCGGCAGGATGAAGGCGAAAGTGAGGTGGCACATAATCAGCAGCAACGCGCCGAGAACAAGCATCGAGGCTGCCTTACCCTTGTGGTCCACATAATTGCCGAGAACCGGGGTGATACCCACGGCCAGAAGCGGGAACACGGCGAAGATGGCTGCGGCCGACTGGCGCATATAGCCCATCACGCAGTAAACCACAAGAGCCACGATGGCGATGATGAGCGACGGCAGCTTGACGGCCTTGTTCTTAGAGAAACTGAAGGCGAAAGCGCCGGCAGCAACGATAAGCATTATCACGTACTGTATGTACGTTGCCACATCGGACTGCCAGAATTCCGTAACCGTTTCAGGATGCAGCGTGAGGTTACATTGCAGCATATTGACAGCATACTTCTGGAAGGGGAAGATGGCCGAATAGTAGAGCACGCAGAGGAGCGCCACAATCCAGAATCCCAATGACGAGAGAATCTTGCCGAGGTCGGAAATCTTGAAGGGGTCGTCTTTCTCCTCTTCGGCACCGGTCTGCTCGTCGAGCTTCTTGTCCATGAAGAAGTAAGTGATGAACATTATGAGACCGATCATCAGCAAAACGACGCCGAAAGCCACCGAGCGCGAAACGGAGATATTGCCGCCGAAGTTGGCTACCAGCGGGGAGAAAATCATACACGTACCCACGCCGAGGCGGGCGAGTGCCATTTCCGAACCCATAGCCATGGCCATTTCGCGGCCCTTGAACCATTTTACGATACCGCGCGAAACGGTGATACCGGCCATCTCCACGCCGCAACCGAAGATCATGAAGCCGATGGCCGACAACTTGGCCGATGCAGGCATACCTTCGTAGAACGGAGCGATGCCCAGTTCCTGGAATCCGGGAATGTAGTTGAGGTGCGTGTTGAACCAGTTTTCAAGCCCCGAACCGATAAAGCTTTCGGTAAGCGCATACCAGTTGATGACGGCGCCCACTACCATTACGGCTCCGGAGAGCACCGCGGTGAAGCGAACGCCCATCTTGTCAAGGATGATACCGGCGAAGATGAGGAAGAAAACGAATACGTTCAGGAAAGTTTCAGCACCCTGTTCGGTACCGAAGGCCGTGGAGTCCCAGCCGCGTGTGGATTGCAGCAAGTCTTTGATAGGGGACAGGAGGTCCATAAAGATGTAGCTGCAAAACATTGCGAAGGCCAGGAGTCCCAAAGCCGTCCAGCGCGCCCACGCTTTGTCGTTGAGCGCACCTGAGGATTGTAGTTTCAGTTCTGCCATATAGATTTAGGTTAGTGTTATAATTCACTGTATTTGGAGGAGAACGGGAAGTATTCCGTCCCGGCGACGCAAGAGGCAAACCGCCGCCCCGGAAGCCGAAACGGGCAAACGCCCCTAACATGTTGCAAAATTAATCTAAAAAATCTTAATATGAAAATCAAATCCTCAAAAAATATCGGGAATTTGCGTATCAGCGGAAAAAATTGTAACTTCGGGGCATGAAAGCAGTGATAATAATCGACATGCAGCGCGACTTCGTGGAGCCGGGACGTCCGTTGTGCGTTGCCGGAGCCGCCGAAACCGTTCCGGCTTGCGTCCGGCTCCTCGACCATGCACGCCGCAACGGCTGGCCGGTAATCCACGTTATCCGCCGCCACGACCCTGAAGGCCGCGACTGCGAGCCATACCGCCGGCATTTATTCCAAGGCCGCCAAGGCTATTGTGTGAAAGGAACCGACGGCGCTGAAATAGTAGGACCTCTCGCTCCTCAACCCGGCGACCATATAGTGGTAAAGAAACGCTTCAGCGGTTTCTACAAAACTGGCCTCGACGCGCTCCTTGAAAAACTCGGCATAACCGGACTGATAATAGCGGGCACACAATACCCCAACTGCGTGCGCGCCACCGCCGTCGACGCCCTGATGCGCGACCTCCCGGTGACAGTCTGCACCGATTGCTGCTCGGCCCAAGACACCGACACCGCCGCCGCGAACATATGCGACCTCCGCGCCATGTCCATCCCCTGTCTCCCTTTAGCCGAAATCCTTAAAATGTCGGAATAACAAACCTTTGTGAGTAGGGATGTCCCATGGCATATGCGCCAAGTCATACAATTAAATCAATAAATGTTGGCCAAAATACAATCAGCCCAAACGATTGGCCCGGGCTGATTGTATTGTAGGGATTGGGGATGCAGGATTACTTGGCGTCGAGCTGGCGCAGGAGTTCTTTGGTGGCTTCTATCAGTTGGGCATCGATGCCTTTCAGCACATCGGCGGGGAGGTTATATACTTCCACGTCGGGATTCAGCTGCTGGTTTTCAAGTGCTTTGCCGTTCTTGTCAAGGGAAGTAACCTGCGGAATACCGAAGACGATGGTCGGGTCAACCTGGGTTTCCCACCAAACGGCGGTCATGGTGCCCGGAACCGGTGCGCCGACTATCTTGCCCAAACCGAGCGTCTGGTAAGTGTAGGGCGAGCCGTGGGCATCGCTGTAGTTGCTCTCGTTAGTAAGCATTACGCTTGGTTTGGTCCACTGCGAGAAGGGTTCATGGCCTATGTACTGGCCTCGCGGGCTGAAGCGGACGTACTCCTTGCCGCTGAGCAGGATGGCGAGGTCGTTGTGCAGCCAGCCGCCGCCGTTGTAGCGTGTGTCCACAACCACAGCCTCTTTGTCGCGCTGAAGTCCGAGGAGCTCGTCGTAAACGGTGCGGAAGCTGGGCGAATCCATGCCCTGCACGTGGACGTAAGCAACGCGGCCGCCGGATACGGAATCCACAATGGCGCGGTTGCGCTCCACATAACGGCGGTATAGGAGTTCGTTCTGCTTTCCGGGGGTGATGGGTCGCACGGTGATGTCCTTGCTTGCACCGTTGTGGCTGACGGTGAGACGCACCTTCTTGCCGGCTTTGCCTTCGAGCAGGGGATAATAGTCCACGCCGCTCTTCACGGGCAGTCCGTCGATGGCGGTGATGATGTCGCCGGCGGAGAGTCCGGCCTTATCGGTGGCCAACGGACCGCGTTTCAGTATTTCTGAAATCTTGAGGCCGTCGCCGTCATAGTTCTCGTCGAAGAAAGCGCCGAGCACGGCATTGCTTGTAGCCGCCGGAGCGCCGGGAGCGTAGAAGCGGCCGCCGGTATGCGAGGCGTTGAGCTCGCCGAGAAGCTCGCTCAGCAGTGTAGCGAAGTCGCGGTTATTATTGATGTAGGGGAGGAAACGGCGGTAGTCGCGGGCATACATGTCCCAATCGACGCCGTGTAGGTTCTCGTCGTAGAATTTGTCGCGAACCTGGCTGATTACGTGATCGAATATGTACTCGCGTTCCTGCGATGGAATGCGCGAATATTCGGCATTATACTCTATGGCTTTAACCGATGCGGAACCGCCTTCACCTGAAGGGAGTGTCACTTCCTGGATGCCGCTGCCCGAAAGCACATATAGTTTCTCGCCTTTCTTGTCCATCTCGAAACCGCCGGTAAGGTCGGAGAGCAGACGCGAAGTCTCTTTCTTGCGCAGGTCGGTCATCATCAGGTCGTACTTCCCGTCCTGCCCGAGCACGGTATAATATAGCTTGTCCATCTTGGGGGAGAGGCGGTAGTCCATCAGGAAACCGGAAACGGGGGTAAGGCGCGCCGTGCGGTAGAGGCGGTTCTCGAGATCGAGCTTCATCTCCTTTTTGTCGGCGTCTTTATCCTTTTTGTTCTTCTTGGATTTCTTGTCGTCCTTGTCGGCGGAAGCGGCTTTCTGCTCCTCTTCGGCAAGGGCGGCTTCCTCTTCGGTCATGTTGAACTCGTCCCATTTCTCGCCGTTGAGCATCATGAGGGTGACGTCGTCAGTCTCGCCCCACGAGCCGTGGCTGCGGTAGCCGTATTTTCCGGTGAGGTAAGTAAAGCCGGAGCCGTCGGCCGTCCAGTAGGGTGAGCCGTCGGAATATCCGCTCACGGTAAGGTCAACCGGCTCGCCTGTGCCGTCGGCATTGACCATGGCGATGTCGGTGTTGTTCCATCCGCCGTTGCCGATATAGGTGATAAGCAAGTGTTTGCTGTCGGGCGACCACTCGAAGGGAACGTCGCCGTCCGTGTACGAATAGTTGAACTTCGGGTCGAGGGCGGTAACCACTTTACCGGTGGCAAGGTCGAGGACCTTGAGGGCGGTGCGGTTTTCGAGGAAGGCTATTTTCTTGCCGTCGGGCGAGAAGGCGGGTTGCTGTGCCGGTTTGCCGTCCTTGGATTCATACACCATCTTCTCGATTACCTTCGGAGCGTAAGCGAAGCCACGGAGCGTGTCGGCGGGTGCCAACTCGGCGGTGTAGATTCGCCACAGGCCGTTGCGCTCCCCGTCGTAAACCAGTTTCTTGCCGTCGGGCGAGAAGCCGACGCGGCGTTCCTGTCCCGGAGTGTCGGTGATGCGCTTTGTGGTGGGGTACTTGACGGAGGTGACGTATACATCGCCGCGCAGCACGAAAGCTATCTCCTTGCCGTCGGGGGAGAGGGCGATGGTGGAGGCTCCTTGCGTTACGTCGCGTTTCACACGGTCGGTGTCATAGTTGTCTGTGACGATGTCCACGGCGAGGAGCTGCGGTTCCCCCTGGCCGTTGATGGTGTAAATCTGTCCGTCCTGCGAGAAGGCGAGTTTCCTGCGGTCGGCCGAGGTGGAGAGGGAGCGCACCGGATGATTCTTGAACTTGGTGATTTGGCGCTCCTTTCCGTTCATGTCGCGCAGGAATACGTTGTTGTTTCCGTCGCTGTCGTTGAGGTAGAAGAAGGAGTCGGTCGACGCCCAACGCGGATTCTGGTTGGCGCCGTTGAAGTCGGTGAGCTGTGTGAAATCGCCGCTGGCTGGGTCGTACATCCAGATGTCCGGCGTGCCCGACGAGCGTTCGTGCTTGCGGAGCACGTCTTCGTAGCCTTTGCGGTTCTGGTAGAGGATTTTGCCTGTGGCGGGGTCGATGTCCACGGCAGTCATGGGCATGGAGAGGAACATCTGCGGGCGTTTGCCGGGCGTTGTGGCCACGGTGTACATCTGGCCTTGGAAAGGTCCCTGTGCGGCGGTACGCGATGGAGCGACCGAGGATTCGAAGAGTACCGTCTCGCCGTTTAGGAAGGCGCGCGGCGTCTCGTTGCCGGCGTTGTTTGTAGTAAGGCGCACCGGCGTGCCGCCGGTGGCGGGGACTATGAAGATGTCCATGGAACCTTCGCGGTCGCTGGCAAAGGCGATTTGCGTTCCGTCGGGACTCCAGACGGGATTGCCGTCGAAAGCCTGCGACGTGGTGAGGCGTGTGGCTTTGCCTCCGGCGAAGGGCACCGTGTAGATGTCACCTTTGTAGGTGAAAGCCACGGTCTCGCCGTCGGGAGAAACGGCGACGTCACGCAGCCACAGCGGCGATTCGGCAGCCATGCCGAAGGCCGTTGCGAGGCTCACGACGGTGAGCAGCAGTTTTATTTTCATGGTAAATATGGAGTTTGTTAGGAAATTTCGGGTTATCTTTTTGCCTGAAATTACCCGGTCGCCCGTCAGGATGTGCGGATAATACCGGGCAATTATCTGTCTCGTGGAGCCGGCTTACTTGAAGGTGTCAGGCAGGTCGTTTTCGTAGAGCACCACGTCGCCTTGGCGCAACGTCTTGCCCAGGAACTCCTGCGCCTTGGCGAAGGAGTCGACCACCACGAGGTTTTCGGTGTCGAAGTCGGTGCTTCGCACACCGTCGGTAAGCGCGTCGCGATTGTATTCGCCCACGATTATGGCAATGTCAACGCTTTCGCCGATATGCTTGCCGAGTTCGCGGTTCAGCTCATACTGCTTGTCGCCGAGTTCTATCATGCCGGGCGTCACCACGATGCGGCGTCCGTCGGTGAAGGAGCCGAGCACGTCTACGGCCATCTTCGAGCCGGTCGGGTTGGAGTTAAAGGCGTCATCGATGATGGTTACTCCGCCGGGAGTGCGTTTCATGTTCAGACGGTGTTCAACCTGCTCTATCTTGCCGACGGCGCGGCGGATGCTTTCCGGTTTCATGCCCATGCGCAATGCCACTATCACGGCGCCGAGCAGGTTGGATATATTACATTCTCCTACCAATTGTGTGCGCAATTCCAGTCGCAGTCCGTCGGGACCGGCTACCTCGAAGGTCGTTCCCTCGGGAGAATACTTGATGTTCTGGGCGCAATACTGCGCATCTGCGGTATTGGAAACGGCATAGCGCATAGCCTCCACGTTGTCGACGGGGCGGTTGGCGCAATATTCGAAGTCATTGTTGATTACCGCGAGACCGTCGGGGGGGAGGGCGTCGGCCAGTTCAAATTTGGTGGCCTGCACGTTCTCTATGGTATGGAACGACTCGAGGTGCATAGGACCTACGGCGGTGATGATGCCCATGCGAGGATGCACGAGGTCGCAGATTTCCTTGACATCGCCGGTCTGTTTGGCACCCATCTCACAGATAAAGATGCGATGGTAGGGCTTCATCATCTCGCGCACGGTGCGAATTACCCCCATCGGAGTATTGAACGAACCAGGAGTCATCAGCACGTCGTATTCTTCGGAGAGTATGCGGTTCAGGTAGTGTTTGGTGCTCGTCTTGCCGTAAGAACCGGTTATGCCGATGACGGTCATATCAGGCTCCATGGAGCGCAAGATGCGTGCGGCATCATTGTAATAGCGGCGGTTGATGGCTTCCTCGACCGGTTTGAGCAACCATACGGCGGCCGTCACCACGCAGTAGGAAAAGATGCTTACTACGAGTGCCACACCGATGGTCATCTGTCCGTCGGTCGGGGCGTAAGGGTTCCCTTCGGGGCGCACGTAGAAGATGCACATCAGCGCGCTGAGAATGAGCGCCAATCCAGCCGTTACGGAGTAGATGCGCCATACTCGTTTGGTGAAGACAAGCGGTTTCTTGTATTTGCGGCGCAGGATGAGCACAATCTTGGTGGCGCAGGCAATTGCCACGAGAAGTTCGGGTACGGCCTGAATGTTGACGAAGAAGTTGGCGAAGAGCATGAAGAGTAGCGCCACGTCCACGAGGCGCCAGGCACCCATCTTCCGCCCGTCGAGCCATCGCCAGTAGCGGTCTATGCGATAGCTGTTCTGCTGCAGCATCTGTATGTCGTATTTGAAATTCAGCAACATGTACGCGCCGACCACAACGTACACCGCTATCATAAATCCAATCATTTCAATTCGTTCTTTAAGAATTCTTTAAGTACAGCTTTAAACCCGGCGGGATTGTCGAGGAAAGAGTAATGGCCGCATCCGGGGAAGGAGGCAAGGCCTGCGTCAGGGATGAGGCGCTCCATTGTCTTGGCGTCGGAGAGGGGAGTCGCCGTGTCGTTTTCGCCCCAGATGAGCAGCGTGGGCGCCTTGATATCGGGCATCACGTGCTTGAGGTCTTCGTTGACGCATTTGCTCAGGATGGCACGCATCATCGGAGTGGCGTTGTTATAGTCCGACGAGCCGGAACGGCCGCGGTATTTGTCGAGCAACTCGCCCCCTTTCTTCTTTCCGAAGAGGAGGGGAAGCAGGTGTTTTACAGTCTTATATGAGTAAACCTTAAAGTAATATTTGAGGCTGCGGCGGGGCTTGACGCCGGCGGCATCGACGAGCACCACCTTGCGCACGTCGCGGCGCGACGACAGCATGATGGCTATGCGTCCCCCGAAACTGTGTCCAAGCAGTATTGGACGTTCTATGCCGAGGCGGTCGAGTAGCTTCTCCACCAGTTGAGTGTAAAGTTCTATGCCCCACACCGCAGGGGGTTCGTCGCTTTTGCCGTGGCCCGGCAGGTCTATGTTGAAGACGTGCATCTTCGGCGAAACTATTGCCTCGATGCTGGCTACCGTCGACGAGTTGCAACCCCAGCCGTGCATCAGCACTATCGGACAGCCGTCTTCCGGACCCGTCTCGTTGTAGCTGACCTTCACACCGTCGATTTCTATCTGTTTTTCCATCAGTAATTGTGTCTCTGTTCAGTTTTTCACGATGCAAAGGTATAAAGATTTTATCAGTCGGACAAATAACTACCCGCAAAAAAGTTCGCGTACCCTTTTTGGCAAGCGTTAAATTTTGCTATAAGGAAAAAACTTTGTACCTTTGCGGTGATTCTATGGCCAGGAACATTTACTATAGATATAATCCGGAAACCGACAATTACGAGCGCGTCTATGCCACCCTGGGAGTGAAGGTACTCTCCGGGTTGCGGCTGTTGCTCCTGTCATGCCTCTTCGGCGCAGTGTTCTTCTGCATCGCCTATTACGGATTCGCGTCGCCGGGCGAGGACAACCTCAAGGAGGAGAACGAGCAGTTGTCTCAGCAGCTTACCGTGATGGAGAAACGCGTGGACGGCGCCCTGAAAGTGATGGACGAGATACGCAACCGCGACGACAACCTCTACCGCGTGATGATGCAGATGGAGCCGGTGAACCGCGCGCAGCGCTATGCCGGACTCGACAATGACAGCCGTTATGCGCAGTATGCCGGCCTCAGCGACGAGAAGATACTTGTCACCTTGGCGCGCAACATAGACATTCTGGAACGCAGCCTCTATGCGCAGTCAATCTCCTTCGACAAGCTGCGCGAAGCCCTGGCCTCGCAGAGCGAAAAACTGGCGCATACCCCCTCCGTCCTCCCCATAAACGTGGCAGACTTCTCCATCTCCTCCGGTTTCGGCAACCGCATCGACCCTGTCTACGGCACAACCAAGTTCCACGCCGGCCTCGACTTTCCCGCCGATGTGGGAGACCCGGTGTTCGCCACTGCAAAAGGGCGCGTCACCTTTGCCGGATGGAAGGACGGCTACGGCAACTGCATAGACATTGACCACGGCTACGGCTACACCACCCGCTTCGGCCACCTCAACTCCGTGGGTGTCAAGACGGGACAGACCGTGGTGCGAGGCGATAAGATAGGGGAGGTGGGCAACACCGGCAAATCCACCGGGCCGCATCTCCACTACGAAGTGCGCCTCAACGACGAGCCCCAAAACCCCGTCAACTATTATTTTATGGACCTCACGCCGGCGCAGTACGACGAAATGGTGAAGCAGGCGGAAAACGCCGGGCGTGTAATGGACTGACGACTATGGACGAACTCGACAAACAATATTACAAGATACGCTACGTGGCGGAGATGCTCGGCGTACCCGCGTCTACGCTCCGCTACTGGGAAAAGGAGTTCCCGCAGTGCGCCCCGCGCCGCAGCGCCGGAAACGTGAGGTATTACAAACCCTCCGACATAGAGCATCTGCGCATCATCAAATATCTCGTGAAAGACAAAGGGCTGAAAATCGAGGCCGCCAAGGAGCAGTTGCGCGTCAACAGCGGCAATGTTTCGCGCCAGCAAGCCGTCATAGAGCGCCTCCAATCAGTGCGCGACCGCCTCGAAGAGTTGCGCAAAGCTTTGAATATCAGAAAATAAAAAACCAACGACATAATGAACAAACCGCTATTGATAGAGTTTGAGGTAACGTGCGTGGACCGCAGCGGCGCCACGGCACGCCTCACCCTCGAACCCGTGGGGGGCGTTACGATGCCGATGCCCGCGCCCGGACAGTTCGTGAACATCCTCGTGGAGCACGCGCACAACACCTTCCTGCGCCGCCCCATTTCCGTAAACTTCGCCGAGCCGGGAAGCCTCATGCTGATGGTCAAAGAGGCCGGAGAAGGCACCGCTGTGCTCGTCAACTCCCTTCCCGGCGACCGTTATAACATACTCATGCCACTCGGCCACGGCTTCACCTTGCCCGAAAAGCCGGAGAAATGCCTGCTCATCGGCGGTGGCGTGGGCGTAGCTCCGCTGCTTTACCTCGGCGAGTGTCTGCGGCAGCGCGGCGTTGAACCGGTGTTCGTACTCGGCGCTCGCAACCGAAAGGAACTTGATTGGCAACTCCCCGACTTCGAGAAAATAGGCAAGACTTTCGTAGCTACGGAGGACGGCTCGCTCGGCACCAAAGGGTTCGTCACACAGTGTCCGGCACTCGACCTTGAGGCCGACCGCTGGTATGTCTGCGGCCCGATGCCCATGATGAAGGCCGTAGCCGCGGCAGCCCGCAAACGCAATGTGGAATGTGAAGTAAGCCTCGAAAACAAGATGGCGTGCGGCCTCGGCGCCTGCCTCTGCTGCGTGGAAGACACCGCCGACAGCGGCAATGTCTGCACCTGTACCGAAGGTCCCGTTTTCAACTTAAATCGTCTCAAATGGTAAATCTGAATATCGACTTGGGAGCCGGGCTCAAGCTGCAAAACCCGGTGATGACGGCCTCCGGTACTTTCGGCTACGGCCGCGAATTCGAATCGCTCACCGACCTCGACCGTCTCGGTGCCATCATAGTGAAAGGGACCACCCTCGAACCTCGTCAGGGCAACCCCTATCCCCGCATGGCTGAAACACCCTCCGGTATGCTCAACGCCGTAGGTCTCCAGAACAAGGGCGTGGACTATTTCATCGAGAAAATATATCCTGAGATACGGCACTACAAGAGCAACATCATCGTCAACGTCAGCGGCGCGAAAGTATCCGACTATGTCGAGACGGCACGCCGTCTCGCCTCTCTTGATGGAATTCCCGCCATCGAGGTCAACATTTCCTGCCCCAACGTCAAGAGCGGAGGCATGGCCTTCGGAACGACCTGCGCCGGATCGTCGGAAGTCACCGAGGCGGTGCGCAAAGTATGGCCGCGCCACCTGATGGTGAAACTTTCCCCCAACGTCACCGACATCACCGAGATAGCCCGCGCCGTCGAAGGCTCTGGTGCCGACAGCGTTTCGCTGGTTAACACCTTCCTCGGAATGGCCGTCGACGTAGAGCGCCAGCGGCCATTCCTCTCCACCGTTACCGGCGGACTCTCAGGTCCGTGTATCCGCCCGATAGCAATAAGAATGGTGTGGCAGGTAGCCAAGGCTGTGAAGATACCGGTAGTGGGCCTCGGCGGTATAATGAACGGCCGCGACGCCATGGAGTTCATCCTGGCCGGAGCCAGTGCCGTGCAGATAGGGACTGCCAACTTCGTGCATCCCGACGCCACCATCCGCACCGTAGAATGGATAGAAGACTACTGCCGCCGCCACAACATCACGGACTTCTCAACCATTGTCGGCGCCCTCAACCGGTAAACTTATGGAACGGAGGTCTCCACAATGTGGTTAAACTTCGGAGGCAGTTTTGCCAGTTAATCATTCAGAGCAGAAGTCGCATCTACAGCCAATAATTCCAGCCGAGACCCAACAAAAAATTTGACTTTGTTTCTTAACTTAACAGCATTGTAGATTTCCAGGCCTCCGTAAAGGAGGATTTACGCGCAAAAAGAATTCTGCAATGGAACTTGCTTTAAAACAAAGTGCTTCTGAAAACTTTAGTCGCTCCATTCAGCAATTAAAAAAAGTAAAGCGAGGCTACCACATCATCGGGTAGCCTCGCTTATTTTATGTCCAAAATTTTAAACGCAGATTGACAAGGAGTTAAACTATGAGGTGATATGATTATAGTTTTTCCATAGCGAAAAGTTTATTCTAATATAATATGTATCATCGCAATTTTTATATTACGTGGATGCTTTCTCAGTAGAGGAGTACGGTGAGGTTGCGGGCGCCGTGGGCGCCTATTACCAGGGCTTGCTCTATGTCGGCGGTCTTGGAGGGGCCGGCTATGAAGCAGCCGAAGTCGAAGTCGTTCAGTTCGGGACGCTGCATAGCCTGGTGCATGTTGCTTACCACTTTTTTGTGGTCAAGCAATAATACCAACGCTTCTGCCACGAAGTAGAGAGCTTTCCAGCGGACGTTACGCGGTACCCACACCATGCCGTTTTCGGCCACGCCGAAGTCGCCACAAACAACCGCAACGTCGGTGCCGGCAAGTTTCTGCGGCTCGTCTACGGTGTCGGGGTTGATGTTGGCGCACGTTATCTCTGTGAGGTCGGAGGCTATGTTCTTGGCGTCGGGGTACAGCCCGCGTATCACTTCGTTAATGTCGTCGCCGGGGTTGAGGCGCACGCTCTGTCCGCCGGCGGCTTTGAGCGATTCCTCGAACTGTGCCAGCGGGTCGGCGAAGGTCTGCGGCTCGAAGTCCATGGGACCCAACGGCTCGGAATCGACTCCGGCCTCGTGTAGACGTTTGAATATTATCTCTTTGTTTGTCATTTTTCCTTACTTAAAGTTGATTTCCAGATGTCGGCGAATGAGCGGGAGGGGAACGGCGGGAGGTCGCGGCCGCGTCCCCAGGCATTGATGGGAGCATAGACGAGGGCGCGGGGCATCTTTTCGATTATCGGCGCGCACTTTATGGCAGTATTGAAAAGGGCGGGACGGCGCATCACGAGGTTCATGGCCTTGACCACTGTTTTCTTCATCGGGTCGGCGAGATGATATTTCTCGAGGTCCTGACGCCAGAGATAAATCTGGTCGGCGAGCGTAACTTTTGCGGGGCAGACGTTCTGGCAGCCATAGCAGAGGGAGCAGGCCGAGAGGTTGCCGCAATATTTGCGGATATCGGCCAGCATACCGAGGTTGATGCCGACCGGGCCGGGGATGAAGTATGAGTATGAGTAACCGCCGGTGCGGCGGTAGACGGGACAGGTGTTCATGCAGGCTCCGCAGCGGATGCACTTGAGCATGTCGTTGTGCTCCTTGTCGGCGAGGATACGTGAGCGGCCGTTGTCCACGATGATGATGTGCATTTCCTGACCCTCGACCGGTTTCTTATATAAGGAGGTGTAGGTGGTGGATGCCTGGCCGGTGGCGGAACGTGCCAGCAGACGCAGGAAAACGCCGAGCGACTCGTAGTCAGGCACCAGTTTCTCTATGCCCATAATGGAGATCTGCACCTTGGCGAATGAGGTTCCCATGTCGGCGTTGCCCTCGTTGGTGCAGACGCAGAAGGCGCCGGTGTCGGCAACGGCGAAGTTGACGCCCGTCATGGCAACTGTTGTGTTGAGAAAGATTTCGCGCAACGAGCGGCGCGCCTGGTGTGTGAGGTATGTAGGGTCGGAGTTATTGGCGTCGGAACCTATCTCCTTAGCGAAAACGTCGGCCACTTCCTCACGCTTCACAGCAATGGCAGGCAGCACGATGTGGCTGGGTGGCTCGTGGAGGAACTGCATGATACGTTCGCCGAGGTCCGATTCCACCACGTCAATACCGCGTTCTTCAAGATAGGGTGCCATTCCGCATTCCTCGCTGAGCATGGACTTGCTCTTCACGAGACGGTGTGCGCCGTGTTCCTTGATTATCTCATAGACGGCCTCGTTCATGTCCGAAGCGTCGGCGGCCCAGTGCACCCGCACACCGTTGGCCAAGCAGTTACGCTCGAAGGCTTCGAGGTAAACGGGAAGATTGGTGATGGTATGTCGTTTAATTTGCGAGGCACGTTTGCGGAGGTCTTCCCATTCTGGGACGTCTGAGGCCTGTTTGTCGCGTTTCATGCGCACGAAGAAGAGGGCGTCATTGTGCCACGAAGCCCGCTCGGGATTACCGAGGAATTTTTTCGCTTCTTTGGAATGTGTACTCATGGCAATGTGTTTTTATAGCCCTGCGGCCAGGATTTCTACTATATGTTTTGTCCGGATGGGGAATTTCCGGCGATCGATGATTCCCTGCATGTGCATCAGGCAGGAGGAGTCGGCGCCTGTTATGAACTCGGCACCGGTGGCCATGTGCGAGAGAACCTTGTCGGTACCCATCGAGATGGAGACATCCGGCTCTTCGATGGAGAAGAGTCCGCCGAAACCGCAACATTCGTCGCGCCTCTGCGGGGTGAAAATCTCTATCCCTTTCACCAGTTTCAGCAGGTCGATGAGCTTGTTATAGTGCGGAATCATAAGCTCCGACGGCGACGACAAGTGAAGCAGCCTCATGCCGTGGCAGGAATTGTGGACGCTCACCTTGTGCGGGAACTCGGCGGAGAGTTTGTCCACGCCGATGATGTCGTGGAGGAACTCGCAGATTTCGAAGATATGGGAGGAGATGCACTCATGCTCGGGGCGATGGAGCAGGTGGGGGTATTTGTCTTTGACGAAAACGACACACGAGGCCGAGGGACCGACCACATAGTCGTATTTTTCGAAGAGGCGCTGCATGTGTTCGGCCAATGGTTTGGAATCGTGCTCGAAACCGCCGTTGGCCTGCGGCTGTCCGCAGCATGTCTGCGGCATGGGATAGTCCACATCGAGGCCCAGCGAGCGGAGGAGTTTAAAGCTTGCCACCCCCACCTGCGGGTAGCAGGCATTGATGTAACATGGTATGAATAGACCTATTTTCATAACTCTTGAGGTTTGAAGTGTTTAAGCGAATATATAGACCGCCAGGCCGGTGATAATGACATAGGCCAGGGCGTAGGGGAGTGCACGTTTGAGGATGGCGCCTTCACGGCCCTGGTCGTTGCAGGCCGAGGTGGCGATGGCGATGCTTTGCGGCGAAATTATCTTGCCGCCGGTAGCGCCGGCGGTGTTGGCGGCGGCAAGCCAGTCGGGCGAAACGCCTATCTGCGTGCCGACGGAGGCCTGAAGTTTGCCGAACATGATATTGGCCGAGGTGTCGCTGCCGGTGAGGAAGGTTCCCAATGCTCCGATGGCCGGGGCGAAGAGGGGATAGAGCGAGCCGGTGGCGGTGGCCAGCGCTATGGCCAGGACCGGCGTCATGCCCGAAAGTTCCATTATAGTGGAGAACCCCACGAGACAGATTACCGTAACGGCGGTGCGCCACATCTGCACAACTGTGCGGCTGAGGCAAGTGAAGAGTGACCCTACGGAGGCGCCCTGTATCAGTCCGCCGAGGAAGGAACCCAGGAAGAGCAGGATGCCGCCTTGCGTGAGCCATTGTATGGTGAGCGGCTTGGCATGTCCCTGAATGACGAAGGGGAAGGTGGTGACGCATACCGACGAGAGGGCGTTGCGCACGGCGGGGATGAGCGGGCTGGTTATCAGTACGAGCACCAGGATGAGGCCGTAGACGCTCCATGCCGAGAGTGTTTCCTTGGCGCTGAGGTGCGACTTGCTGCGCGGCTTCTTGCGGTCGATGAACTTACCGGCGCCGATGATTACGGCTATCGAGGCGATGGCACCGAGGATGGCCGGCGTTTCGGCACCGATATATCTTGCCGAAACATACTGCACCACAAGCGAGACGATTCCGACAAGGATGCTAAGCGTCAGGTTTTTCCACAACGCCTTGCCCGACGAGTCTGTGAGGAAAGTGATGACCATGGGGATAAGTATCATCAGCGCGGAGAGCTGTATCACTACGGAGACGGAAAGGTGTTGCAGCGGCAGTCCTGTTTCCTGCGAAAGGACTATGACCGGCACTCCGACAGCGCCGAAAGCGGTCGGCACTGAGTTGGCCAGCAGCGAGACAAGGGCCGAGAATACCGGTTTGTATCCTAAGGAAATGAGGATTGCAGCCGGGATGGCGACGGCGGTTCCGAAACCGGCCATGCCTTCGAGCAGTCCGCCGAAGCCCCAGGTGATGAGCAGCACCTGCACGCTGCGGTCGGCGGCAAGGTTGGAGAACTGTTCGCGCAGCACATCAATCTTGCCGGTCTGTAGCAGCACGTTGTAGCTGTAGATGGCCATGAGGATGATGAAGAGAATGGGGAAGAGGGCTTTGCCCATGCCGTATAGGAAGGAGAAGGAGATGTCAATGGCGGGAAAGGAGAAGCCGAAGGCGGCCACCAATGCCGTGACTATCAGGGTGATGACGCTGCTGCGGTCGCCCGGCATTTTGAAAACGCCCATCAGGATGATGAGGGTAAGAATGGGAAGTGATGCGAGGAAAATATCCATAACCTTGGTTTGAAAGGACGTGACGTGTGCTTAAGACGTGTGTTTAAGACAGCAAGTAGTAGGAGGGAGGAAGGAAGGAAGGAGGGAAGGAAGGATTGTCAAACTATACAGTGCGACTGAGATTACCGCTCCCGGGTATCTCAGTCGCGAAAGTGAAGTCGTTTATTATTTGAAGTTGTAGCCGAGCGTAACGCCTACACGATTTTCATGGAAGGAGATGTTGTCACCTTTTGCGCGGTCTGCAAGGCCGACGGCTCCTTCAATGCCGACATAGTAGTTTTTCACGAAGTTGAAGCCTACTCCGAATTTCCATGAGCAGTCCACGCGGTTGCGCTTGAAACCGATAGCGTGGTCGCCGTAGTTGCTGGGCGCGGTGTGAAATTTAGGAAGCGCACCTACACTTTTTGAAGTCAGATATGTGTCGCTGCTGAGTCCTACCTCAAGTTCCGGACCTGTGAAGATGGCGAGGTTGACGTCGGGAGTGAAGTCGAAGTGGTAGCCGAACATAACGGGTACCCGCAATCCCATTTGGCGAACAGATGCGTGCTCCATTGCTTCTTCTTTAATGTTGATGTCTCCGATTTTCACGTCCTTGAAACCGGTGGCATTGTAATAGTACGACACACCCGGTTCGATGTAGAAGTTTGCTACTACAGGGATGTTATAGATGAAACCGGCGGAGAAACCGATGCCGTTTTTGTAGATGTCACTTTTGAAATCTCCAACTTTGACATCACCGGGACACGGGACGTCGAGAGATGCGCGGAATCCGAAGTAAGAAGTGTTGCCCGGGTTGTTCACCACTGTTTGTGCCGAACCTGCAAAGGTTGATGCCATGGCGATGGCTGTTAACATAAATAACTTTTTCATAATTGTCATTCTTTGGTTGTTTGGTTGTTTGAAGTGTTAACGCATAGTCACGTTAAAATGTTTTAATTACCGAAAAATAGACCAATCAATCCGCCGAAACTGCAAAAAATTTTGTTGGGAAGATTGAGGTATTTCCACGCAACACGTAATTCTGGTTGAAAAAAAGGCAATTCTGGTTAGGGCTACTACCAATTATTTTTGTAATTTTGCGTTCAAAATAGTAGCTACTTATGAACTTGAAAGAGATTGAAGAGAAAATACTCTCCGGTGGCCGTATCTCCCGCGAAGAGGCCTTGTGGCTCGAAGGGAATGTGGACACCGACACACTCTGTGATGCCGCCGACCGCTTGCGCCGGCGTTTCCACAGCGATGATGTCGATTCATGCTCCATTGTAAACGCCCGCTCGGGCAATTGTGGCGAAGACTGCAAATGGTGTGCTCAGTCCTCGCGCCACGCCACCGGTTGCGAGACCTATAATTTTCTTGACGAAGAGGAAGTCATGACAGCCGCAAAGCGCAACGAGCAC
The DNA here is from genome assembly GCA_002491165.1 of Porphyromonadaceae bacterium UBA7180. Taxonomy (GTDB): domain Bacteria; phylum Bacteroidota; class Bacteroidia; order Bacteroidales; family Muribaculaceae; genus Lepagella. The sequence goes on from DKVK01000025.1 coordinate 21,415, forward strand.
GAGGGCATACACCGCTTTTCGCTGGTGACCAGCGGCCGCGCCGTCTCGCGGAAAGACCTTGAAAAATTCTGCGAAATATACCGCCACCTTTCCTCCGAAACCAACCTTTACCTCTGCGCCTCGATGGGGTTGCTCGACGCCGAAAGGATGAAGATGCTGGCCAAGGCCGGCGTGAAGCGTTATCACTGTAATATGGAAACGTGCGCCGAACATTTCCGCACGCTCTGCACCAGCCATACTCCCGAAGACAAGCGCGCCACAATACGCGCCGCCCGCGAAGCCGGACTCGACGTATGCTCGGGCGGCATCATAGGGATGGGGGAGAGCATGAAGCAACGGATAGACTTCGCCTTCGAGCTGGCAGACCTTGACGTGGATTCAGTGCCCATCAACATACTGAACCCGATACCCGGCACGCCGCTCGAGAAAACCGCGCCGCTGTCGGAAGATGAGATAATCCGTACTGCCGCCCTCTTCCGTTTCATTCTTCCGCGCCAGGCCATTCGCTTTGCCGGAGGCCGGAAAGGCATCTCCCATGCTGCCACTTTGCGGATGATGCGGGGAGGAGTGAACGGCGTTCTCATGGGCGATATGCTCACTACCGTCGGCAACACCATAGCCGAAGACCGGCGTCTTTTCGCCGAAGCGGGACTCAATTTCTGAAACATCTTTAAACCATACGAATATGAAACTAACAACACTGCTCACAGCCGCCGTGCTGGCCTTTACGGCCACTATGCCATGCTTCGCACAGCACCATCACTGCGGCAAGGGTTGCCCTGAAAACGCCCCGGCACAGAAGTCACAGGAACCTCCCAAAGTCTATTTCATAAAGGAAATAACCCCCGAAAGCCTCATCAGGATTTACAAAGCACTCGGGCTGCCTGCCGACGGCAAAGTGGCCGTGAAGATCTCCACCGGCGAAAAAGGCAACCCGAACTACCTGAAACCGGAACTCATCGGCGACTTCGTGAAGCTCGTGGACGGCACCATCGTGGAGTGCAATACCGCCTATAAAGGTAAACGCTATTACAACAACGACCACCGGGAAGTGATCAAGGAACACGGATTCCCCTCCATAGCGCCTGTAATCATCATGGACTCGGTGGCCGATGTGAAGATTCCCGTCGGCCCGAAAGCCAAGCATCTGAAATATGACCTCGTGGGTGAAGCATTCAACGACTACGACTTCCTGATTTGCCTCTCGCACTTCAAGGGACACCAGATGGGTGGCTTCGGGGGTGCAATCAAGAACCTCTCGATAGGCGTTGCCTCGCGCAACGGCAAGGCTTATATCCACTCGGCCGGAAAAGTTGACGATGCCGAAATCCTCTGGGACCACATAGCGCAGCAGGACGACTTCCAGGAATCAATGGCCGAAGCGGCCCAGGCTGTAGTAGACCACATGAAAGGGCGCGCCGTCTACATCAACGTGGCCAACAACCTGTCGGTAGACTGTGACTGCAACGGCAATCCCGAACCTGTCTGCATGGCCGACATAGGCATCTTCGCATCGCTCGACCCCGTGGCGCTCGACAAGGCAACCGTCGATGCCGTGCGCAACTCCAAAGACCACGGACGCGACCACATGATAGAACGCATCGACTCGCGTCACGGAATGGTTTCGCTCAAACACGCCGAAGAGATAGGCCTCGGCTCGCAGGAATATGAACTGATCGAGCTGAAATAACAGGCCATATAACCTGACTTGATGAGCTGATACAAACAAGCAACATATAAATCTATCCACAAATAGAACGGCGGCATTCGCATACAGCGGGATGCCGCACTTCTTATTTATGGTCATTATTATGTCTTCGGGTGTTGTGGGAGTTGGGGATTTTTGTTAATTTTGCAACCGTTTTACGGGCTTATCCCGGCGTATAATTGTAAGATGAATCCGAAAATAATGACCATTCTCCTGCTGTTGGTGTCCAATGTGTTCATGACGTTCGCATGGTACGGGCATCTCAAACTCCAGAATGCAGGCGTTACAAGCAATTGGCCCCTGATAGGCGTCATACTCCTTTCCTGGGCCCTCGCTTTCTTTGAATACTGCTTCATGATTCCGGCCAACCGCGTGGGCTATGTTGAGAACGGAGGCCCGTTCTCCCTGGTTCAGCTCAAAGTGGTGCAGGAAGTCATATCGCTTGTCATCTTTACAATAATAGTGACATTGCTCTTCAAGGGTGAACAATTCCGATGGAACCATATCGTGGCCTTCGGGCTGCTTGTGGCTTCGGTTTATTTCGCATTCCTCCCCGGCAAAACATCGTGACCATGAAGATATATTTCGCACCGCTTCAAGGCTATACCGAAGGAATCTACCGTAAGGCACACCATCTCGTCTACGGCGGCATAGAGCGTTATTACACACCGTTCCTGCGAATGGAGAAGGGGGAGCCGCGCCGCCAGGACATGGGGCGTCTGCTTTCCGACACCAACGGGGGCGTCCCGGTTTCGCCCCAGGTAATTTTCAACGACCGTGAAGAGCTGGAATCGCTCGTCGGCACTGCATACAGTTACGGTTACCGTTCCATTGACCTCAACATGGGTTGCCCCTTCCCGCCGCAGATGAAATTAGGACGCGGCAGCGCTCTTCTGGAACGTCCGGACGTTTTGCGCGAAATACTCCCCGTCTTCGGCGAGTTCGACGGGATGGAATACACTTTGAAGATGCGTCTCGGCGTTAATGACACTACGGCATGGCGCGGGGTGATCGACATTCTCAACCGTATGCCGCTGCGCCACATAACGGTGCATCCACGTTCCGCCAAACAGCAGTATAAGGGAGAACTCGACATGGCGCAGTTCGAAGAGTTGCTTAAGGCTTCGGCACATCCGGTAATATATAACGGTGAACTGCGCACGGCCGACGACATCCATGCGATAACGGAGCGCATCCCGGGCATCGCCGGTGTTATGATAGGGCGTGGGCTGCTTGCCCGACCGTCGCTCGCCGCCGAATATGCCGAAGGTGAGGAGTGGGATTACCGCAAGAGGAGAGAACACCTTATGCGGATGCACGAGATGGTGTACCGGCATAACGTGGAGAAACTGTGCGGCGAAACGCAGACGCTTTCGCACCTCACACCTTTTTGGGATTATCTGGAGGATGAAATAGGGCGCAAAGCCTGGAAACGCATCCGCAAAGCCACCACACTTCAGAAATACCGCGAAGCGATAGCCCTGATATAAACGTGTAAATTCATAGATGGGAGGAAATCAAAAGGGCTGCCCCTGATTTGGGACAGCCCTGAGTTAGTGGTGCTAACGGGGAAGATTTAATGAACTGTCATCTCCATTCAGCGTCTGTTACATATTTACATATTGGGGTTGAGTTCTTTCCAGTCTGCGATGGGCGGCATTATGCCGAGGTCGATAACCTCTTTGCGCATGTCGCAGAGATGCTTGTAGCTGCGTTCCAGTTCGGCTTCCTCTTCCGGTGTGCCTTTCACTTCCTTGTAGTGGATGCCGCTCTTGTCGATGACGGTCTCCATGGCCATCATGATGTTCTTGAAGCGGTCGTCGTTTACGTAAGTACCGGCAGGCCATGTGAAGGGTTTGCCACCCATGGCGGCGGCTATCATCTCTATGGAGAGATACGAGGGGCTCTGGAAGGAGCTGCGTCCGCGAAGCTTGATAATGTTGGCACCGCCCTGAACCACGCGGGTTCTGAGTTCCTCCCAATCGTTCTGCGGCAGCATTTCGGTGCCGATGATTTCGGTGAGGGGTTTGCCGTTGACGGTAGTCGTTGAGGCGAAGACAGCCATCTGCTCGCCGTGGCCGCCGTATGTGCGTGCGTTGACGACGGAGTCGGGTGAGATTTTGAACTTCTTGGAGAGTTCGGAGCGCAGTCGTGTGGAGTCAAGTGCTGCCAGTGTTGCCACCTGGGTGGGTTTCAGGCCGGAATAGAGCAAAGTGATGAGGCCCGTGATGTCGGCGGGATTGAAGATAACGACAACGAAGTTGACGTCCGGGCAGTATTTGCGCACGTTCTTGCCGAAGTCTTCGGCTATCTGGGCGTTCCCCTTGAGGAGGTCTTCGCGTGTCATGCCGGCTTTGCGTGCGGCACCGCCGGAGGAGACGATGTATTTAGCACCTTTGAAGGCTTCCTCCACATCTGAGGTGAAAGTAAGGTTGAATCCCTCGAAACCACAGTGCATCATTTCTTCAAAAACACCTTCGAGAGCGGGGGCGTAGGGGTCGTAGAGAGTGATGTTTGGAGTCAGTCGCATCATCATGGCGGTCTGCGCCATGTTTGAGCCTATCATCCCGGCGGCGCCGGAGATAAGCAGTTTGTCATTGGTTAAAAAGTCCATTGTCTTTTCTATGAATTTAGGGTTTCTTGAAGAATAACACCCAACCGGGGTTTACTGTTTTGCGTTTAACTAAATTTAGCGCGAAAAGATGGTGTACCGGCATTTTTCTCGGTCATTGCGGTGTAAGGCCATAAGGCACTATGTCAACGCAAGTGAAACGGGAAGATAACAAGAAAGCCGGGCAATGTACCCGGCCTCCATTATAGAGTGATTAAAGATTTTCGGCTGATTAGCGAACGATGGTTTTGCTTGTCTTGGAACCCTGACGGGTGATGACGAGCTGACCCTTTTCGGGGTTGGCGATGCGTACACCCTGGAGGTTGAAGTACTCGATGGGAGCGTTATGGTCAACTGCGATGTCGTCGATACCGTTCAGTTTGTCGATGATAAGATAACCGGGTGCAGTCTGTTCTCCATTGAAGTAAACGCTTTGCTCGTTATATTGCGGGAAATAGAACCATACAGACTTGATGGGGAATTCAATACGGTTACCGCTCATTGTGATAAGACTGCCCTGCGAAGGATCTGCAAGAATTTCGGTTGTAGATGCAATGTAGCAAGGACCCATATCAGAGGTGACGATACCTGATTCCTGAAGTGCAATGAGTACATTTGCGCGATCTGTGGCGTCCAATACGATATTAGCGCTTCCAAAGATGTCAGCGAACGGAGCAACCATACGGAACATATTGGGATTTTCGGCAGCCTGCTGAACAGTAATTTCCTTTTCGGACGGAGCAGCTTCCATGAACATCGGCCAAACCATATAGTCCATCCATTTAGCAGTGGTAGTAACCGTATTCCAACCGCTTTCGGGGTCGATGCCTTTTTCCATTCCTAAAACATCCCAAATGTTCAAATAACCCTGGAAGCTGGAATCTGAAAGCGAGGCATCTGAATACGCTTTCCATGAGAAACCATGGTCTTTAAGGAAGGTGATTGTTCCGGTTGACGGGTCGTATGTACCTTCAATTGACTTGTCGGTAACTTCACCCGAATCTCCTACTGCAATCCATTCAAACGGGGTGAATAGGATGTAATATGTGCTTCCCTGAATGCTTGTGCTTCCGAGATTCCGGCTGTCGAAAGTAATTTTATTTGTCGTGGCGTTGAAAGTGCCGACGATGTCAGAGGGGAAGAATTCGCTGTCACTTGAGATAGTAACAGTATTTCCGTCAAGAGTCACGTTGGCACCGACGGTTGTCTCGCCAACAGAAGTTTGGAAGTAGTAGTCACCGATGTGGAAATCGTAGTAACCTTCGATAGACTGTTCTTCACCGGCTTTTGCTTTTACTTTCTGAGCCGATACTTTTTTCATTTGGGAGTCTGTAAGATTTACAGACATGTGTTTTTTAACCTTGTTGGGCTGCATCTGACGAATTTGGGGAGCTGCCATTGCGGAAGCTACAACCGTCAGGGCGAGTGCCATCGTGTAGAATTTCTTCATACTTTTCAGGTAGTTTATAGGGTTATTATTATGAGTTTTTCTGTTTCAACCATTACGGTGGAATCGTTGGGTCTGCTAATACATTCAATCTCGGTTTCGGGATTGGTTATCGCTTTACGCTCGCAAAGTTACAAAACATTTTTTAACAGGCAAATATTTTTGTCACAAATTTTTATTGCAATGCAAATTTTGTGGTTTCACGTACTATCACTACCTTTGTCACAGAGAAAAATCTTAAGAATCAAACCAAACGTAAAAAGTATATGAAGAAACTGATTTTAGCATTTCTGACAGTTCTTGTTTGCCTGCCTTGCGCGGCGCAACTGTTATATAAGGTGTCGGGCAACGGCCTTAAGAAACCTTCTTTTGTCTTCGGGACGCATCATCTGGCACCGTTCCGCGTGGCCGATTCCGTGGGCGCCGTCAAGGCGCTCCACGATGTCGAGGCTGTGGTGGGGGAGATCGACATGGCGAACCTCGACATGATGCAGATGGCCCTGAAGATGCAGCCAATGATGATGGCCCCGAAGGACAGCACCTTGCAGGCTGTGCTGGGAGACTCCCTCTTTAACGTGGCCAACGAAAAGTTTACCGCCATTACAGGCACACCGCTTTCCCTTTTCAACACCATGAAACCTATAGTGGCCATGACGATGCTGGAGATAAAACCAGCCATGGAGCGTTTCGCGGACTTCGACCAGTCGCAACAAATGGACGCGCGCCTGCAACAGATGGGCGACTCGCTCGGCAAGGTTATCGTCGGTCTCGAAACTGTGGAAGACCAGGCGCAGGTACTTTACAACTCGATGAGCATACGCCAGCAGGCCGACAAGCTGATGGAAACGCTTGACGATCCGGACAAGGCCGTCGATGACGTTATGAAGCTTATGGACGCATATATGAAAGGGGACCTGCCGGCCATCTCGGCGTGTGTGGCGGAACAATCGGAAGGAGCGGACGGTGAGTTCATGGAGGCGCTGGCAACGCGGCGCAACGAGAAGTGGATGCAGCGGCTTCCGGAGCTGATGAAGGAGCATCCCTCGCTTATAGTGGTCGGCGCGGGGCACCTTTGCGGACCCACGGGACTCCTGGAGATGTTGCGACGTCAGGGGTATAGCGTTAAACCCGTCGCGCCTGTCAGGTAAAACGTTGAAAAAGTGTAATTTTCGGCATAATATTTACATCATAATCACCCAACTACTAATAAATAGACGCGAAATATTATTTTTAAATATTTTGGTGATATAATTTGCATAATACGATTTTTAGTGTTAACTTTGCAAAGTAATAACCGACCGACAATACCTAAAATAATAAAATATCATGGAATTACCTTTTGCAGAATGTTGGAAAATCAAGATGGTTGAACCCATCCATAAAAGCACCCGCAAGCAGCGCGAACAGTGGCTCAAAGAAGCCAAGTACAATGTATTCATGCTAAAATCAGAGTATGTCTACATCGACTGTATCACCGACTCGGGTACAGGCGCCATGTCAGACCGCCAGTGGGCCGCCATGATGACCGGCGACGAAAGCTATGCCGGCGCACG
>DKVK01000052.1 GCA_002491165.1 Porphyromonadaceae bacterium UBA7180
ATATGTGTTTAATTTGAACACTTATTTAAGAATTAGATTTATACAACCACCACCGTGCCAACCCTCTTTGACCAACGTCCGCCGCAGATGACCCTCAGCCGGCTTACTACCCTGGTAGGCAACGCCCTGCGTGTGCGCCCCGAGCTGCAGAACGTATGGGTAGTGGCCGAGTTCTCCGACCTGCGCACCGCCGGAGGGCACTGCTACGTCAACCTCATAGAGAAAAACCAGGCGGGTACCACCGTGGCACGTATGAACGCCAACATCTGGGGCGGCACCTATGCGCAGCTCCGCGCCAAGTTCCATGCCGCCACCGGCTCGCAGCTCGCCTCCGGGATGAAAGTGCTCCTCTACGGCGCAGTCACGCACCACAACCTCTACGGCATAGCGTTCAATATCCGCGATATAGACCCCTCATATACCCTCGGCGATATGGAACGTCTGCGCCGCGAGATACTCGCGCAGCTGCAACGCGAGGGGCTCCTGGACCGCAACAAGGGCACATACCTGGCGCCCAACCCGCAGAAGATAGCGGTAATCTCGGCCGAAGGCGCGGCGGGCTACGGCGACTTCTGCAACCAGCTCGCCTCCAACCCCGGCGGTTTCAAGTTCTATCCCCACCTCTTCCCCGCCATACTCCAGGGGGAAAGGACCGTCCCCACCGTCATGGCTCAGCTGGCCGCCATCTCCGAGACCATCGACTTCTGGGATTGTGTGGTCATAATACGCGGCGGCGGCGCCACCTCCGACCTCAACTCCTTCGACAACCTCGACCTGGCACGCGCCGTGGCCACCTTCCCGCTGCCGGTGATAGTTGGCATCGGCCATGAGCGGGACAACACCGTGCTCGACTACATAGCCCACACACGCTGCAAGACGCCGACGGCCGTCGCCGAGTTCCTCGTGGAGCGCCTGCGCCAGTCATCGCTATACGCCAACACACTGGGCAACAACATCATACGCTACGTACAGGAGCGCATGACCGGCGAGCAGCGCCGCCTCGACTCGGCCGCCGCCATGATACGCACGCTCGCGGAAAGCCGCCTCACGCGCGCCGCGGACCGCCTTGATGCCCTGCGCCGCTCCACCGCCATCGTAGGACGCCAGCGCATAGCCCTCCACCGCGAACGCCTCGAAGGGATAATCCCGCGCCTAAGGCAGGCCGCCGACAACGCCTTACAGCAACGCAAGCAACGCATCGACGCCCTTTCCCGCCTGGTGGACGTCCTCAACCCCGTGGCCACCCTGCGCCGCGGATACACCATAACGCGCATCGACGGACACGCACTCAAATCGGCCGCCGACGCTACCTCCGGTGCCGTAATGGAAACCTACTTCCCCGACGGCACCATAAAATCAGAAGTAAAATGAGCAAACAAGAAGAAACCGAGAAACTGACTTACGCCGAGGCCGTAAAGGAACTCGAAGAGATAGTGGCCCGTATGCAGAGCGACAACTGCGACATAGACAAACTCTCCGCCTACACGCGCCGCGCCATAGAACTGCTACGCCTTTGCCGAGAACGCCTCACCGCCACTGACGAGGAGATTCAGAAATGCCTCGAAGAACTCTCATGACAACCCCGCAGCATAAGACCCGGCAGAACAAGGCAGGGCGCAGAGCGTTCGCAAGGGCATCGCGGCTGTTCCTCCTCTTCACCTTATTAATAACAGGGATAACGGCGCCCACACGGGCGCAGCTGGCCACCCCCGGCTCGCGCGCCGACAATATGGCCGTAGACTCCCTGAGGCAGAAGGAGCCGCAGAAGCACGACCGCGGGCCGCTCATCGGACAGATAGAAGCCCCGGCGTCCGACTCCATGACCGTCAGCCTCATAACCTGCTTCCCCGGCCCCGAAATATACGAACTTTGCGGACACAGCGCCATCCGCATACGCTCCGCGCAGATGGACTCCGTATGGAACTACGGCCTCTTCGACTTCAACCAGCCCAACTTCGTATACCGCTTCGTAAAGGGGGAGACCGACTACCGCATGGGAGGGTATCCCTTCGCCTGGTTCCTCCCCGAATACGTGCAGCGAGGCTCGCGCGTAGTAGAGCAGGACCTCAACCTCACGCAGGGGGAAGCCCGCAGGCTCCTCGCAATGCTCCACGAGGAGGAAAAACCACAGAACGCCGTTTACCGTTATAACTACGTACGCGACAACTGCGCCACGCGTATCCGCGCGCGGCTCGACTCTGTGGCCGGACGTCCCGTGCTTTATCCCGGCGACCCAAAATATGCCTCCTTCCGCGACGAGATGCGCCACTACCACCGCGGTTATCCGTGGTACCAGTTCGGCATAGACCTGGCGCTCGGCGCCGGCCTCGACCAGCCCGTTACGGCCGGAGAGGAAATGTTCGTGCCCGTGGAGATGATGGAACGCGCCTCCACGGCAACGCTCCCCGACGGACGCCCGCTGGTCCGCGAGACGCGCGACCTCAACCCGGGACGCGACGACGCCACGCTCCCCGCCACGCCGTGGTACGGGGCGCCCCTCTTCTGGGCCTGGGTTCTCTTCCTGCTATGCGCCGCAACGGCCTTCATGGACTTGCGCCGAGGCAAGCCCGCGCGCTGGCTCCTCGCCCCCTACTGGCTCCTCACCGGACTCGCGGGATGCGTCGTATGGTTCCTCGTCACGGCCTCCTCGCACGAAGCCACGTCGCCGAATATCCTAATGTGGTGGCTCAACCCGCTCATGCTCATGGCCGCCGTTACGGTGTGCATCCCGCGCTGCGACCGCTTCACCAACGTACTCATGTGGATAGAAGCCATCCTAACGGCGTTCCTGCTCGTTTCGTGGCCCTTCCAGCACCAGAGCGCCAACGCGGCCATCTTCCCGCTAATGGGCAGCGCCGCCGTACTGAGCGCCGCCTACGCAATAATTTACGCCAAAAACTGTTATAATAAAGGGAAAAGCAAACGCAACGCGGCATCCAAACCCGCCGCGCGCCGCAAAGCTCCCGCCAAGAAATAAAGGATGAACAGACTACTCACATCGGTGTTATGCTCGCTCGTGGGCATCACTACGGTACTACAGGCCGACGCTTCGCGCCCGCGCCTCGTGGTAGGAATCGTCGTGGACCAGCTCCGCACCGACTACATTGAGTATCTGCGCGAACTCTTCGGGGAGCGCGGCTTCAACCTGCTGATGAACAAGGGGGCATATCTGCGCAACGTGGACTTCCCCACCGTGCATCCCGACGCCGTTTCGGCCACGGCCCTGCTCTACACCGGCAACTATCCGGCCACCAACGGCGTGGCCTCCGCCTACGTCTACGACCAGCAGCGCAACAAGCTGACCCCCACCCTCCGGGAGGGGGACTCGTTCTCCCCCGCCGCACTCCTGCTCTCCACCGTCAGCGACGAGGTGGCCATCGACAGCCGCGGCATTGGCTCGGTCTACAGCGTGGCCACCGACCCGCAGCAGGCCGTCATCATGGCGGGGCACGCCGGCAACGGCGCCGCATGGATTTCGGACACTGACGGACGGTGGGAAGTTTCACCCTTCTACGGCAAGCACACCGCCAACTCGCCCGCAGCCCTCCGCAACGTGCGCAACGCCCCGGCGCAGCGCATCGACACCATGCAATGGCGCCCCGCCCTGCCCCCGGCACGATATCCCGGCATGGCCGACCGCAAAGACGGCTACGCCTTCAAATACACCTTCTCGCGCTCCGACCGCGAGGGATTCCGCAAGTTCCTCGCCTCCCCCCTGGCAAACCGCGAAGTCACCGACGTGGCAATCGATTATCTGCGCGACATGCACCTCGGCACACACGGAGGCACCGATATGCTCAACATAGCATACACCGCCGCCCCGTACAAATATGCCACCGACGGCGACGCGCGCGTTGAACTCCAGGACACATACGTCCGCCTCGACGCCGACCTCGGGCGCCTCTTCGACGCCATAGACAAGGCCGTGGGGCTCGACAATACACTCATATACCTCTCCTCCACAGGATATTACGACGAGACGGCACGCGACGACGGGCGCTACCGCATCCCCTCAGGCAACTTCTCGGTGAAACGCGCCGTATCCCTGCTCAACTCCTATCTCAGCGCCTCTTACGGCAACGGCACCTACGTAGCCGGATACAGCGACGGCCACTTCTACCTCAACCGCAAGGCCCTCGAAGGGAAGGACTACGCACGCATATCCGGCGACGCGCGCGACTTCCTGGTGCGCATGTCGGGCATCACCGATGCGCTGACCGTTGACGACATACTCTCGGGAGGCGACGCCACAGCCGCCCTGCGCCGAAGCCTCGACGTGAACCATTGCGGCGACATATACGTGGCATTCACTCCAGGATGGACCGTTACCGACGACACCGTATATCCCGCGCGAGTCCACAACGTGCGCCTCGCCTCCGTAGCGACCCCTTTCTTCCTGATGGCGCCCTCCGTGGCCCCCATGACCATAGGGGAACCCGTAGAGGCCACTGTGCTCGCCCCCACCGTAACCCAGACTTTGCGTATCCGCGCCCCCAACGGCGCCCTCTCGCGTCCTCTACTGCTCGACGCACCGCAGAAACGTTAAATCTTTCTTTTTTAGTCTTAAATTTCGCAAAGTCAAAACTTTATCGTAACTTTGCACGATAAATTATTTTTTTAACAATTCATGGGATTTACCAGCATACTTAAGAAAATGTTCGGCGACCAGAGCGAGCGCGCAGTGCGTCCCCTCTGGCAACGCCTCGAAAAAGAGATAAACCCTATTTCGGAACAGCTTCTGGGCGAGACTCCCGACCAGCTCCGCCACCGCATAGACCTCATCCGCGACGACATCCGCGGCGAAGCCAAAACCTACAAGGACCGCATGGACGAGATACGCGCCGAAATCGACACCCTCGACTACGACAAGCGCGAACCCCTCTGGAAGCAGATAGACGACCTCCGCGAGGACTGCTTCAAGATGTACGCCCAGAAACTTGACAAGGCCCTCCCCGAAGTCTTCGCCGTAGTCAAGGAGACGGCTCGCCGCTTCGCCGAGAACGACACTATCGAAGTGCAGGCTACAGACGCCGACCGCCGTCTCGCCGTGGCCGGGAAGGACTTCGTCACCATCGACGGCGACAAGGCCATTTACAAGAACGAATGGATGGCCGGAGGCAATATGATTAAGTGGGACATGGTACACTACGATGTGCAGCTCATAGGCGGCATGGTGCTCCACGGCATCCTCAACGGCGAGAAGGCGTCCAACAACATCGCCGAGATGGCCACCGGCGAGGGCAAGACCCTCGTGGCAACCCTCCCCGTGTTCCTCAACGCCCTCACCGGCGAAGGCGTGCACGTCGTCACCGTCAACGACTATCTGGCCAAGCGCGACTCCGAATGGATGGGTCCGCTATACCAGTTCCACGGCCTGACGGTAGACTGCATCGACAAGACCGAGCCCAACAGCTCAGAGCGCCGTGACGCTTACAACTGCGACATCACCTTCGGCACCAACAACGAGTTCGGTTTCGACTACCTGCGCGACAACATGGCCACACAGCCTTCCGACCTCGTGCAGCGCCACGAACACTACTACGCCATAGTCGACGAGGTGGACTCCGTGCTCATCGACGACGCCCGGACCCCTCTCATCATCTCAGGTCCCATCCCCAAGGGGGACGACCAGATGTTCAACGACTTCAAGCCCAACGTGGAGAAGGTAGTCAACGCGCAGCGCAAGCTCGCACAGGCCCTGCTCATAGAGGCCAAGGCCAAGATTACCGCCGCACAGAGCGGTGACCCCGAAGAGGTCAGGAAATACGACAAGCCCGACCCGGAGAACCCGAACAAGAAGCCGCTCACAGCCGAACAGCTCCTCGAGGACGGCGGACTCGCGCTCTTCCGCGTCTACAAGGCGCTCCCAAAATACAACCCACTTATCCGCTACCTCAGCGAGGAGGGCATCAAGCAGATTCTGCTCAAGGTTGAGGCCAAATACATGGCCGACAACAACCGCGAGATGCCAAAGGCCGTGGAGCCCCTCTACTTCGTCATCGACGAGAAGAACCACGGCATAGAGCTCACCGACAAGGGCATAGACGTGCTCACGGGCACCACACAGGACCCCGAGTTCTTCATACTCCCCGACATAGCCGCGCAGCTCTCCGCCGTCGAGAACGAGACCGACCTCGACGCCGACGGCAAGCAGGAGAAGAAGGACAGCCTCCTGCAGCAATACTCCGTGAAGGCAGAGCGCGTGCACACCGTGAACCAGCTCCTCAAGGCCTACACCCTCTTCGACAAGGATGTGGAATACGTCATCGACGACAACAAAATTAAAATCGTGGATGAGCAGACGGGCCGCATAATGGAGGGACGCCGCTACAGCGACGGCCTGCACCAGGCCATCGAAGCCAAGGAGGGCGTAAAGGTGGAAGCCGCCACGCAGACCTACGCCACCATCACGCTGCAGAACTACTTCCGCATGTACCGCAAGCTCGCCGGCATGACCGGTACCGCCATGACCGAGGCCGGCGAGTTCTACGACATCTATAAGCTCGAGGTTGTGGAAATCCCCACCAACCGCCCCGTTATCCGCAACGACCAGAACGACCGCGTCTACCGCACCAAGAAAGAGAAATACGCCGCCGTAATCGAAGAGGTTGAACTCATGGTAAGCCAGGGACGCCCGGTGCTCGTCGGCACCACGTCGGTGGAAATCTCCGAACTCCTCAGCAAAATGCTCAAATTGCGCCGCATACCCCACCAGGTGCTCAACGCCAAGCTGCACCAGCAGGAGGCCGAAATCGTGGCACAGGCCGGCAAGACAGGCACCGTCACCATAGCCACCAACATGGCCGGCCGCGGTACCGACATCAAGCTCACGCCTGAAGTCAAGGAGGCCGGAGGCCTGGCCATCATCGGCACCGAGCGCCATGAGTCGCGCCGCGTGGACCGCCAGCTACGGGGCCGTGCCGGACGCCAGGGAGACCCCGGCTCCTCCGTATTCTTCGTATCGTTCGAGGACCAGGTGATGCGCCTCTTCGCCAACGAACGCGTGGTCAAGACACTCGACAAACTCGGCTTCAAGGAGGGAGAGATGATTGAATCCAAGATGGTGACCCGCTCCATCGAGAACGCACAGAAACGCGTCGAGGAGAACAACTTCGGCATACGTAAGCGCCTCGTGGAATATGACGACGTCATGAACGCACAGCGCAAGGGCGTGTACGGCCGCCGCCAAAACGCCCTCAAAGGCGAACGCATCGGCACCGACATCGCAAACATGATATTCGAAGTCTCGCAGGAACTCGCCACGCGCGGATACGAGGGCGGCTTCGCAGAGTTCGACGCCGAACTGCTCAAGCAACTCGCCATCGAAAGCCCCGTCACCGAAGAGGAATACGGCAAGGTGGACGGCGACGAGCTCGCACAGCGCATCTTCGAGAGCGCTATGACCAACTACACCCGCAAGAAAGAGAAGATAGCACAGGCCGCCATGCCCTACGTCCGCGAGTTCGTGGAGGAGAAAGGCGCCAAAGGCCTCCTCGGCGTTCCCGTCACCGACGGCCGCCGCATATTCAACATACGCACCGACATCGAAGAAGCCTACGAGCATGAATGTGCCCCCATCTCCAAGGCATGGGAGAAAGCCGTGCTCCTCAGCTCCATAGACAAGGCATGGCAGGAACAGCTCCGCGAGATGGACGAGCTCCGCAAATCCGTGCAGAACGCCTCCTATGAGCAGAAAGACCCGCTGGTAATCTACAAGCTCGAAGCCTACGAACTGTGGAAAAAGATGCTCTGGGACATGAACTCCAAGTCCGTCTCCACGCTCATGCGCGGCCACCTCGCCGTTCCCGACTACGAGGAAGCCAAAGCCGCCGAAGAAGCACGCGCCGCGCAGGAAGCCGCACAGCAGGCCGAGGCGCAGCGCCAGCAGCAGATGGCTCAGGCATACCGCCAGGCTACGGCCATGAACCCCTACGCGGGCTACAGCACCACGCGCGACACCTACCCCGGCGAGAGCGCCCAACGCCAGGCCGCCATGAACACCAACCGCGGCGAACAGCGCCCCAACCAGCCCGCCAAAGCCGAGCCCAAGGTAGGCCGCAACGACCCGTGCCCCTGCGGCTCAGGCAAGAAGTACAAGAACTGCTGCGGACGCAAGCAGTAAGCAATATGGAACGCTGAGAATATGGAGCGCAAGCCGGGAGGCCTGCGTAACCCCCTCCCAAAATATAGGCAGCCCACCGCGGGCTGCCTTTTCCATGCCTGCGCAACCCCCATCCGCCCTCATAGTACTCATAGCTCTCCCATAAAAAGCGCCTCCTCGGGGGAGCTTTTGTGACTTCTGAAGTTCGAAAAGCGGACGCTGTGCATCCGTGCTGAATGGTTTGTTGGTATCCATGCCAAAGAGGCCGTTCTTGCGGTAGTTTTCCTGGGGCGCTAACTTTGCGCTCAAAAAAGGGGACATTGCCAAACTTCCGTG
>DKVK01000051.1 GCA_002491165.1 Porphyromonadaceae bacterium UBA7180
CGCAGGCCGGGAGGCCTGCGCTCCTTATTCGTGTGCGCTCCGGATTTATTTGCGCTCCGGATTTTATACCAAGGAGGCGATCCAGCGGTCGCGGTCGCCGGGGAGCAGGTCGATGACGGGGATTTCGACCATGGTGTAGCAACCGGGTTGCAGCCTCATGGCGGCACGGGCGCAGCAAACCAGTATCTGGCCGGTCAGGGCAGGGTTGTTTATCTTCATGTCGAATTCGAGGAGCTGGTTCTGAGTGCGGCCTGAAACGCCTTTGCGCACGAGGTTGACGCCGTGCCCCATGTCCTTGAGGGCGTCTACGCTTTCTACTGCGCGGACGTGCGTTTCGTCGGAGGCGAAATAGGGGTCGGCTTTGATGGCGGCGGCCACTTTCTCTATATCATAGCCGGGGAGCAGCTCCACGTAAACCATGCGGCGGTGTATGCCGGTGCCTGTGGGGATGGTCATCGACAGGGCGTCTTTGACACCTTCTATGGCTTTCACGGCCACGGTGTGTCCCATGCTCATGCCGGGACCGAAGTTAGTGTAAGTTACCCCTTTGGGTGCGATGGCTTCCATCAGGGTGCGGACAACGGAGTCGGAGCCCGGATCCCAGCCGGCGGAGATGACGGAGACTTTGCCGTGTTCGCGGGCCGTTTTGCCCAGCGACTTGCGGAGTGCAGGAATGTTGGTGTGGATGTCGAAGCTGTCGACTGTGTTTATGCCCAATGAGAGGATGTCTTTGGCATATTCCTCGACTTTGCGGGTGGGAGTTGCGAGGATGGCGACGTCAACGTCCTTGAGGTCGCGGATGTTTGCTACGACGGGAATGTCGCGGAGTTCGGGAACGGTTTTAGCGGGATCGCGGCGAACTATGCCGGCCACTTCAAAATCATCGGCAGCCTGGAGCGCTTCGAGCGCAAAACGGCCGATATTGCCATAGCCTACTATGGCGGCACGAATCTTTTTCATACAGATCTTCAAATTTCTAATTTGGTTTCAGACTGCAAAGATAGGAAAAATTGTTGAAAAAAGAGATAAAGTGCCCCGGTTTTTAAACGTTTTAACAAAAAGAAGCGCATGCAAATATGGAACGCAGACCGGGAGGCCTGCGTAAAAACGCCGATAAAAAACCGGAATGCGATGTCGTTTTACGCAGGCCGGGAGGCCTGCGCTCCATATTTATCTGCGCTCCATATCAGTTTACTTTTTCAGCAGTTCGTTTACGCGGTCTTGCACTTCGCGGTAGCTGGAGCCGAGGTTGTCGCGGCGTGCGAGGCCGTTGCCGTAAACGCCTTGGATGGCTTTCTGAGCCTGCTCGTCGATGCTTCCGGAGGGAGCTTCCGCGGGAGTTTCGGCAGAGGCCGGGGTCGCGGGAGCAGCTTCCTTCGCCGGAGTAGCGGGGGCATTTTCAGAAGCGGGAGCATTTTCAGAAGCGGAAGGGGAGGCTTCGTCAGCGGGAGCGGCGTCTTGCGGCAGAGTGTTTTCTGGCGCCTGTGCCGAGTCGGCCGGAGCCGAAGCGGTGTCGGCTATGCCTTCGCTGTCTGGAGCCACGGTCTCTTCCTGGTTGCCCGGAACGAGCCACCATATCAGCAGTCCGATGGCGGCAAGCACGCAGACGGCAAGGATGGCGATAACGCCCTTCTTGGGAGGCTTACGGCCACCGTCACTGCCGTCTTTAATCGGTTCGGTGAGAGATTCAGGTGCTTCTGGTTCCGTCGGTTCGGGGACAACAACGTCTATTTCTTCATCATCCTCTTTGGCGAGGTTGAAGGTGCGTTTTTCAGCCTTGTCAAGGTTGAAAGTACGTTTCTTTTTGTCGTTTGCCATGGTAGGAGGGTGTTATCAGGTGAAAAGGTCAACAAGAGTCTGGAGACCGCCGTCGAAACCTTTGCCGACGGCTTCGAACTCCCAGTCGCCGTCGTCGTTGAGTTTCACTGCACCGGCAATAACGGCAGTTTCGCTGGAGAATTTCTCCTTGAGGTTGTAGGAGCAGATTTCTTCGCCGCTTTCGATGTTTGTAATCACGATTCTGGGATTCTTGACGTCGCGGAAGGTGATTGGGCGTGCGCCGGGAGCGTTGTGGATTGTGACGGTGAAGTCTATTTCGGTGATGGCGGGACGCACGCGGTTGAGGTCGAGGCGCATGGTCTCGCCGCTTTCCTCGCCGTCTTCGTCGTCGCTGCCGAGGTCATCGAACGAGCCCACGAGGGCATCGTCGGTGGAGAGGGGAGCGGTCTGGTTTTTCCAGTTCTTCTTGCTGCCGAACTGGTTGCGGTCGTATGGCGCTTCCTTCACGTTTTTCATATAGTCGAGCTCGCTGCCAGTGCCGTCGAAGAGCAGGGTGCGCCGCTCCGAGTTGTAGAAGACGAAGTCGGCGTTGTCGTCGATGATGCCGTCTTCGGTGAGCATGAAAGCCTCGGCGTCGAGGTCTCCCTCGCCTTCCCACGAGAGGTCTACGCGCAGGAAGTTGAGGCTTTCGTTATCTTTGGTGAGGTTGAAGCGCTCACCTTTGTCAAGATTGAAACGTGCCATAATATAAGGGTTTTAGGTTGTGTGTAGTTCTTAGGTGAAGAGGTTTACGAGAGCCTGGAGGCCGCCTTCGTAGGCGTTGCCGACGGCCTTGAACGACCAGTCGCCGTCTTCGTTGACGATGAAGGCCCCGGCCACGAGGGCTGTCTCGTTGGTGAAATCTTCGTTGAGCTCATAGCGGCAGAGCTCTTTGTCGGCGTCTTCGTCGATAATGGCAATCGATGCGTTGGCAACATCCTTGAAAGTACCGCCTTCATGGATCGAGGCGGTAATGTCTATTTCCGAGATGTCGGGGTCTACCTTCATGAGGTTGAGGTGCATCACTTCGAGACCTCCTTCGCGCACATCGAGGGAGCCTTTCACGGCGCCGTCGGCCGACATCGGGGGTACCGCGGCCATCCATCTGCGTTTGTTGCCGTGCACGGCTTTGTCGAAGGGTACTTCGCGGCACTCCGAATTGTAGAACACGAAGTCTTCGGGGCGCGTGATGGTGCCCCCGTCGTCGAGCAGAAATGCCTCAACGTCGAGGTCAGCGTCGCCGTTCCAGCGCAGTTCCACACGGATGTTATCGAGGCCGACATCTTTGCTGAGGTTGAAGCTCTGGCCTTTGTCAAGGTTGAAATTAAAGTCCATTTTCTATATCTTTTTGAGTGTTGATGTCCTATTTGTCGAGGCCGAACTTTTTGCGTAACGCCTGATATTGGGCTACGGTTTTCTGGTATTCGGCTTTTTTTGCGGCGGTGAGCGGCGAAGCGAGTTGCGCCTCGGCCACTTTAGCGTTTTTGGAGGCGCGGTTAAGTTGCGAGCAGGCGGAGGCCATTTTGGAGTTGCCCTCGTTCATAAAGATGGTTTTGGCCTTGGTGTACTGTTCCGCTTTCATAAAGGCGAGCGCCTCGGGATTGCCGATTTTCACTGTGGGCGCGGCTTTCTTCCGGGCCTGGGGCGGCAGGGGCGGTATGCCCGAAGGGACGGCGCCGGGCATAGCTTTCGGCATTCCGGGCTGCAAGGGACGCTGTGCCGGTCCCAAATCCTGCGCTTTTATCTTGATACCCGGGGGGCGGAGTTGTTGTGCCTCCATCATCGAAGGTTTCTGCGTGGCGTAGCGTGAGGAAGCGGGTTTTGACGCCGACCGTGGCGCAGGCTTGGGCTGCGGCGTTTCGGCCACGCGCTTACTGAGTGTGTTGGCGCGTATGGAGAGTAGCGTAGCGTCGTCGGCACGGCCGGCCATCATCCTGTCGGCTTGCGCCACGAGGCGGTCGCCCGCGGCATTGTCGCGGCTTACGAATTTACCTTTGGCCTCGCGCAGCAATTGCTTTACCCGGGCTATCTCGTCACCGGTAAGACGGGCGGGACGCGGAGGCTCCGGCGGTTTCGGCTTGTCCTTGCGGTGCGAGAAGGCGCGCGCACGCAGTCGCTTGAGTTCCGGGCACTCTCCCTTGAGGTTGAGCATCTGGCGGTCGGCCTTATTTATGTATGTGTCGCCCTGCTCGTTCTGGCCGTTCAGGAATGCTTTCTCGGCACGTTCGAGCCACTCTTGCGCTTTCCGTTTCCTCTCTTCCTCCTCATCAGTAGGAGGGGGAAGAGGAGGTGGAGGTATTGTAGAGATTTCACTGGGCGTGATGGGTTGTGTCACCATCAGCTTGTTGAGCTGCGCCTGTAGGGCGTCGTCGATTTCCACCACTTCGCCGAAGCCGTTGCTGAGCTGCTGCTTGAAGTAGTCGTTGCCGGTGAGGGCACCGCGCAGCAAGAGCACCACCGGGGTGCGGTCGGTGCAGCCGTTCTCTTCCAGGAAGGAGGCGAGGGCGCGCTGCAACCGGTCTGATTCCGGCATGGGGATGGAGTTGAGCCATATTTTGCTGAGATAGATGCTATGTTCCATCCCGTCGCTGAGGATTACGGTGCCGTCGAGTTCCGGCGCCTTCGACATTATGAACTCGCGCCCCACGCGGGTGAGGTATTCCTGTTCATCTTCGAGGGTGGTCCAGAGTTCGGACTTCAGGTCATCGTAAAGTTTCTCCACCACGTGGCGTATGCGGGGGTCGGTTCCGAGTCCGGGGAGGGAGAGCATCTTGCGGGATCCGTCGGGGAACATCAGCGAGAGGATGAGGTCTGTGCCGTCGCTCCATGCCGAGAGCACGCGCTGTCCGGGGCGTCGCTCGGCGGCGAGGCGCTGTACATAGTCGTCGGCCGGCGTGAAGGCCATGCAGCCGTACCCGGCGTTGCGGAAGAGGTCTTCCACCACGCGCCGTTCATTGGTCTGAATGTCGTTTTCCAGCACGAATAACAGCGGCATGGTGGAGCGGTTGTCGTCGAGCGTACCCTTGTTGATGAGGATGGAGCGGAAGAATACGCGGAAACGGTCTTCCAGGGCGTGGAGCAGCAGGTACTGGTGGCTGAGATCGGCTCCGGCATACTTGAAGGTCTGCCCCTGTTTTATCAGTTCGAAATAGTCGGAGAAAGCGCCGCTTTTCCCGGCTTCAAGAGCCACGCGACCTCCGTTGCCGACCACCACACGGTCTGCCTCGCAGTAGAAAGAGAGGGCCTCGGGGTTGCTCGTTTCCGGGAAGGGGAGGAGCAGCCCGTCGGCGCCGTTCTGGTTGTACTCGAACGCTATGGTCCTGTGGGACAGGGTTATGACAACACGGTATGGGCTCATCTATGGGACAATATATCAAGAAGTGTATCGTAGAACTTCATCCCTTCGAGGATGATTACGGGCACCACGTAGTCAAATTTGGCGTTGTTAGCCTCGGCGGCCTGTTTGGCTTCGCGGAACTCGGGCTGGTTCTGCGCATATTGCACTATGTTGATGCGTTTGATGCCGTCTTTTATGGCGTTCATCGTGTCGTTGATACCGAGTATCCTAGCGCCGGCGTTGTAGAACGTTCTGGCAAAGTCGAAGAAGCACGGGGCCTGGTTTGGACCGGCGGGAGGATTGAAGAGGACGCCCATCATCGACATCATCTCCGGGGTGAAGGTGTTGAAAGCCGGCAGGGAAAACTGTTCCCCATTGCCGCGCCCGGTGGTGACGGTGAAACCCTCCTCGCCCACGATTTCGGAGATAGTGTCATCCTTGGGCCGGTAGAGGCGGGTGTCGCCCTTGGCGAGGCCCTTTGAGACTTCGAACTTGGTGTCGTCCGAGATGCTATGCGGCAGCATGATCTGCGGCCAGTTGCTGAGCATGGCTTTGAGAGGCTGCAGACCTCCGAATCCCTGCGCGAAGAGCTGCACGTAATAAGACTGAGCTGTCTTCGCATGAGTCGTGGCGAGCCATGAGAAGAGTTGCGATCCTTTTCCGGCGAAGGTGACGCGCACCAGCGTGCGCGGGCTTCGTGATATTTTCTCGTTCGGGTCGGTGCGGGCGATGTCTTCCACGAGTTTGCGCGAAATCTGTCCTGCGTAGTACATCAGCAGGCCGGTGACGTACATGTTCACGTACATCAGTTCGGGACATTCCACTTCTATTATCTGATAGAAGTCGGCGAGTTGCTCGGGAGTGAGGCGGTCCACTATCTTGTCGAAGAAATAGGGCGCCGTTTCAGAGGAATAACGTGAGCCGCCGACTCCGACGTTGAGGCCGACCATCGGTATTTTGTATTTGGAGCAGATCTTGAGCAGGGCATTCTGGAAACGTGGCAGCCTGCTCACGGCGCCGGAAACCAGCTGTGCGGCGAAGCGCATGGAGTTCTGTTTCACCATGGTGAGGCCGGAGCGCAGTCGGTAGAGGGCCGAGATGTCGGTGGTGGAACCGCCGATGTCGAAGCAGAGCGTCAGCGTGTCGGCTCCGTCGGCATATTCCGTGGAGATGAAGTTTGCCACGGCGGTAGCTTCCGTGAGGCTCGGGTTGTCCTCCCCTTCGAGCAGCGGTCTGGGCTCATACTTGACTGTACGGTTCGGGTCGTCGGGCTTGAGATCGGGATATTCCGGCTCGCGCTTGGTTTGTGGGCCGAAAGCGCCGCCACCGAAACCGCCGTCTCCGAAGGGGCTGTCGAAGCCACCTCCGCCGAAACCGCCGTCGAAGCTACCTCCGAAGCCGTCGGCATTGTTTCCGAAACCGGAAGCCGCGGGAGCCTCTTGTGCGGGTTGTTCGCCGAATGAGCTGTCAAACGCGCCGAATCCTCCTCCTGTATCACCGAAACCGCCGCCGAACGCTCCACCGAATCCGTTGTCGGTGGTGGCACCGAATCCGCCCCCGGCATTGCCGTCACCGAAGCCTTCCGGTGTAGTGCTGAATGTGAGACCCGACGGCCCTTTGCTGATTTCGAGGGGATAGGGGTGCCCCTGCCCGTCGAGCACAGGCGCGAGGTTGCCGAGTGAGCTCCATATCATCTGGTACTTGGTGAGCAGTGGCGTGTTCATCGACGAGGGATAAGACCAGATGAGGCGGCGAGGCACCTTGTCGTCGGCAAAGAGTTCGGCATATACCTGGAGCATGAGCGTGCGCAGGAAGGCCTGCTTGTGCATCTGGTCCCTCTTCGGGTCGGTCCACTTCATGTTGTAGACCTGCGTTATGACTCCGCCGAGTGGATATTCGAGAGTAATCTTCTCGGGCTTGACGTCGGTGACTGGAAGGTTCTCCTCGAAGCAGGGGAAACCGCCGGTCACTTCGCGTCCCAGGGTTGTCTCTATTTCGTTGGGATTGGCCATGGCGCCGAGTCGCCGCTGGTCGTGGAGCGTGAGCGTGCTCTTGATGGCGTTGGAACGCACGGGGCGGTTGCCGCCGGGGAAGAAGAGCACCTGGTTTTCGCGCATGGTCTCGCGTTTGTCAATCCCCATCAGCGATACGCGGCGGTTCCTGATTTCAAACCCTTTCTCGCCGAGGTTCGACGAATAGGCTATGGAGGTGTTGGTACTGCCGAAGTCCACGCCGAGCTTCACCTCGTTGAGGCTCTTGGGGAGTTCGAGCAGGTTGAGCGGCAGCTCGGAGGCCGGGTTGGAACTGTAGTTTATCATCAGGAAACCGCCCTCGGTGCCGGTGGGGGAAACGAGGCGTACGCCCTTGAAGGGTCGGTCGCTGCGGTATATTTCGTAGCGGTAGCCGTTGTCGGCCACGGCGTTGGTGTACTTCACTTCGAGCGAGGCGTTGACGCGCTCCTTCGGAGCCGTTATTTCGCCGCGTTCGGCCAGGAGCAGCGGACGCATGTCCCCGTCGGTCATGATAGGGAACTTAGGGTCTTCGCTGTCGCCGACCACCGGGAAAGCGGTATAGCTCTGCGACGTGCCGTTGTGGGGCAACTCGGAGTAGAGGTAATATGTGTTCCACTGGCGCGAGATGAAGTTGGGCCAGATGAGTATGTCCTGGTTGCGGATTCCGTTTTCGTTGCCGACGGTGTATTTCTCCTCGAAGGTGCGGCAGCGGCCGGTTTCGGTCTGGATGGTGAGCTTAACGGCCAGGTTCTTGTCGGAGGTGGCAGGGTCGAAGACAGCCGTCAGCGTGGAGTTTACCTGCGTGCCTTCGGCGGCCATGCCGGTGAGGGCACCTACGGTTTTGCCGTAGACGTTTAGGCCCAGGGCGCTCAGCGGTATGGCGAAGAAGGCGTACTCGCCCGGCATACCTTTCTTCTCGGCTTTCAGCACCACCACGGGGAGTGTCTTGAGGGCTTCGAGGTTGCGGGTATAGTTGCTGCCCAGGTGTATGCGTGCTATCTTCGAGGTGTTGGGGAGGAGCAGTTCCTTGGGGTCGAAAGCACGCGGGAGGTTGCCCGTGGCGCTTTCCATGATCTGCCCTTCGCCGTTTGTGTATAGCACGTCGCGGAAGTTGAAGAGGTCGCGGAAGGGGCCCGAGAAGTTGCCGTTGACCGGCGGGATGGCGGCTTTGGAGAGGTCATGGCCGCGTGCCGAGGCGTAGGAGGCTATCTCCTCGCGCCACTTGGTGAGGATGGTGCGCGCCGAGGTGTACTTCACCTGCAGGTCGGAGGGGAGTTGCGCATAGTATTGCTCCACCTTGTCGAGGTTGTCGAGCAGGTGGCCGACGTATGCGTAGAGTTGCGATGTCTGTTCCGAGTTCATCTCCGAACGCAGCGGGTCGGTGAACTTCCTTTTGTTGATGTCTATCCAGGGGCGTTCGGGGGAAGACTCCAGCTTATAGGCCGTCGAGGTGAAGAGCAGCGACTCCGGGGCGGTGGCGCCCACAACTTTGTTGAGGTACTTTATCAGGTTGATATACGGCACCTTGGTCTCGTTTTCGGTGAGACCGAGGTCGCACCAGCGGTCGGTGCGCTCCAGCAGCATGTTGCCGAAGGCGCCTTTGGTCTCGTAGATATTTGCGGTGTGGGCGAGGTCCTTGCCGTCGCTGTATGCGAGGTTGATGCGGCGCACGTCTATGTTGCTGTAGTCCAGCGCCATGGCCGCTATCAGTCCCTTCCATTCGTTGAGGAGTTCCTGATAGTAGGTAATGAGGCTTTTGCCGGCGCCGGAGTGGGCATGCGAGGCCATGTTTTCGATGGCGGAAGTGAAGAGGTCCACGCGGGCGAAGGCAGTCGGTATGCCGGAGACTATCGAGCCGAGGTCGGTCTTGTCGCTCAGCATCGGTGTCTGTATGTCGTTGATGAAGACGTCTTTGTTGTCAAGCGCTTTCCATTCGTTCAACGAGCCGTTGGGAACTGAACGTGCTTCGACGTCTATTACAAGAGGTTTGTTTGCCATAATCGGTTAGTTGAAGAAGTTCTGGGCTGATGTTATTGCATTATAAAGGTGAGCGAGGAAGAGTTCTTTGACGGTCTGACCCTGTTCCTCGTAGGGTTCCGAATCGGCCTGTTTCAGTATGTCGATGAACTTGTCGAATCGGCGGTTGCGCGTAGAACCGAAGACCCCTTTTGTCTCCCAATTGTGCATTCCGTCGAGGAAGATGCCTCCCGGGTCGTTGTTCTGAATCTGTTTGATGTCGGTATTGAATGCTTCGGGCGCGAAGATGAACTGGCCTCCCTTTGCGGAACGGAAAATCTGGAACAGCCATCCGGGCCGGAACCCGAAGGGACCCACGCTGTAGGCGAACTCCTTGAGATAATCGTCTATCTCGCGGGCCTGCTCGTCGGTGAGGCTCTCGTAGCTGTAGATTTTACGTGTGTTCATGTCGTTGAGGAATCCGATGGTGCCGCAAGTGTTGGGGAATGCACCGCCGTAAGTGCCCAACAGCAGGTGGGAAAGGGAAAGCAGGGCGCCGAGTTTGTTTTCGAAGTACTCCCCGTCTTGTGCCCCTACGAAGCTGGCACCTGTGAGGCGCAATTGGCCGGGCATGGATTCCTCCACGGTGCGGTAGACATATTCGGCCTCCTGCTGCGGGAACGACTCGGTGTTGAAGAAGTCGTATGCGGCGCTCGCGCACATCATTTCGGCCAAATGGCAGTCATTTTCCTGTTCTTTGCCGCCGGTAATGACGGGACCGGTCTTCCCTTCGGAGTAGTTTATTTTCAATCCCTGGGGCCAGCCTATGTGGTAAAGTTTTTTGTACGAGCGTTTCACGGTGCTGTCGTTGTTGTAGAAGTTGAGCGCGGCCTGCGAGTTGAAGGCGAAGTTGCCGGCGTCGGCTATCACCTTCTCCTGTTTGCGCTGGGCGTTGTCGGGGGAGTCGAAGGTGAAGTAGTCGGTCAGCAGCGTGGAGCCGAATTTCACTTTCGAGAGGTTTAGGACATTGTTGCCGCCGGAGATAATGCGAATGGCTTCGCGCAGGGCTATGGGGATGACGGGAATGGAGGATGCTCCGGTGCCACCGAAGACGCTGCCGAAGACGAATACGCGGGCGCTGGAGGCATTGTCGTTCAGCAGTTTGAGGAAGTTCTTTAGGTCGCGTTCCGCTTCTGTAATCTTGTCGGAGCCGCGCTTTGAGTTGAGGGCGGCTTCCACAATTCCATGGTACATGAGCATGGAACCGAGGTGTGTCTGCGCGCGGTAGCCGTGGTCAAGCTCGAAGCCTTGCACGGAGTCGGGGTCGAACATCAGGTCCGCAAGGTCCGTGTTGTCGTCGCGCTGCTCGTTGGTGAGGCCGGGGGTGCTCGAAAGGCCTCGCAGTGTCTTGCGTTCCGGCTTGGAATAGTCGGTATAGAAGCGGTAGAGGTTCAGCTTGGCGGAGAAGAAAGTGTTGGCGCGCGCTTCGCCGCCGATGTTCGAGCTGTCGTTGGTCTTGACCTTATTATATAATTCGATGAGCTGTTCCACACGCCCTTTGTTGCCGTTGGTCTGGTCGGTGTCGAGCGTTAGGATTTCTATCGTCTTGTTATCGAAGAGACCTGCGGCGCAGAGGTGCACGAAGGCTTCCAGACAGCGCATGCCGGTGCCGCCGATGGCGATTAGAAACAGTTTGTCGTTCATAAGAATCTGTTATTAGATGGTTAGGCACCGTTGCTGAGGCCTTTCGGACAGAGCTGCGGAGGGTGCTTTTGAAAAATCTTATTAATGCACAAAGTCTCACCGCAGTCAGAGACGGTGAGCCGGTGTGGTGATTTTTTGGGGGAGAGAAACTGTGTTGTCGGCGGCCGCAGCCGTAAGTCAGAACCAGCTGCCGAGCTTGGTGCGCGGGGCAGCCTTGCTTACGATGATGCCGATGATGATGAAAAGCACGAAAGTCAAACCGGCAGCGATGCCCGAGTGCATCAGGAACTTGTTCTTGTGGGCTACCACCTGGATGTCCTGCGACTGGTAATAGTTGATGATGAAAGCTACCACCGGCGTCAGGGCAGCGAAAATCCAGAACCATAGTTTGCGTTTCGTTACGTCAAAACCACCCTTCTGGTTAGGGGTGAGGTAGGCTACTGCCACTGCCAGAAGGAAGAAGACAATCATCATTATAGCTGACCATGTGTAGGCTGTTACTATGCTTATTTCCATATTGTTGTGTGATTTTTTTGTGACGTTATTTTTGTGAGGGGGAGGGGGAAAGAGTAAAGGGGTGAGGTTATTTCTCTGCGGTATTCTTGATGAAGTAAGACATCAGTATCTGTCCCATGGGTATGACCCGGGCGGAGGAGATGGCGTTGTAGACCGACTCCGAGAGTGAAGCGTTGCCTGGCCAGCCGAAGAAGTTTTCGATTATAGATTTATCCACGGGGGAAACGCGGCTGATGACGATGTTGATGCGGATAAGATTTCCCGGCATTGTCCACCCGGGGAGTGTTCCGTTGAATCGCTCGTCGAAATCGACGAGAATCTCCTGCCAGCCGTTTTTAGGCCACAGGTCAGGTTCGTTGAGCATTGCCGGTTCCAGTTTGGCGGTGAAGAAGTCGGGGAGTTCCTTGTCGTTCGGAGCCATGGAGGCAGTATCTGGCTTTTCGCCGTTCTTTTTCATTTCGGCTTTTTGTTCGTCGGTGAGCGGCTGCGAAGCCTTCACAATCTCTTCTACGTCGAAGACGCGTGCCTCGATGCCCCTGATGTCATAGGCATTCTGCGTAGTGAAATTTACGTAAAGTTTGGAGAGGAAGTGGGTGTAACGGTCCGCCTCGGGAACGCCGGGGTCAGCCTGCGCTTTGGCCGTCTTGATGATTTCAGACCAGGTCACGGTGAGAGGATAATACTGTGCCAGATGACCGGCATAAGTATCTCTGGGAAGAAAAGCCTCTTTACCTGTGGAACCTGCCACACGTTTGGTATATTTGTAAAAAGCCGCTTCGCTACAGTCTTCTATGGTACCGCTCACTACATCGACACCTTTCGAGTTGTGGTAGGTGCCACCTTTACACTCGGACAGATAGTTCACAAATTCGGAGTAGGCATATCCTCGGCCGGGAAGTACGAATGTCTCGAAGTTTGGGCTTACGGATTTTATGGCGTTGTAAAGCTTGTTGTAAAGGGCCTCGCTGTTGTCGTCGAAAACGGCGAAAAAGAGATGCTTCGGCTTACCGTTTTCAACGAAATCCCATTTGAAGAAATAGATGTTGAAACCTTCGGCGAGCCACTGGATGAATTCGTCTGTGGCGTAAGCTGCCTGTTCTATGCCGGCGCCCTTGTATTCCTCGAAGTCGGTGATGAAGACGGCGGGTTGTTTCTTGCTAACGATTTGTGTGAGGGTTTTCTGAATCGGGGCCTGCTGCTGCGTGTAGCTTGCCGGGCTCAGGATTTTGTTGTAGATGTCGGTGACGCCCATGTCGGCCATAGGTTCTATCTTGCCGTCGATAACGGAGTAGAAGGTATTCTGTTTGCTCGAGCCGTTGAGGGCGTTTACCGCGGTCTGGAGGGCTGCGCGCGTTTCCTCCGAAGCGTAGGCGTTGTTCATGCCGTCGGAGAAGTCGACGTACACGGCGCCGCCGGGATTGAGGGCCGGACTCCCTTCCTGATGAGCCACATAGTCGTCGAGTGTCGTGCGGCTGAAGTCGCTATCGCGTGTAAGGAACCAGATCACGGCTCCGACAATGGCTGCTACTACTACCACTCCTAAGATAATGAAAAGGGCTTTCTTTCCGCTGTTACCGCCGCTTCCACCTTGTCCGTGGCGGCGGTTGCGTTGCTGCGGTTGTTGGTGTTGCCTGTGGTTCTGTGGCGCACGGGAGCGTGATCTTGTCTGTGTCTGTGCCATTTGTATGGTGAGTTTTATAATTGAATCGTAGGTTAACTAAGTTGTTGGCCGGTGTCGGAAGTGTGGAAATAACGGTATTTGGAGAGAAGATTCGATACCGGTAAATGAAGCTTGCGACTGTCAATCGCAAAGTTAATACTTTTTTCTGAAATATTTGCATTAATTCACATAATTTTTTGTGTTTTTCAGCAGAAATACTTCTTTCTTTGTTCTCAATTATTTTGCAGAATAATTTTATTGTTGTAATTTTGTGGTGGCATATTGCCTGAGAACTAACCAAAGATTTAAAACCTCACAGTTATGAATACCATCAGTCGTATAGCATTGGCGCTCATCCTGCTCTTCGTGGGAATGGCCCCGGGCCGCGCCCAAAACGGCATCCTTGACAGTCTCAGTCTCGATGACTTCGTCATGTATTTCAACATGGCGGCACCGGTAGATATGGGCTCCGTTGGAATCCTTGAAAAAATAGAGTATGACAAAGCCAACAAGCTGTTTATCTACTTTCTGGATTATGACGACAGTATGATAACGATTTCCCAAGTAAAGGAAAATCTAAAGGTAAACGGCAGTAGCCTTCTCGGCACTATGATAAATGAAAATTCAGCCCCCATGTTCCGCAAATTAGTGGATGAAGGCGTGACATTGCAAATGCGTTACCAGGGAAGGAACAGCGGCGAAACGGCCGTACAGTCCATCACCCCTCACGAAATGCGGCTTGCGATGTTGGATACCCGCGACCCGAAGGTTAAGGCACAACAAAACTATGATGCCCAGATTGGTATCTTAAAAAGGTCCCTGCCGATAAATGCTGCAAATGGCATAACGATGACAGACATTTATGACGAAACGGGCTATATGGTTTTTGAATTTCAGTTAAATGAAGAGAATTTCAAAATCGTGCAGACAAATATGAAAAGTCCGGAAATGCGTAAAAACATTCTGACCGGTTTTTCTCAGGACCCTGCCACCAGGATATTACTCGGCATCATGGATACACTTGACAAAGGCCTGATATACCGCTATAAGGATGGTAAAAACGGCCGGGCAGTGGATATGACTTTCCCATCTTACGAACTTAAAATGTACAAATAATATGAATGATACTTTCCCCGCAACATGGGGTTCTATTTTTAACCTCTCGAACGGCGCCATCGAGGTCGGTCAAGATGTTTTCACGCTTGTCCCCGACGCGCTGATGACCGGTGCCACCCTGGCTATAGGCAAGAAAGCTTATACGCAGCAACAGTATCCCATCAGCGAAATCACCGGTTACAGCAAGGTATTCATGGCATGGATGGCAATCCATTTCGCCAATGGCACGAAGCTGAAAGTATCGCTCTCGCCGGGCGTTAAGCGCCGGTTCATCGCGGCTCTCGAAGAGCAGCGCTCCCGCCTCTTCGCCGCCCGCGGAATGGCCGTGCCGCCGCTCCAATGCACCATCTGAGAGCAACAGAACACTCAAGTTGAACTATGGAATCATCCCCGGCCGCCGTTCCCCGACGCAGCCGGGGATTTTTTACGTTTAGAGTTCCGGTAATTCGGCGCTGCTGTGCATCAGCGCGCCGACAAGGGTGAGATGCGGTGGTAACACACCCTCTTTTCCCCATTCCGGGGTTACGCCGAGAAGGTCGGTCATGGTGCGCATCACGTCGAAACCGTAAGCCTCAAGCGACGGCCTTACGCGCTCCGGATGCCGGCAATCCTTTCCCTCAGGCCGTGCGCACTGCAGGCAGAGCGAACACCATCCCGAAAAACCGAAAGCCAGTCCTCCGGTCTCCTTTTCAAGTTGCAGTATCCGGGTTTCCAATTCGTTGCGGACAGGAGCAATGATGCGGCGGTAATCGGAAAAAGGTGTCCTGGCGGCGACTTCGATTCGTGCGCCCACAATAAGCACGTCGCGATACCCCGCAAGCCGCGCGAGCATCTCCTGAGAAAGGGGAGGACAGGTCCACAGCCGGCCGTAATTGTTACAATCGCGGCAAGCAGCCTCGAAGCGCTGCGTGTCGCGATAGTTTTCCATATATTCACGTGCCGCTATTGTGGCGGTGAGAAGTTTCATTTGCGGTGTCCGTAATAGAAGTCGAGTACGTCCTTGGCGGCGGTGAACGGAGACTGCATGTTGTTGAGCACGCGTTGCTCCTTCTGCTCGAGGAGCGCGGCTACGTCGGCGCGGCGGTAGAAGTCGTTGCGCAGTTGCTCGTCGATGGTCTCTATCATCCAGTACTTGGCCTGGCGATTGCGCAGCTCCTCGAAGTAGCCGGTGCCCTTCACATACTCGAAATAGCGGTCTATCATGTCCCACACCTTGTCGATGCCGAGCTCATAGTAACCGCTGTAAGTGGTGACTTCGGGCACCCACTTGGAGGGTGTGGGCGGGAAGAGATGCAGGGCGTTGCGCAGTTGGGCGGCGGCCAGGTTTGCGCGGTCTATGTTGTCGCCGTCGGCCTTGTTGATGGCTATGCCGTCACACATCTCCATGATGCCGCGCTTTATGCCTTGCAGTTCGTCGCCCGTACCGGCCACCTGTATGAGGAGGAAAAAGTCTACCATCGAATGGACTGCGGTTTCGCTCTGGCCCACGCCCACGGTCTCTACGAAGATGTTGTCGTAACCTGCTGCCTCACAGAGCACGATGGTTTCGCGCGTCTTTCGTGCCACGCCCCCCAGGGAGCCCGCCGAGGGGGAGGGACGGATGAAGACGTGGTCCTGCTGCGAGAGCTTCTCCATACGCGTCTTGTCGCCGAGGATGGAGCCGTTGCTGCGTTCGCTGGAAGGGTCGATGGCCAGGACGGCGAGGCGCCCTCCCTGCCCCAGCACGTGCATGCCGAAGACATCGATGGAGGTCGACTTCCCTGCACCGGGGACTCCGGTGATGCCTATGCGGCGCGAGCGTCCTGCGTGCGGCAGGCATTTCTCTATCACCTCCTGCGCCAGGGCGTGGTGTCGTTCGGCGGTGCTCTCGATGAGCGTTACGGCTCGGCCGAGCACGGCACTGTTCCCTTTCAGGATGCCGTCCACGTATTCGTCGACGGTGAGTTCGCGGCGTGCGGCGCGCATCGCCTTGCGGTAGGGGTTGATTGTCGGCTGGCTGTGGACGCCGTCGTTCACCTGCAGCCCTTTATATTGAGTCTCGTTTTCGGGATGTTCCATGGTAATTCAGTTTGGTTGTGCAAAAGTAATGAAACATTTCCGATCCCGCAAATTTACGGGCTCGAATACTTGGGCATAATTTTATTTTATTGTAACTTTGTGCAAAACTAAGCGATTTGCAACATGAACGGCCGTACTTCAAGCGCGATAAATACATTGAAATTCATCTGCTTAATAGGGGTGATAATGATTCATTGCAACCCTATGATATTTCTCGGCAACAGCGCGGGGGAGAACGCTGTGATGACTTTCGACGTTATTTCGGCGTTTCTTGCACTGTGCGTACCGTTCTTTTTCGTCCTTTCCGGATTCCTCTTTTTCAATTTCGACAGTTTCGATTTCCGAATTATACTTCGCAAATGGAAAACGCGGGTACGCTCGCTGGTGGTTCCATACCTCCTGTGGTGCACCCTCTACGGTCTGCTCAGGATAGTAAAGGGATTGTATCTGGGATATGACGGCGACGGAATAGTGGTGGACGGCCATGTCTCGATGCTCGGGTTTCTCCGCGGATATTGGGATACCGGCGACGGTTATCCCATGGGATTCGCGCTTTGGTTTGTGAGGAACCTCATCGTCTTCGTGGCGCTGGCGCCGGCCGTTTACTTCGTGGCGCGCCGCTGGTGGACGGCAGCCTTGTTCCTCTGCCTGCCGTTGCTCGATGTTAATCTTTACGGTATTGAGTATTTCGTGCTCGGTGCTACATTAGGATTGCATAAGGTTGAACTGTCTTCCATTGTAAATAAGCATGTTGGCCTGTGGTTCCTGTTGTGGGGAGTGGCATTGGTGGCGGCTACACTTTATTTTCTCGAAGCGGTCTTTGCCCTGAGGTATGCGGGTTTCATGCTCTCCATTTGCCTGGTGGCAAAGTTCGACTCATTTTGGCCACGTATGGCGCGGCTTGTCAGCGAGAACTCAAACGTTTTCTTCTTTATTTATGCCATACATGGGATGTATTGTCCTGCCATCGACAAGGTGTTCATAAAAATCCTGACTCCTGACAATGTGCTCGTTACGCTGGCTTGCTTTATTCTGTCGTTACTTACTAATCTGATACTTTCCTACATAATCTTCCTGGTTGCAAAAGCTGTTTCGCCTCGTTTCATCGATTTGCTGAGCGGTGGTCGGTTTATCAAGAAAACACGGGCATAGCCGCTGTACTTCAGCCTTTACATTTTGATGTGCTTTGGGGTGGGGCGCCGGTTCGCGGCATAACCCGTCCGGTAGAACATTTTTTTGAGCAAAAATGTTAAAAACGAAAACACACATCAATTCAAGGTTATGAAAACAGGTAAAAATCAAGGTTGCTTTATTGTCTGTTTCCGCATTGCTGTTTTCCGGCGCGGCCGCTGTGGCTCAGGGCGTTGCAGAGGCGCCGGAGTGCGCCGACTCTATCCCGGCGGCGTGGAGCTACACTTCGGAGTTCAGCCAGACGCTTCCGGTCGATGATGCCTGGTGGCGGCTTTTCCGTGACCCGGTGCTGACGCGCCTGATAGAACAGGGACAGAAGAACAACTACAACCTGTCGATGGCCGTCAAGCGCATGGAAATAAGCCGCAACACGTGGGAGTCGGCCAACTCGCGCTATTACCCCGTCATCAACGCTTCGGCGGGATGGTCGGCCACCCGCCAGAGCGCCAAGACCACAGCGCAGTTCCGCGAAACGGGAACCGTAGACTACTTCTCCTTGGGGTTGGACATGAACTGGGAAATCGACGTCTTCGGGCGCATATCGGCACAGCGGAAGGCGGACCGCCTCTCCATGGACGTGGCGCGCGCCGACTACGATGCTGCACAGGTCTCGATGGCCGCCGCTATTGCCCGCGCGTACTTCAACCTGCGGCTTTACCAACAGCGCCTCGCCGTAGTGAACAGCCAACTTGAAAGCCAGGAGAAGCTCGTGACCATTACCAAAGCGCGGCGCGAGGCTGGGTTGGCTTCGGGCCTTGACGTCTCGCAGGCTGAGCAGGTGGTGCTGACCACCAAGGCCAGTGTCCCCGCCCTTGAGGCGATGGTAAATTCTGCGCTTTATTCGCTGGCCACGCTCACGGGCAGGTATCCCCAACAGTTGGAAGCAGACCTGAGCGCGGCGGCTCAACTCCCTGACGGTTACGATGTTATTCCGGTAGGAATCCCGGCCGACTTGCTCCGCCGCCGCCCCGACGTGGTCGGCGCCGAGCGTCAGCTGGCACTCTACGCCGCGCAGGTGGGAATAGCCAAGAAGGATTTCCTCCCCACACTCTCGCTGACCGCCTCGGCCGGGACGGAAGCACACCGTTTCGACAATCTCTTCACGGCACACAGTTTCGGCTGGAGCGTTGCGCCGCAACTCACGTGGACCGTATCGACGGTTTCGCGAGGAAATACAACGTTGCGGCCGCGAAGCTCCAGTTCGAATATGCCATGGACAATTACAACATGACCATCCTCACGGCCTACCAGGAGGTGGAAGACGCCATGTCGCAATACGTCTCCGCCCTGCGAGCCCTCGACGCGGACCGCCTGCTGCTGGCGTAGACCGAGAAATCACTCTCCCTTTCGATAGACCTCTACAAACAGGGGTTGGCGAGCTTCTCCGATGTGGCCGACGCGCAGGTTTCCACCCTCGACGCGCAGAATGCGGTCCTGAGCCAGAAGGCCGGCAAACTCACCGCCCTCGTGGCCCTGTACCAGGCCCTCGGCGGCGGCTGGATGCAACAGCGATAAAAACCTTACGGATTATGTAACAATTTAATAAGATGAAAAACATATACTTACTCGGCATAATAGGCATGGCGCTGCTGATGGCCGCGTGCCACAAGAAAGACAACAAGGCGCCCCTCGGGGGGACGCCGGCATTGAGGTGGCCGTACCGTCGGTAGACTCCGTGGTGCTCCACAAGAGTTTCCCGGGGGTGGTACAGAGCGGCGGTTCGGTGGACGTCGTGGCGCGCACCAGCGGTACGCTTAAGGAACGCTGTTTCCGCGAGGGGGACTATGTGAGCAAAGGGCAGGTGCTCTTCCGCCTCGAAAGCACCCAGTATGCCAATGCCGTGCAGGAGGCAGAGGCGGCGCTCAACACCGCGCGCAGCCAGGCGGAATATTACCGCAACCAGCACGCCGCCATGCAGAAGGCCCTCCAGGCCGACGCCGTGGCAAAAATCAACGTAATCCAGGCGGAGTCTAACCTGCGGCAGGCCGAAGCCTCCATCAAGGATGCGCAGGCATGCCTCAGCGACGCCAGGACACAACTCGGATACTGCACGGTGACGGCGCCCATATCGGGACAGATATCTACGGCCGAGTATGACGTAGGTTCATATATAGCCGGAGGCGTCAACGCCACGGTGTTGTGCCACATAGTCAACAACGGCGACCTGCGCGTGGTCTTCAGTATCGACGACGCGCAGTACCAGAACATTCTGGGGGGCTCGCAGCAGGGGATGGGCAACGCCCTCTTCTCCAATGTGCCTATAAAATTCTCAGACATTCCCGGCGTCACCTTCACGACATCGCTCTTCTACAGCGCCCCGTCGGTGGACACATCAACCGGCGCCATTACCCTCGAAGGTCGCGTCAACGACCCGTCGCACCGCCTCAAGGAGGGAATGTATGCCGTGGTCGACCTGCCGACCGGCACCCTGCCGCAGGCCGTCCTCGTCAAGGACGCCTCCATCGGCACCGACCAGCTCGGCTCTTACCTCTATGTGCTCAACGACTCCGACAAGGTGGTGTACCGCCACATAGAACCGGGACAGCTATACCGGGACTCGCTGAGGATAGTGACTTCGGGACTGAAACCGGGCGAAAGGTACGTCACCAAAGCGTTGCTGACGGTGCGTCCCGGAGAGAAAGTGCATCCTGTAATGGCTAAGTAAGTGTTCAAATTAAACCGATAGTAAGTGAAAGAATTAATCTCACATATCATAAACTTGGCTGAAAGCGCTCAAAAATGCCGGCGTTTCTGATATGTGTTTAATTTGACCACTTACTTAAAAACTGAGTGGCTTATGTTCTCATCGTTCTTCATAAAGCGGCCCATCTTCGCCACTGTACTGGCGGTGATAATCGTGCTCGCGGGCCTGATAACGGTCACCACGCTTCCGGTGGCCCAGTTCCCCAATATCACGCCGCCTACGGTGATGGTGATGGCATCGTATCCCGGCGCTGACGCGGCTACCGTGGCACGCACCGTAGCCACTCCTATCGAGGAGCAGGTAAACGGCGTTGAGGGAATGCTCTACATGAGTTCCAACTGTTCGGAAGGCTTTTACCAGCTGACCATCACCTTCGAGGACGGCACAGACATAGACGAGGCCGCCGTAGAGGTGCAGAACCGCATCGCGCAGGCCGACGCCACGCTTCCGGAGGCGGCGCACAGTTCGAATACACACTCACGGCCGACGGCGCCCTCTCGACCACCGGGCAGTTCGGAAACATAATACTGAGGCGCGATGCGCAGAACGGCAGCGTGCTGAGGCTAAGTGATATAGCTCGTATAGAGCTGGGCAGTTCCTCCTACTCGCAGGTGGCGCGCGTCAACGGCAAGCAGACGGCCCTCATGGGCATTAACCAGTTGCCGGGAGCGAATGCCCTGGAGGTTGCCAAGGGCGCCCTCGCGGAACTCGACCGACTGTCGCAATACTTTCCCGAAGGGGTGAAATACAACGTCGTGCTCAATGCTACAGACTATGTGCACGAGTCCATAGACGAGGTGGTGATGACCTTCTGCGAGACCACACTCATAGTGATGATAGTCATCCTTATCTTCCTCCAGAACTGGAGGGCGGTCATCATCCCGATGCTTACCATCCCGGTGTCGCTCATCGGCACGTTTGCCGTTATGAAGATAATGGGCTTCTCGCTCAACACGCTGACACTTTTCGGTCTCGTACTGGCCATCGCCATCGTGGTGGATGACGCCATCGTGGTGGTGGAGGACTGTGCGCGGCTTGTGTCGAAAGGGGGTCTCAACCGTGTACAGGCAGCCGAAAAGGCGATGAAGGAGCTTACCGGTCCCGTCGTCGGCGAGGTGCTCGTCCTGCTCTCGGTGTTTATCCCCACGGCCTTCATCAGCGGTATTACAGGCGCTTTATACAAACAGTTCGCCCTCACCATTGCCGTTTCCACGGCCTTCTCCGGCTTCAACGCCCTGACGCTCACGCCTGCCCTGTGCGCCCTCTTCCTCAGCCCCAAGAAACCCTCGAACTTCTTTATCTACAGATGGTTCAACAAGTTCTGGAACCGGGTCACCAAGGTCTACGACAAGTGCACCACGGCGATGCTGCGGCATCCCGCGTGGTGGACCGGCGCCTTCATTGCCATAGTGCTCGTATCTTTCCTCTTCTATGTGAAGTACCCCTCGGGTTATCTGCCGGAGGAGGACATGGGCTACTGCATGGCCTCCATCCAGCTCCCCGACGGAGCGTCGCTTGAACGCACCGAAAAGATTGTCAACAGCCTCGAAAAGAAATTCAAGGAAGAGATTCCCGCTATCAAGGATATAATGACTATTTCGGGGGTATCTTTCATGGGGGGCGGCGACGGCACCAACGGCGGGTCCTTCTTCGTGATTCTGAAGCCGTGGAAGGAACGCGGGCGCGGCGAAAGTGTGGAAGACGTCATAGACAAACTTATGGCCATCGCCAACCGCGAGCAGCAGGAAGGTATCTTCTTCGCGGCGAACCCGCCCTCCATCCCGGGACTCGGCATGACGTCCGGCCTCTCGATGCAGATTCTCGACATCAACTCGCTGGGGGTAAGAGCGTTGCAGAATGCCGTGAAAGACTTCGAGCAGAAGATGCAGGATTCGGGCCACTTCAAGAGCGTGAACAGCACCTTCACCGGCGGTGTGTCGCAATACCGCATCAAGGTGGACCGAGACCGCGCATCGATGCATAAACTGGCCGTACAGGACATTTATTCCGCCATTTCGGCCTATACGGGAGGGGCTTACGCGGGCGACTTCGTGGAGTTCGGCCGCACCTTCCAGGTGACAGCCCGCGCCGACGGCGATGCGCGACGCAACGTAGAGGACCTGCAGAATATATCGGTTCGCAATTCCGACGGACAGATGGTGCCCTTCGGGGCGTTCGCTTCCGTGGAGCGAGAACTGGGAGAGAGCACCGTCTCGCGTTACAATATGTATGAAACGGCCTCCGTCACCGCCATGCCGGCGGACGGGTATTCCACCTCGTTGGCTATCGGCGAGATGCAAAAACTGTTGCAGGAATCGGTAGGAACCAATTTCTCCTACGCCTGGACCGGAATCGCGTATCAGCAGACCACCGCCTCCACAACCATTTCCACGGTGTTCATCTTCGCCATCATCATGACTATCCTCGTGCTGGCGGCGCAGTATGAAAGCTGGACGGACCCGCTGGCCGTGGTCATGGCAATGCCGGTGGCTGTCCTGGGCTGTCTGCTCGGCTGCTTCTTCCTCGGGCTCGACGTGGACATCTACACACAGATAGGCCTCATCCTGCTGCTCGGCATGGCGGCGAAGAACGCCATCCTGATTGTGGAATATGCCATGGACTTCCGCAAGGCCGGCGTCCCTGTACGCAAGGCGGCGCACGATGCCGGGACCATACGTTTCCGCCCGATTATGATGACGGCGCTGGCCTTCATCTTCGGTGTGATGCCGATGCTCTTCGCAACGGGCGCCGGTGCCGGCAGCCGCAAGGAAATCGGCTCGGCCATAGTCTTCGGCATGTCGGTCAACGCCTTCCTGGGCACCTTGTTCGTCCCCTGCTTCTGGGCTCTGATGCAGCACTTCAACGAGAAATACCTCTCCCGCATGTTCCGCCTGCCCGGCAACGGGAACGGCGCTCCGCCAGCGGCCGAAGCCGCTTCGCCGAAGCCGCCAGCGTCCGAGCCAACCGTCTCAAATATCTAACCCTGCTTAGCTAAAATACGACATTTAGAACAATTTAAAAGTGACAACCGTGTGGCACCCGTCTGTGAGTGACGGGTGCCATTTTTTTACGTAAGGGGAACCAAAAGCGGCAACCCGGCAATCCTTTTCGGCTATCGTGAAAGGGGTACGGTAACCCGATATCTATTCTGTGACAGAGCTGATTAAAGAGAGTGGATACCGTGTTTACCGTTAATTAGATTAAACCTATATAAGAGAGAATATATACATATAAGGGGGTATAAGGGGGGTATATGTGTATCATAGGGAATTATAGGGCAAAAATGGGTTGCCGCGGTTGCTATACTTCGTTAAAATTTTTAACATCCGACATTTGGGACAATTTGCATGTATAGCGCAGCCAAGGGGGCGGAGGCCTCCCGGCCTCCGTGAACGCCGCCATTCCTGCCTCCGCCGATACCCTCTGCCAGCCGCCGGCGCGGCTAAGGGCGGGGGCAAGAATGCCCCCGTTCCATACGTACATCGGAGGCCTCCCGGCCTCCGGGCCCTTTGGCTGCGCGGTTTGTTTCCCGCAGGCCGGGAGGCCTGCGCTCCATATATGTGTGCTGGTTTAGGCGAAGAAGGTGGTGAAGAGGGCTACCGTGGCTATGTGGTCGGCTACGGCGGCTGTCTCGCGGGCGGAGTGCATGGCCCATATAGGGGCGCCCATGTCCACGCCGCGCAGGGCTAGCTGGCCCGTCAGGATGTTGCCTAAGGTGGAACCGCCGGCCACGTCACTGTGGTTGACGAAGTACTGGCACTTGACGCCGGCTTTCTCGCAGAGCGCCTTCATCACGGCGGCGCCGTCGGCATCGGTCATGTACTTGCAGTTGGCGTTGATTTTTAATGCCGGACCGCTGCCCATCAGAGCGTGGTTGGTGGGGCAGTATTTCTCGTTGTAGTTGGGATGCCATGCGTGCGCGTCGTCGGCCGAAATCATGAAGGAGCGTGCCACGGAGCGCGGGAAAGCCTGTGCGTCGCCCGGGGCGAGCACGGTGCAGAGACGTTCCATGATGGAGCGCAGCAGCGGCGAGTGGGCGCCCTGCTTGGTGCCGGAGCCGGTCTCCTCGTTGTCGAAGACGGCCATCACGCGTGTTGTAGGAGTGATTTCCTTGTTGTCGGCGGCGGTGAGCAGAGCTTCGAGCGAGGCGAAAGCCATCGAGAGGTCATCGATGCGAGCCGACTGGAAGAACTCGTCGTTCAGTCCGCAGAGCGCCGCCGGCTCGGCGGGATAGAGGCACAGCTCATATTCCAGTATGTCGGAAACATCGACGCCGAGTTCCTTGGCGACGGTCATCTTCACGATGCCGCCTTCGCGTTTCTGGCGTTCTATCTCTTCCGGAGTGAAGTAGCCGACCACCGGTTTCATGTCCTTCTGCACCGAGAGGGGATTGCCTTCGTTTACGGCGCGGTTGAAGTGTATGGCGAGATGCGGGATGAAAGCCACGGGGCGGCGCATGTCAAGCAGGCGGCATTCGGGGTTCAGCGGGTCGGCGGTTCGGAGCATCACGCGGCCGGAAATCGAGAGGGGACGGTCAAACCAGGTGTAGAGGATGCCGCCTCCGTATTTCTCGACGTTGAGCGACACCATGCCTCCCTCGCCGTAAATCTCGGCGTTGGGTTTGATTTTGAAGCAGGGGGAGTCGCTGTGCGAAGAGATGATGCGGAATCCGGCCTCTGCGGGATTGCCGGAGCCGACGATGAAGGCCATGATGGCCGAGCCGTTCTTGATGACGTAACGGCGGTCGCCGGGACGCAGTTCCCAGTTGTCGCACTCTTTGAGTTCGCTGAAACCGCGGCCGTCGAGCTCGCGGCGTATGCAGTCCACTGCCAGGAAGTTGCAGGTGGAGCTGTCGAGGTATTTCAAAAGTCTCTGTATCATATCGGGTATCAGATTTTAATAATTGTCTTGGAATCCGTGGAAGCGGAGCCGCGTGAGGGGGCACATCACGCTGACGAGCTTTTCGGCCCACACGCCGCGGAAGTTTTCGGCGCAATTGGTGTAAGCTTCGTTGAGCACGGCGCCGTCGGTCTCGCGCACCGCCCACACGAAGTTGTATAGGTCCTGGAAGATGTCGGCCAGCGACTCCGAGATGGAGACGGCTATCGGTGTGTCGCTGTACTTCATGTCGTCGGCCGATGCGTCGAGGTACATGTCGTCGGGCCCGAGGACGCCCTCCATGCCGCGGCGCATGGACTCGTAGTAATCCTCGTCCACGTAGTCGGAGGTGTAGAAACCCTCTTCGAGCTGCGGCACTTCGAGGGTTGCGAAGCCGAGGTAAAGTTCCGGAAGGATTTCGGTCATATCGCGCACGAACTCCTCCTTTTCAAACTGCGCGGCGTTCTCCACAGTGCTGCAAAACTTGGTGGCGAGCACCACCACCTGCATCAGCCGCGAGGTGTTGTCTGTTTCTCCAGTCATAATAATCTTGTTTTGTTTGCAAATTTAATCAATTTTTTCGACATTCCTATTATAACGGGTAAAAAATAAGGATTTCCGACAGCCGGAGCCATCGAAAAATCCTTTAAAGTTATTGTCAATCAAACGATTGGGGATTATCTTACAAGTAGTTTTGATGTCTTGCCGTTTACGGTTACCGTGTATATTCCGGGCATAACATCGATTGTGAGGGATGCCGGGGCCGCAGCGTTGTGGATGAGTTTGCCGTCGGTGGCGGCAACGGTTACATTCATTCCCTGAGCGCCGTCGATGCAGATGCGTCCCGGGCGGGTATATACCGAAAGGCCGGCGTAGACGCCGTAGATACCGGTTACCAGTTCAGTAAGGACGTTCGAGCCTCTTGATTCCCCACGGTCATAGACGGCGGTGACAATCCATGAGTGGAGTCCCGCGTCGGGGATGGGGTCGGAGTAAGATGTCACGGCTACCGGGGAGTCGTTCACTTTCGTGAAGTCGCGGTATACGTTGTATCCCAGCAGGTTGATGTTGTGCGAAGAAGCAGCCTGATAAGTGACATCGTCAATCATCAGCATGAAAGCGCCGGTAGCGCAGGAGCGTATGGCGAAGTAGCGTGCGCCTGCGGGGAGCGCGACTTCATATTTTGTCCACTCAGCGGGTACGGAGGCTACCGTGAGGCCGGCCGATACGAAATCGTCGGGATTGAACGAACCTGTGGAATAGTAGACCTCGATACGTTCGGGATAGCTTGAGCTGTAGCTTTTTGCGTAGAATGAAACTGTCTGTGCGTCGCAGCTGAGTTCGGGCGATATTGCCCAGTCGTCGGTTGTAGCGTCGTCATAGCGGGCCATTGCCATGATGTACCGGTTGCCGCTGCGGGCTGCAAGGGTGGGGTTATCCTTGAAAGTATCCTCGGTGCTGAAAGTG
This sequence comes from Porphyromonadaceae bacterium UBA7180, assembly GCA_002491165.1. GTDB lineage: Bacteria > Bacteroidota > Bacteroidia > Bacteroidales > Muribaculaceae > Lepagella. Next base: position 26,418 of record DKVK01000051.1, read on the forward strand.
ATGAACGATGCTGTGGTGGTGCCTGCTGTGACTCCGGGGATTTCGGCGTTTCCGAAGCTGCAAATAGGAGCTTTGTCGCGGTCTATGAATATCCAGCCGGGTGCGCTCTGCGACCATGCCTGTGCGCTTTCGAATCCGTCCGAAACGGTGGGAGCAGACTCGGCGAGGGCAGGGGCTGCCCAGCTGAGTAGTGCCATGTTATCGGCCACTGTGCCCGTCAGCGATTCGGGAGCCGGTTGGGCCGAGAGTACCGGTGTTATGGCTGTTTCAAGGGAATTGTTGTTGTCGCGCGGGTCGTCGGCATGGTTGACCACGGCTTTGTAGGCTATCGTCTCGGCATCGGCAAGAGCCGACATCACGAGGTCGAAGTGCACCGTGCATGAGTCGCCGGAAGCGATGTCGGCGGGAGTGGCTTCGGCACAGAGGCGGTCTCCGGCCAATATCTGCACGTCATAACCGGATGCGGTGCCGGTGCCGTTGTTGCGGAGAGTAACGTCCATGCCGAAGGAGTCGCCGGTGCGTACGTATGCGGGAGCGTTGACGTCGTTGACCTCCAGCTCGACGGGGGACTGGCCGAACACACGGATATTGTCGATATAAGTGGATGTGTAGGGGCGCTCGGAGGTTTCTGCGAAGAATTTTATGCAGATGTCCTTGCCGGCATATTTGTTCAGCGGAATCTCCACTTCATGCCAGCCTTTCTCAGCGCCTATTTCGATTACCGTTTTCCTGAATACGGATTCCCAGTCACCGCCGTCGGCCGAGATGAAGACCTCTATCGGGTTGGAGTCGGCGTTGAGGTTGTCCGGGGTGTAGCTGTAGAAGTTCAGAGCCGGGGCACTGATGCCGTCAAGGCTGATTTTGCCGGTGCTGAAAGCGCCGTTGTATCCGCCAAAGTATGCGGTCATTGCCATGAATCCGCCGTCTCCGTCCTGGGATGTCACTTCCGAATCGTCGGCCGTAGGAGCCCACGTGCCGTAATTGAGGCGTTCGGTACGGATGATGGTACTGTTCTCTCCGCCGGCAAACGATTCGCTGAAGTCGGTGTAGGGAGTTCCTGCCGGGAATATCCCGGTAGAGGCGCTTTGGCTTTCGCCGCCGTCGGTCACCGCGCTGACGGCATATTGCACGAACTTCTGCCCGGGTGTTGAGTCCGGCTTCTACGGTGATGTCGTCGATTTCCAGATAATAGGTGTCGGCGTCCGAGATGCCGTGGATACCGATATAGGCGGTGCCGTTTTCAGCGTGGGTTATTACACCCTCGAGGGTGTAGAAGCCATCTTCGGTGAGGTCGGTGGAGGGTATGAGTTCATGGGTCATGGCTGCCGCTGTATTGCTGTTGCCCCATTTCACCTCTATTTGTTCAGGATAACGTGTGTTGGCCGAACGGGCTTTTAGGGTCACGCGGTATGAACAGTTGCCCTGTACGCGCATCGGCGGGGTTATCAGCCAGTCGTCCATTGCCATTTGTGTGTTGTATCCCATTCGCATCAGGCCGTTGTAATAGTTCCATTTCTTGCCGTCGTCGTTACCGTCGAGTACGGTAAAGAATCCTATGACGTCTTCGCTGTCGAAGCCTTCGGACCAGGGAAGCACCGCGAAGCCGCTTACCACCGGATTGGAGATGCCGGATTCTGAAGGCACACCGTTGTTAAGAGCTGTAACGGTGAAGGTATAAGAGGTTATGGGAGCATCATTGTCGACGTTTACTTGTGCCGAATTGGCGGTTATCAAAATTAATTAATTTTATTTTATGTACCAAATGTTTTAACATGGAAGTTTCGGTGTAGTTTCGTTAGGGTCGCGATTATACTGATAAACCCGATAAGCTTTCTGCGTGCTTATCGGGTTTGTTTTGATTATTCCTGATTAATCATGAATAATCAAGATTAATCAATATTAATCTGGAATTAGCGCGGTTATGGATTTTTCCGGCGGCTCAGATGGTCTGCTCGATGTTCCAGGTGAATGCTCGGAGTCCGAGCAGGGGCTTCTCCTCGTCGATGGCGCGTAGCTGCTTCAGGACTCCGTCCACGGCACGGTCTTCCACTATGGTGAGGATGGCGCCGGCCAGCGAGGGCCATGCGTGAGTGCCGTAATGCGGGTCGCCCTTCACCGAGCCACGTCCGGAGACGGTGCCGAAGCCGGTGAAGCCGCGGCAGTTGGCGCGTGTCAGGACATCGATAATCTTATCGTGGTGTGCCTGGTCGTATGCTATGAAGATGGCTTTCATTTCTTTTCGGTTTTTGCAGGGTTTTTCTTGTCTGACTTCTTGGCGTCGCCGGCTTTGGCGGCCTTACGCAGTTTGCGGCGCGTGTTCTTGACTCCGCGTCCGGCGAACGAGCAATAGAGCACCGGCACGAAGAGCAGCGTCAGGATGGTGGAGAAGGTGAGGCCTCCGATTACGGCCGTACCCATAGGCTGCCACATCTCGGCGCCCTGTCCGCTGCCCACGGCCATCGGCACCATACCGAGGATGGTGGTGAGAGTGGTCATCACCACGGGGCGCAGACGCGAGCGGCCGCCGTCGATTACGGCACGCCGTATGCTCATGCCGCGCTCGCGGTTGAGCGTTATGTAGTCGATGAGCACGATGCCGTTCTTCACCACGATACCGATAAGCATGATGGCGCCGATCATCGACATGACGTTGAGCGTGTGTCCGCTGAGCCACAGTATGAGGAAGACGCCGGAGAAGGCGAAGAGCAGCGATGTCATGATGATGCCCGGATAGGTGAGCGACTCGAACTGCGCCGCCATCACGATGTAGACGAGGATAATGATGAGGATGCCGAGCATACCGAGGTCGGCGAAGGAGTCCTGCTGGTCCTCGAATGAGCCGGCCAGGCCTATGCTGATGCCGGTGGGAAGGTGCATCTCGTCGATTTTAAGCTGTGCTTCGGCCACCACTTCGCTCAGCGGCGCGCCGTCCACGACGGCCGAGACGGTGATGAGTCGTTCGCGGTCCTTGCGCTCGATGGTCGGCGGGGTGAAGTGTTCCACCACGCGGCCGAGTTCCTTTATCTTTACCTGTGCGCCGGAGGGGGTTATCACGGTGATGTTCTCGATGTCTTCTATGCGCTGGCGGTTGGCGGGGTCGTACATCACCTTGATGTCGTATTCCTCGCCGTCTTCGCGGAATCGCGACGCCGTGGCGCCGTTGATGCGGTTACGCAGATAGGT
>DKVK01000064.1 GCA_002491165.1 Porphyromonadaceae bacterium UBA7180
AGGCTTGAGTGAACTCGCCTCAGACACACTCAGTGAAACACTACCGATATGCAACTCGTCAGCTGGCAATAAAATGCATCAGATAAAACAGTAGGCGCCCCCTGTTGGATAGTCTGGTGATTTATGCCTTATTGTGAAGTAGTCTATTTGGCTTGCGATATCCCGAACTTGCGTTATACAGGCAGGCTTCAATACGCTATCGCAGACGGTTGTACCAAAAATCAATAGTCGGTCTATTTTAATTTTAAATTGTATAAAATAATGACATGATTGCGCCGTAATGATGGAAGCCCAATTTTGTTAGCTGGAGTCTATCACCTATTATCAAAGCTAAGTTTTCATTGACAAGAAAGTGTATGATATGCTGATAATCTGAAATAAAATCAGAACCATACAATTCTTTTGCAGCAGAAAGAGAAAATCCTCCGGAATATCCTGAAATGGCAATAAATTTACTTAACAGTTCTTCGCGTGGCAACTGATAATATGTTGGCGATTCATACGAGTAATTATTATCAATTAGCCATGCACTATCAATCATCTTGCCAATGTATTGATTCTTTCCGGAATTATAGGCAATACCGAAACGTGACATACTTTGTGCCGAAATACCGAAACCTTTATATTGCCAGCCCTCGAACATTCTATGTCGGAGATATGACGATAGACCGCAATCAATAGGATCTATACTAAACGTATTTCGTCCGAATTCTCCATTGTATCCGAGTTGCGTCAGTCCCTTAAACAGTTCACAATATTGTGCATAGCAATTTTCGGAATCTGTTTTGTATTTGTTTTTCAGCTGATTAGTGCGGAACTCATAAACCGTAACCTGTTCAGGATTAAGCTCTTGAATAACCGAAATATCCTGCCTGATAGTTTCGATAGTCTGCCCTGGCAATCCATACATCAAATCAAGATTAATTTTGCAAATGCCTTTCTTATGCCAATAAGCTATTGCCTCACGCATTTTCTTCGGCGAAACGGCGTTTCGATGAAGCTGGTTAAGAACATCCGACGATGTGGATTGAACTCCGAGAGAAAGGCGCTTAATACCTGCCTGCGCAATATAATAGCTTCTATGTTTTCCCAAATAATTATCAACCAATGTATCGAAAGAGCCTTCAATACTCGGCTCAAAATCAGCAGTAACTTTCCTGTCGGATATAAACTCACTCAGCCAACTGATAAATCCAGCAAAAATATCGGCAGCAACGGCGGTAGGAGTGCCTCCCCCAATATCAAGCCCATAGAGAGTCACATTAGGGTAAAAACTTATAAACCGTTCAATATCATTGATAAGGGCATTGAAATAATTACGTTGCAATTCTTTTGACGGAACACACATCTTTGTGTACTCGCAAAAGGAACATATCTGTTTACAGAACGGTATATGAATATAGAGAGCAATCGGCTTAGATGAGTCAAAAGGCAATGCCCCCCGAGTTGAGTATTTAGCCCAATCATCTGGAGATAAAGGATAGGAAGTATTGTAAAGCGGATTATTCTTCCGTTGTTCAAATAAACGCTTTATGTCAGTATATGATGTTGTCATCGTGGAAGCCTTGTCTTAAATATTGACCGTCAAACATCAGGGAAGACTCGCAATAGTTCGGATTGACGTAGTTCCTCATATACACTTCCAGAATCCTGCCATTGTGATTATAAAGATAATTACTGCATTTACAGTTGGCGCCACGATTGCGAGATTCGGTAAAATATAGATGCGGTATAGTTTCAAAATCAATTTCATCGAAATCCACATAATGCTCCCGGCAGTAATCATTGACTTTCATCAGAGCAACGAAACCAAGCCGGGGCAATCCGAGTGAGATAGCGAATCTGAGTATCTTTTCAACTTCTGTAGGATTATCGATATATCCGCGGATTAGATTGCAGCTGGCATTAACAATGTTCATATTTACGCCATTAAAGCAAAATGCATCTTTGAGAATTTTAGTACCATAAATCGCAGACAGTATATCTTTGTCATAGTGATGAAGCGACATGGAGATTGAATTCCAACGATGATGACGCATTAAGGCTTGTGAAACAGGAAGTAAGCCGGTGGTGTTCAAATGCAAGTGAATATCCCTATATCGTTTGACAGATGCGTGTTCAAGAATGCAATTGACAATATCGGGGACTGTTGCCGGCTCACCTCCGGTAATATTGACACGGTTAATTAAAATCTTATTGGCTCTCAGCTCATCTACAATACGCCATAGTTTGTCGTAATCAAACTCTGCGTTAATGCTACCACATCCGGCATTGGAACAAAAGGTGCAATGAGCGTTACATCCATTTGTCACTTTGACGAACAAATTAACCGCCGGCGGAATCCATGTCGGACGCTGCGAGCCATGATTACATCCCCGGCTTTTTATAGATATACGATTGTCAAATAATCTTACCTCCATACTGATTTTCCCAGTTTGACATCATCGATGAATTTAAGCTTTTCATCCTGAGTCTTGAATACAAGTCTGCCGGTGTAATCTCCGTAAACAGGTAAAGTGTTATCATATTTTGGAGTATAGTAACTCCCAATATGTTTATATGATCTATCTTTTTCAAGAATCTGTTTGGCAATCTGGAACTCAAGCCAATCTGGAATAGAATTGGCACCTTTACCCTCTCCACAGGAACGCATATAACGCCCTGTATGATTGTCTTTGACATAGATTGGAGCCGTTCCCATCACTTTGGGTACAAAAACTTCCGGATGGCAGGGGCTATCTTCAATATAGTCTCTGTGAATCGTGGCTTCAAGTCCTAACTTCTTGACTGATTCATCGTGGTTCCCAAACATCAGTCGTCTCATTTTGTCGGCATCTAAAACTCCATCCGTCGTGATTTCAGACCAAAGATTGCGTATTGCTCGAACGAAGAACTGCACAGGATAATTCATACCGGTTGCACCACTCATTACAAAGTAATAAAATCCATGTATAGGAGCACAAGCTGAGAATTCAAGGACATCGGTATTTTCAAACAAATCTCGTCTTAGTTCTTCCGGTTTAGAGTAGCGTCTGAATTCATTCAGATATGCGACAAGATTTAGAAGTTTTTCTCTACAATATGAATCGTATGCTTTGTCGTATGAGGAAAGGAAATTTTCATCCTCAAAAACAAGTTCCCTCAAACGGGATACATTGAGAAATCCGGAGGCAAAAATGTCAGGATTATCGTGCAGAATACATTGCAGAATTCGTACGGAAAGGAAGGCGATATTATCACCTTGTTCGTTAAATCTTTGCAGATATGCACCTAAGTCTGACAACGCTTGATCAGGCGAAGTGTACTTCTTCTCTTCATTCAGACCGAGTATTATATCTGCGAAGGTTCGCGTCATGCCATAGCAATGAGTTGTGACTTCGCAACTGGACCTATCGTCAAACGTATTTAAGGACTCATCCTTATTCTCATGTGATATCTGTAGTCCCTTACAGATTTCATGGACAGTATCTGCTACATACTCATCAAGAAGAGAAAAGCAGTTAAATAATGACAAATCCGAATATCTCTGCTTCAATGAGTCTGCCTTGAGTGTCCTTACTTCGATTCCGTCTTCACAAAGTTCGTTTGCGGCATCAATAGCTCGTTGCTGTTTGCGTTGACCCTCAAATTCAAACGGGATTGTGCAAACTACAGTTACAGGGACCTTGGCACGTTTGGCTATTGATGCAAGCCATTTAGTGCAATAGGTACCGAATGCACCTCCGAACCCGGAAACGATAACCAGTTGTTTTACCGTATCATCAATGATTGAACACAAAAGATCTGCATTTTCTTCTTGCTCTACATAATAATGGTTGAATTGCTCCTGAGTGATGCCTACAGTACAAGGATCAGAATCACGCAGCAACTGAAATTGAATGGGGACCTTAGAGGTTTGGAGCATGGTAGCATTATCCGATATAATTGCATATTCCGCAAGTTTATATGGATTTTCAAGCATCCTACTTACTGCATTGCAGCCACCGCCACCAATCCCTATTATTCTGATTGGAGTCTCATAATGCTTCACTCGTGCTTCATAAGCCGCCTCCATGGTGTTAAGAATTCTTTGAGGATGTATCGAACGGTTCTCGTTTTCAATGTAATCTACGAACTCTATTGGTAGTATTACATTAGGCAAGTTATAAGCATTACGGAAAAGCGGGGCAATATCTTTAATTGCAAACCCAGCTATGCCACAACCAATCTTAGTGACATAGAAAGTAAGAGCCTTTTTGTACTCGGCAAACTCTATGAATCTGTCAACATAGGGCTTGATTGTGTCAATACCACCTTGCATTGTAGGTATGGCATACGAATTACCTTGCAGACCTTCTCCTTGTCCCCATACTGCACCGAAGCGATTCAAGGCAACTCTTGCAGCTCCCCCAGCATGATGTCCGGAAAGATTACTGCCAAACACGAAAATATCTCTATGTCCCAAAGTTGTAATACTCTCGGGCGTATATTTCGCATCAAGAGGAATGTCGCAAACTCCGGATGGATACTGTTCTTCATTTGCTGAAGAATTATAGCATTCCGTTTGTTTGTGTTTTCTCGACTTGAAGAAATCAAATAGTCTCATTAGATACTTTTAATTAAAATTCTAAACAAAATCTTCGCTTGTTTAGCTCTGTATATTTGTCAACATTGAATTTGTAGAGGTTGGCTTCACGTTTGGGCGTTGGCCAAATCGTCTCTTCAAGTTGGGTTCAGAGGATGGAAATTTTTAATGCTTTGTTAGGTGATTATGCGAATGGAAGAGTATGGAGCTTCAGTAGTGCCAGTCGTCGTCGATGAGTTTTTGGCCGGTTCGACGGTCGGTCAGGGTAATGTGGTAGTCGTACATTTGTGTCAGGGGATATGGCAGTTGGAGGTCGATGGCCTCACCTTCGCCATTGGAGTCGATGGTGAAAGTCTCGTCCATGGATTTGCCGTTGTCCTTGTTGTAGGCGCGGAAGGAGAGTTCTACGGTGCCGGGCGTTTCCGTTTCGTACCGCAGCGTTATGTATTCCTGATGGATGTCGTAGCTGTAGACTCTCAATCCTTCGGCAGCATTTGAGGCAGTGGACGACGTGGCGTCTTGATTTTCAGTGGATGAAGGTTGCAGGGATTCGGGAGAGGAGGAAGCGTTTTCTATAGCCTCTGTCTGCTCTTGTGGAGGCGCATCGTTCTCGGAGTCGTCGCCGGACGCTACCACACCCGCCATGATGCAAAGCAGGATGAACACACCCGCACCTATCAGTAGGTATTTCAGTGAGTTGGATTTCGGTTTTCTGTAATGGGGAATGGTATCGTCAGGATGTCGGGGTGGTTGATGCGGAGGTTGCATCATAGCCCGGGTATCGTTGCTGTGGATGGCCGGAGAATCGGGTGTTAAGACAGGCGTCGGGGGCTGCGGAACAGGAGTGTTGATTATCTTCATGAACTCTTCGGCCGACTGCGGACGCAGGTTTCGGTTGAGCGTCATGGCGCGGTCAATGGCCATAGCAACTGGGGTGGAGACAGTGGAGGGAAGCGGCAGCATCTGGGTACCGGCACTGCGGCTCAGAGCGTCAACCGGAGTATTGCCCGTCAGCATACGGTAGAGGGTTGCGCCAAGGGCGTAGATATCGGAGGCTGCGCCGAGGTCTTTTATGTCGCTGCTGCATTGCTCCGGGGGTGCGTAACCGGGCGTCATGCCGAACATTGTGCTCGTGGCGCCCCCGTCGGTAGAATACTGTTTCGAAGTCCCGAAGTCTATCAGAACGGCGCGTCCGTCCGAGCGGTTTATCATCACATTGTTGGGCTTCAGGTCGAGATGCAGCTGCCCTTCCGAGTGGACGTAACCAAGGGCATCGCAAATCTGCGCTACATATTTCATGGCTTCCGGCTCGGACATCGGGCCGTTCTCCTTCAGTATCTGCTCCAGCGACGGCCCGTCGATGTAATCCATTGCGTAATAGGCGGTTCCGTTATCCTCGAAGAAGTCTATGACTCGTACTACCGAGGGGTGCCGCATGTCGAAGAGCACTTTGGCTTCGCGCAGGAATTGCTTTTTTAGCCGTGCCACGAGTTCTTCCTGACTCTTGGTGCCGACCGAGACTTGCGAGGTGTTTTCGTCGCGGTTGCAGAAATCCTTCGGGAAGAACTCCTTGATGGCCACGCGTGTATTCATCAGGGTGTGTACAGCCTCGTAGGTGCAACCGAAACCGCCGGCGCTTATAAAGCGCACTATCCGGTACTTACCCGCAGAAAGCAAACTGTCATTCTTAAGTGTCATAAGTTCCAAGTATTTCTGCAAAGTTAATTACTTTACTTTAAATATGTAAATTATACTGTTTTAAATTGGAGGAAAGTCTAATGCCGTCAGGTGGTTTTGGAATGAGCAACGCCATGAAGAGAGGGAAGATGCCGAGTTTCATTTTATGTTATTGAGAATTAGGAGCTTGTTTACTTCGGGAATGGCAACGGCACGGTTCCATCCAGCCATTCCGGGATGCCATACAAAGCTTTCTTGTGTCACTACGCCGTTGGCGACGAGCGTTTGCAGTTCCTGGGCGGAGAAGGGTCCGGCGGTGCTGTCGTTGTGCACGATATAGTAACCGGCGCATGTTGGAGCGCATTGGCGTTGGGCTGTCTGCCGCGGCGTGGTGCCGGGATTTATTCCCACGCCGGGGATGGCCGTCTGTGCCATGACGTGGTTTATTGTGTTCATCATCTGCGTGGCGATGCCGATGCCGAGTCCGAACTCTACGAGTTTATCTATGGAGGTGAAATCGTTGTACATAATGAATTAGTGGCTCTTGAAATATACGGGTTTTACATACCGGGGACAGGGGGCGCGGGCGGACATTGTCCTGAGGCAGTTGCGAAGAGGGCGGCGAGTTCGGGCGTCTGGCCGGCGAGTTGCCAGTTGGCCATACCCCGGCACCACACGTAGGTTCCGGCGTCCATCTGTCCGGCGGCTATGAGTTGCGAGAGTTGCTGAATGTCGTAGGGCCCGCTCTGCTGTCCGTTGATGGCCACCATCCACTGAATGTTGTTCGCGCCGGGAGGGGGTGGCGGCATACCGGGACCGGCTACGGCAGCGCCACCCATTGCGCCACCCATTCCTGCAGCCATTCCTCCCATGGTATTTCCCATCGGGTTCTGAAGTCCAACTGCCATAGAGTTTGCCATACCGGCCATCTGCTGTGCCATTGTGCCGCCGAGCGCCATGCTTGCCATCATTCCTGCGGGGTTGAAACCGCCGGCGCCGTCGCCCATACTGCCCATCTCTCCGAGGCTCTGCGCGGCGGTCTGCATCACGTCGGCCTGACGGTCCAGGGCATGTGCGCCGATGAAGGTCTGCTCCGTCTGCAGGCGTTGTGCCCGCTGGCTTTCCTCGCGCTGAATACGCATGGTTTCGGCCATATTCTGCGCGTTCATGGCCTGGAGGTCGGCCATATTCTTCAGGTTTATTTCGGTCTGTGCGTTGATGGTACGTTGCTGTTGTTCGGCGGTTACATTGCGCAATTCATACCATCCCTGGCTCTGTTTGTCAGGCTCTATGCGCGAGAGGTCGAAGCGTTTGAGGTTGATGCCGAACTCCTCGAAGTCCTCTTTCAGTTTTGTAGCTATGGCATCGTTGATTTCATCGATTTTACGCTCTATCTGCACCAAGGGAAAACCACCTTCGGCCGGGGCGTTGGCAATAACCGACTTCACGCGGCGCACCACGGTGCTGCGTACTTGCTCCGAGAAATCGTCGAGATCGAAGTTCACCAGGCGGTTCATCTTGATGAATCGCTGCGGGTCTGTGATATTGAATGTTATTTTACCGCCGGCGGCGATGGGAACCACGAAGTCGAGGAAACGCGGGTCGGGCACGTCGAAGAAGGGTATCCCAAAGGGAATCTGGATGTTACCTGCCAGGTTTATGAAGTAGACTTCGGCCTGGAAAGGCGCTTCACCGCCGTATGCGGCACCCATTATGTTTGCCAAAACGGGGAAGTTGGCGGTTCTCAGGAAACCATCGTAAGGACCGTAGATGTAGTCTTGCATCGTGCCGTTGTTCTGGCGGTAGACGAAGACAGCCATTTCGCCGTCCTTGACGCGGAGCGAGCTGCCGAAGCGTATCGAGTTTTCACGGGTTGTCGAATTGACGTCTTGCTCGAGCGGACGCCATTTCCACACCAGGTAATCTTGTTGGTCACAGCGGATGACGTTCATGAGGCCGCCACTTTTCCCTCGTCCGGAGAATAGTCCCATAATCTATTATGTGATAATTTTGGTATAAGGATGTCAGTAGGGAGAGATGATGCAAAGATAACAATATTTTTGCAATGCGGCAAATAATTAGAAAAAATTCGCAATAACGACAAAACGCTTTCAGCCGGATTCACGATTTTATCTCTATTCTTAATTCAATTTTTTGATTTGTCAGATATTGAAGATTATAGTAGGCACATTTAATTACTGTGTTACCTATAAGAGGAAACAACTTGAATAGAAAGCGGGACACACCGGGACGGTGCATCCCGCCGTAGGGGGGATTGTTATTTGTTGAAAGGGGGAGGAGTTCCCGGATCGTCGTCATCATCCTCGGGAGAGGACGACGGTTCCTGCGGCTTCTGGCCTGATTTGTCGTTGGAGGGAAGGAGCGGCTTTTTCAACTTGAAGCGGAAGGGGCTTTTCGGTTGAGGTTCTTCAGCGGTAGTTTCGGTTGCGGAAGCGGGGGCGTTATTGTCATCCTTTTGGGTATCATCCTGCTTCTGACGCTCGGCCTCCTCCTTCTTGTTAATCTCGATAATCTCGTCGGTGCGCGACTTCCAGGGACGTTTGCCGAGCACCGCCTGCACGTCGTCGTGGAAGATGACCTCGCGCTCTACGAGCATGTCGCGAAGTTTGTTGTGTTGCGTCGCATGTTCCCTTAGAATCTGTTTTGCACGCTCGTACTGTTCCTTGACTATGCGTGCCACTTCGAGGTCTATCTGCCGTGCCGTCTCTTCTGAATACGGCTTTGTGAAACCGTAATCCTGGCCTGTGGAGTCGTAATAGTTGAGGTTGGGGATAGATTCGCCCATACCGTAGACCATAATCATGGCCCGGGCGGCTTTCGTTACGCGTTCGAGGTCGTTGGAGGCACCGGTTCCCACTTCGCCGAGGAATACTTCTTCGGCGGCTCGACCGCCGAGCAGCCCGCAAATCTTGTCGAGCAGAGCCTGGGTGGGTACAATCTGCGCGGCCTCGGGAGCATACCATGCGGCGCCGAGAGCGCGGCCGCGCGGCACGATTGTGACTTTAAGCAGCGGGTCGCCGTAGCGTGTGAGCCAGCCTATCACGGCGTGGCCGGCCTCGTGGGTGGCGATGGCGAATTTCTCCTCGTCGGTAATTATGCGCGAGCGCTTCTCCATGCCGCCCACTATGCGGTCCACGGCTGCCATGAAGTCGTCCCATTCCACCTGCGTCTTGTTGTTACGCGCGGCGATGAGTGCGGCCTCGTTGCAGACGTTGGCGATGTCGGCACCGGAGAATCCCTGCGTCTGGCGCGCCAGTTGTTCAACGTCGAGGGTGGCGTTCACCTTTATATTACGGAGGTGGACGTTGAAGATTTCCATACGGTCGGTAAGCTCGGGGAGGTCGACGTAGATCTGGCGGTCGAAACGTCCGGGACGCAGAAGCGCCTTGTCGAGCATGTCGGCACGGTTGGTGGCGGCAAGTATGATGACGCCGTTGTTCGAGCCGAAACCGTCCATCTCAGTAAGCATCTGGTTAAGGGTGTTTTCACGCTCGTCGTTAGAACCCATGTTCAGGTTCTTGCCACGGGCGCGGCCTACGGCGTCGATTTCGTCGATGAAGATGATACAGGGGGCTTTCTCCTTGGCCTGCTTGAAGAGGTCGCGTACACGCGCGGCACCCACTCCGACGAACATCTCCACGAAGTCGGAGCCTGACATGGAGAGGAACGGCACGTTTGCTTCGCCCGCCACGGCCTTGGCCAGCAGTGTCTTACCGGTTCCCGGAGGACCTACCAGCAGCGCGCCTTTCGGTATCTTGGCGCCGAGTTCGGTGTAGCGTTTCGGGTTTTTGAGGAACTCCACTATCTCTTCTACTTCCACCTTGGCTTCGGCCAGACCGGCCACATCCTTGAAGGTGACGTTGGTGCCGTTGTTCTTGTCGAAGACTTTGGCTTTGGACTTGCCGACGCTGAAGATGCCTCCGGCGCCACCGCTGCCACCCCCTGCACGCCGCATCATGAAGAGCATGAATACCAAGAGGAGCACCACTGGGCCGAAGAAGTATATCATCCGCATGAAGTCAGAGCCTTTTTCGTATTTCACGGCAATCTGCGGTTTGTGTCGTGCCGCGAGGTCGGCGTTCCAGGCGTCGACTTTATCCTGCATCTTGTCGGAAGAAGCTACCTCTGTCCGAATCATATAGTCGCCGGTATAGTTATCGCTTTCAGGTATTTTCAAGTCTTTGATACCCTGCGGCGTGAGCACGCCTTCGGCTTCGTTGGTGTTGGTGAAGACAAGGATGCTTTTGAGGTTTCCTTTCTTGGCCTGCTGTTCGAAAGTGGACCATTCCACTTCTTTGGTTGCGGAACCGTCTTGCATGAAGAAGAAAGAGACGAGAACAAGTATGATGAGCGCGTACATCCAATAGAGGCTGAACGCGGGTTTTTTGCGTCGTGAAGGGTCGTTGTTGCTGAAGTTTGGCATGATGAAGGTAATAATCGGTTCTTATCTTCCCGGAGCGGGTTCAGGAATTGAAAATTAGTCCAGATCCGGGATTTCGGAAATATTGGCGTCGTACCACAGGTCTTCGAGATTGTATCTCTGCCGGGTTTCGGGAGTGAAGATGTGTACGAGCGTGTCGCCGTAGTCGAGCACAATCCATGACGCGGCGCCGTATCCGTCGTAATTATACGGCTTGCGGTGGGTTTGTTCAAGAACCTTGTCGCGCACAGAGTCGGCGATGGCGGCGGTCTGGGTCGGGGAATTGCCCTGGCATACCACGAAGCGCGATGCCGGGGCAGTTCCGATCTTTGAAAGGTCTATGAGGGTGATTTTCTTTCCTTTACGGTCTTGAATCCCCTCGATTATTGAGTTGATTATATCTGTCATATCGTAATAATGCGCGAAGTTAGCAGAATTCTTTGGAATTTGCAAATGCGCATCATTCATACCGCATCCCTATGATGTCCCAGTCCACTATTTCCCACAGGTTGTGGAGGTATTCTGCGCGGCGGTTCTCATAGTCGAGGTAGTATGCGTGTTCCCAGACGTCGAAAGTGAGCAGCGGGCGAAGGTTCTCGGTAAGCGGGTTACCGGCGTTTCCTCCCTGGGTGATGAACAAGCGGCCGTCGGTGTCGGCCGAAAGCCATACCCATCCGGAACCGAACAAGGTGGTACCGGCTTCTTCAAACTTCTTCTTGAATTCGTCGAAGGAACCGAAATCGCGGTCAATCGCCTCTGCCAGTTTGCCCGACGGAGCCTTGCATCCCTCAGGGAAGAACTGGAAGAAATAGAATATGTGGTTCCACGCCTGCGATGCGTTATTGAACAGTTTACCGTCTGACTCACAGATGATTTGCTCAAGGCTCATGTCGGCGAAGGGTGTGCCTTCTATAAGCGAGTTGAGGGTGTCGATGTAAGCTTTTTCATGCTTGCCGTAGTGGACTTCCACTGTACGGGCGGAGATGGCCGGTGCAAGGGCATCCGGTGCGAACGGAAGTTTCGGTTGTATGAATTTCATGTTTGTTTCCTTTATTATGTTAATTGCGTACGGGTGAAAGTTTTGACGCTTTATCTCTAAAACAATCGGTCTCCCCAAATGTTCTCTACCGGAAGCAAATGTGATAAAATAGACAGGAGTCCGGGGATGACGGGACGGAATGCGGGAAGCGGGAACTGGAGGAGTAAGGGATGGAGACCGGGCAGTGCAATGACAATAAAACCCCGGCCGTGAAAGGTCGGGGTTTGGTCGGGTAGGCGTGTTTGTCAGTCGAAGATTTTGTCCCAGTCTTTCCAGACGGGTTCAAAGCCGGCTTCGCGTATCTGTCGGGCCACGTCGGCGGGTTCGCGGCCGTCGCTTACCTCGAATTGTTCGAGGGCCTTGTCGCGGTACACGGCATAGCCTCCCGGTTCCGTACGGCTTCCGGCACTCATGGAGGTGACTCCGAGGGGCATTATGTGGCGGCGGTATTCCGGGGCTTCGCGTGTGGAGAAGGAGATGTCGGCCTCATGGTCGAAGATGCGGAAGGCGGCGGTGAGGCGTGCCAGTTGGCGGTCGCTTATTATGCTCACGGGCTGGAAACCGCTTTCCGACGGACGCATCCTCGGGAAGTTGACCGAGAAGCGGGAGCGCCAGTATTTCTTTTGCAGATAACGCAGGTGCCGGGCCAGCATCACTATGTCTGCACGCCAGTCTTCGAGGCCAAGAAGCACGCCCATCCCTATCTTGTGGACGCGGGCGTCGCCCATTCGGTCGAAGCCGTTCAGGCGCCAGTCGTAGTGGCTCTTCATGCCGCGCGGATGGTACTTCTTGTACGCCTCCTTGTGATAGGTTTCCTGGAAGCAGACCACGCCGTCGAGGCCGCTCTTCACGAGCCGCGCGTAGCTTGACGAGCGCATGGGCTGAACCTCGATAGTGAGGTTATGGAAGTAGGGACGCGCTATGCGAAGCACCTTCTCGAGATATTCCACGCCACAGAGCGAGGGATATTCTCCGCTGACTATCAGCAGGTTCTCGAATGGCGCGAGCTTGCGTATGGCCTTGCATTCCTCCTCAACCTGTTCCGGCGTGAGCACGGTGCGCTCGAAGGGATTGTCGTGGTTGAAACCGCAGTACACGCACTTGTTGGTGCAGGCGTTGCCCACGTACATGGGGATGTACATGGAGATGGTATTACCGAATTTCTCCTGCGTGAAGTGGTGGGCGAGTTGCGCCATCTCTTCGAGGTACGGGTCGGCGGCTTCGGAGATTAGGACGGCGAACTCTTCGGGTGTGAGGCGGCGTGTGTTACGGCGCGCAACGGCCAGTACGCGGCGCACGTCGTCGTCCGTTGCGCCGGCCACGAGGCGCAGCGTCTCGTCCCAGTCATATTGTCCTATGACATCGGCGAAACCGTATCCGAAGACGGAGTTTACGTCGGGATCTGATTTGGCTTTAATGGTTTTCTCTTCTTGCATACGTCAGAGCCTCCCGTCAGTCTTTTTCACAATCACGTTCGATGTTCTGGGAGATGCGCATGGCGCAGAAGTTGGGGCCGCACATGGTGCAGAAGCGGTCGTCGGCATCGGGGGCGGCGCGGCGCGCTTCCATATAATATGTGCGTGCACGTTCGGGGTCGAGCGAGAGATTGAACTGGTCTTTCCATCGGAACTCGTAGCGTGCTTTCGACATGGCGTCGTCTCTGACCTGGGCGCCGGGGAACCCTTTCGAGAGGTCGGCTGCGTGGGCGGCTATCTTGTAGGCGATAACGCCTTCGCGCACGTCGGCGAGCGTGGGCAGCGCGAGGTGCTCCTTGGGTGTTACGTAGCATATCATGGCCGTTCCGAGGTCGGAGATGATGGCGGCGCCGATTGCCGAGGTTATATGGTCGTAACCCGGGGCGATGTCGGTGGTGAGCGGGCCGAGGGTGTAGAACGGGGCCTCGTGGCAGGCGGTGAGCTGGCGCTCCATGTTGGCCTTGATTTTGTTCATTGGCACATGGCCGGGACCTTCGATAATCACCTGCACGTCGTGTGCCCAGGCCTTTTCGGTAAGCTCGCCGAGCACATCCAGTTCCAGGAACTGCGCGCGGTCGTTGGCATCGTGTATGGAGCCGGGACGCATACCGTCGCCCAGCGAGACGGCAACGTCGTAACGGGCCAGTATTTCGCAGATTTCGTCGAAGTGGGTGTAGAGGAAGCTTTCCCGGTTGTGGAGTACGGTCCACTGCATCATGATGGAGCCTCCGCGCGACACACAACCGGTGAGGCGTCCCTTCACCAGCTCGGCGTGTTCGCGGAGCACACCGGCGTGTATCGTGAAGTAGTCCACGCCCTGCTCGCATTGTTCGATGAGGGTGTCGCGGTATATTTCCCAAGTAAGTTTGGAAACGTCGCCGTTCACCTTTTCGAGCGCTTGGTAGATGGGGACGGTACCCACGGGCACGGGGCAGTTGCGCACTATCCACTCGCGGGTTTCGTGGATATTGTCGCCGGTGGAGAGGTCCATCAGTGTGTCGCCTCCCCAATAGCAGCTCCATACGGCTTTTGCCACCTCCTCTTCGATGCCTGACGAGAGGGCGGAATTGCCGATATTGGTATTGAGTTTGACGCGGAAGTTGCGGCCTATAATCATCGGTTCGGCTTCGGGGTGGTTGATGTTCGCTGCTATGATGGCACGACCTTCAGCCACTTCGCGGCGCACGAACTCAGGGGTGATGTATGAGTCTATTCCCAGCTCGCGGCAAGCGGCATTCTCGCGGATTGCCACATACTCCATCTCCGGTGTGATGATACCCTTGCGGGCATAGTGCATCTGTGTTACGCAATGTCCTTCGAGTGCGCGGCGCGGATTGTGGCGCACCGGGAAACGGATGGCGTCCAGGCTCTTGTCGGCGAGGCGTTCGCGACCGTATTCGCTTGTGATTCCGGGGAGGACTTCGGTGTCATTGCGCGCTTCCACCCAGGCTTCGCGCATACGGGGAAGACCTTTGTTGATGTCAATCTCGACCTTGGGGTCGGTGTAGGGACCGGAGGTGTCATAGACGGTGACCGGGGCGTTGGGGTGCTCCACGCGTTTGCCGTCTTCGATGGTAACGGTAGGGTAGAGGTTGATACGGCGCATGGCCACGCTGATGTCGTGGAGCTCGCCGGGAACGTGTATCTTTTCGGAATGAGGATATGAGGAAACGTCGATATTGTCTATTTTCATGGCGTTTGGAGATTACTTGTCGTTGAAGAAGGTTGTGAGGGGACTTGTGGCTTGTGCGCAGGAGGATACGGCTCCGAGGCCTGCTTCGTAGCCCTGGCGGCCGGCCATTACGGCGAGGCGGAAGGCGTCGGCCATGGCCACGGGATTGTCGGCGATGGCGATGGCTGTGTTCACCAGCACGGCGTCGGCACCCATTTCCATGGCTTCGGCGGCGTGCGACGGAGCGCCGAGGCCGGCGTCAACCACCACCGGGACGTTGCTCTGCTCAATGATGATTTGCAGCAGGTCGCGGGTAATGAGCCCTTTGTTAGTGCCTATCGGGGCGGCGAGGGGCATCACGGCGGCGGCCCCTGCTTCTTCCAGTAGCTTGCACAGCACCGGGTCGGCCTGTATGTAGGGAAGCACCGTAAAGCCGTCGGCCGCCAGTTCTTCGGTGGCTTTCAGCGTTTCGATGGGGTCGGGCATGAGATACTTCGGGTCCGGGTGTATCTCCAGTTTTATGAAGTCGGTACCGAAGATTTCGCGGCTCATCCGTGCGGCGAGCACGGCCTCTCGGGCATCGCGCACACCGGAGGTGTTGGGAAGCAGCTGCACGTTGTCGCGGTTGATGTGTGTCAGCATGTCGTCGGTGGCCTCGTTCATCATGTTTACGCGCTTCATGGCCACGGTAATCATCTGCGACTGCGACGCTATGATGGCGTCGAGCATAAGTTGTGGGGAGGAGAACTTACCGGTCCCCACGAAGAGGCGCGAGGTGAACTCGCGTCCTCCTATTACAAGATTCTGTTCCATATATAAGGTAGTGTGTAATTCGGGTTTTATCAGGCTTCCGGGTTGGCGAAAGCCAAGAAAGAGCGGGTGGTTTCGAGGGCGTCCCCGGCGTTGGCGATGGCACCGGAGACGGCTACTCCCTGCACTCCGGCTTTCAGAAGCTCGGGAACGTCGGCCACTTCTATCCCTCCGACAGCCACGCAGGCTATATCTATGTCGGATTCCTTCATGCGGCGGCAGATGTCGGCAACACCTTCAAGCCCGAGCACCGGCGCGAGGTTTTTCTTCGTCTCGGTGTAGCGGAAGGGGCCCATACCGAGATAATCTATGTCAAGGTTGGCCACACGGAGTACATCTTCGAAAGTGTTGACCGTCACGCCGATAACGGCACCGGCGCCGAGTATTCCTCGGGCTTGTGACGGTGGCATATCCTCTTTGCCGAGGTGCACGCCGCTGACTTCGAGTTCGCGTGCCAGTTCAACACGGTCGTTGAGCAGCAGGAACGCACCGACACGGTCGCACAACGGTTTAATCTCTTTTACCACGTGGCGAATTTCATCGTCGGAGGCATCTTTCATTCGGAGCTGCACCCAACGGCAGCCGCCTTCGAGCACCGTTGCTACCTGGTCGATGACCGGGCGGCGGCTCGCTGTATTTGTAATATATTGTAGCATAATTATTTATTATTAACGAAGGGTTTCCAGACGTCGCCGAGGCGAGCGGCACCGGCAAAACCCGCTTCACGAAGCTCCGGGTAAGTTTCCGGCGTTACTCCTCCCAGTGCTATAACGTTCGGCGCGGGCATTTTTCCTTTCAGGAAGCCGGCAAATGGCTGCGGATCGTATCCCGGCTTGGAAATGGAGGGGTAGACGGGGGAGAGTGTGACGTAACGGAACCGAGGGGCACAAGCCAGCTCGGCGAGTGAATGGCAACTGCACGAAAGCTGCGTGGAAAACCCCGGGGCGTCGGGCCAGCGTCCGTTCAGGTGGGCACCCCCGAGTCCGTATTCCTTTATCAGACGGAAGTGGGAGTGGAGTATCAGGCGGGAATGAAAATCCTCGCGGATGCTCTCCACGAGGCGGCGCATTTCCTCCTCTCCGGCGTCGGGGCGGCGAAGGTGCACGAAGTCGATACCCCCGTCGAGCAGACGGCAGATGTGCTCCAACTCGCCGGGGAGCGAAACAGGCCACGTTATGACTATTTCAAGAAAATCAGCCGCCATAGGCCGCAGTGATAATCATTACGTTGTCATGCGGTTGCAGTTTATGAGTTCCCCAGTTGCTTTTCATCACTAACGCGCCGTTTACAGCCAGCGCGGTGCCCTGGGGTTTCACTTTGAGGAGGTTGGCAAGGTCGGCTACGGTGCGGGTTTCTTCGGGGAGCTTTTTGAGTTCGTTGTTGACAGTAATTTCCATATCTTTTATATAATGAATGGTCCGTAAGGTGAGGAGCCGAGGCGCAGTGAGATGCCTTCTGCCAACCGGCGGTGCAGGTCGGCTTCTGCTTTTGCCACGGCTTGATGTAACGTTTTCCCGAGGGCGAGGTATGAGGCAATCGCCGAAGAGAGCACGCAGCCGGTGCCGTGGGTATTAGGGGAGTCGATGTGCCGTGAAGTGAAGAGGCTTACGGCTCCGGACTGTGATTCATACATTGTGTCGGTGACAGTTCCGGAATCGCTGTCGCCGCCTGTAACGAGCACGGCCCGGCATCCTGTTTCGGAGCATAACAGCGCGGCGGTTTCCTGCGCGGCGTCGGCATAGCCGTAAAGCGGCATTCGGAGCAACTGGCTGGCTTCGCGGAGGTTCGGTGTCACAAGAGTGGCGAGCGGGAAGAGTAATGTCCGCAATGCTTCCGCCATCCCGCTACGGTCGTCGTTATCGGAAAGGGTAGGCGAGAGCACCGGGTCGACCACCACGTTTTTGAATCCGTGACGGGAGATGCAGCGGGCCGTTTCCTCCACGGCTTCGGGCGAAGGGAGTAGTCCTACCTTCACGGCGTCGGGATGCACACATTCGGCCACGGCCTCTATCTGGTCGCGGAGAATGCCGGGCGCAACGGGGTTGTAGGCGGAGAAGCGCAGTCCGTTCTGCACCGTAACGGCGGTGACTGCGGTCATGGCATAGACACCGAGGCGTGAGGCGGTCTTGATGTCGGCTTGCAGTCCGGCACCGGCGGTAGGGTCGCTTCCGGCGATGGTAAGAATAACGGGTAATTGTGTCATAATTCCGGTTTGCGCAGGGAAAACAAGAATGTTCATAAACGCCTGATAAACGGAAGATTAACGCAAACACGGTAGAGACGAGCTCCCTTCGTCGGCATTATCCGCATCAGGTTATAAGGGTATGTTCTCAGATTCACCTGTGGCGAACCACCCCTGCTTTGCCCACAAAATTACAAAAAAGAATTCGAACCGCCAAATTCACTACGTTTTTTCTCATGGCCATTTCATTTAAAAGCTGTGCGGAATCTCAACGATTTTGTTATTTAACTCAAGTTTCGGATTTAGGTTGACCTCCCGGATTCAGGCATAAAAAAAGCTTTGAGAATTTCCGTATGTCGCGGAAATTTAGTAATTTAGAAGTGACCAAACTTTTAACTACCAGACTCAAAGCTATGGGCAAATTTACAAAAATTCCTTCGGAAATCCACAATTTTTTCACGGAAAAACGACGTGCATCAGTCATGGAGGCCTTAACGAAGCTTGTTGAATCATTGTCTGTCGACAATAAATCGCTTGGAGGAGACAAACGCGTCAACTGCCGGCTGACCAACATTCAGATCTTTCAGCTGCTCCTCCTCATGCCGTTTTTTGCCGTCAGGGAATTTTCGCATTAAGTAAATGGTCATATTAAACCGGTACTAAATGAAAGGTTAATCTCACATATCATAAACCTGGCCTTTTTGGCGCTTTCATCCA
>DKVK01000057.1:0-9332 GCA_002491165.1 Porphyromonadaceae bacterium UBA7180
GTATAGTAAGCACCCATCTGTGCGCGGTCATTGATATACTGCTCAAAGATGTAGCCGAGCACGTCCGGGTTGATGTCCTTGCCTGATGCCGTAAGACGAGTGTCAAGGTGCCAGTTCCATTTGTCAAAGAAATCAAACAGGCCGATAAACGCCTCGTCAGGAATGTCGATGTCGGCATAGTCAGCTTCGAGTTGATGCTCGTCGAACATACCGCCGTTGAGATACGGTATCTTTCCGAAAACCGCCTCAAAGTCGCGGGAGTGTTTCGGCGTGTTCAAGCCGTCATGAAACAGAATGCGAAGGAAGCTGCGGTAGAAATTGTAGAATTTATCCTCCCCTTCGTTAGCCCGCACATAATTCAGCTTGTTACGCAGATAATCCACATCAAGATTCAGAAACCCCTTCTTCTGAATGAAGTAGCAGAACATTAGCCGGTTGAGCATAACCGAGGCATACCACTGTTTATTACGGTTATTCTTGGTCTCAACATAGTCGTCGATACCTGTTATAAACTCAGCAAATGCCTTATGCTGCTTCTTGAAACCGGCATAGAAATCCTTTGTGATTTTCTCGGAGTTAACGGCAAAGGCGGTCTGCACCTTGGAACGGAGATCGACTATGTTTGTCTGTTCGTCAAAATCAAATGTAATGCCGTCAATTTTTTGATAGACAACCTCTGCATTGGCATTGTCGTATTCAACAAGCACAAGGTCGCGTTTCTCGTTGGTACGCACAGGCACCACCCATAGGTCGTGAGCAGTGCCGCGAAGTCGGTAAATGCAGATATAGTCGAGAGCCTGACGGCGAAGCTTGGTGTCAATCTTCTTTGCCATGCTTTGTGTGGGGATTTCATCCACTTCCGAGTATAGTATCTGAAAACCACTTCGCTCGGCGATAGCCGTAATATTATACTCCTTATCGTCAACGAAGATGGACGGAAGCTGCGCATGACCGCGATAGCGGTTCCAACCTAATTCAGTAACGAACAGCTCTTTGAAATCTCCCTGACGAATGAGATTCAGAAATTGAGGCTTTCTAATCATGGCAAAGGATATTTTTTGTGTTGCATACCGAGAGAACATACGATTACCGGGTCACGCCGAGTGTTATCCTCTACCGGGAGACGGCAGAGCGCACCACTTTTGCGGAGGTCAAGAACATACTGCACAATCTCATCGTTGTTCTGATTGCGGCGTAACATTTGGCCAATGGTCAGTTTGGCTGAGTCGAGAAGAGGATAATTGTAAATGTCGTTGATGGCGAGTTTCAGGTCCTCCTTGTCTTCCTCGCCAAAGAAAATATTGGTATCCTGTTTATAGTAATGGTCGAGAAGGTCAACAAGACGGTATCTTGTCGAGAATCGGTTGCCGAGGATTCCGGCGGTTGTCGGGTCGGCTGTCTCCCTCTCAACCTGTTCCACCGCCTGACACACAAGTTCGTGATGGTTGGCAAGAGGTTCGACGCACGGATCGGCAAGTGAACATTGCATTGCCTGAAGAATCTTCTTCTGCGAATGACTCATTACGGTGCCATCCGGAGCAAGCCATGTCAAGACATCGAAGTCATTGTATGTACGGGCGTAAGTTATGACTCCGGTATTTCCGACATCCTCAACCGCTTTTGTGGAATACACCATGTTTTGCAACTGCGGTATAATCTCCTTCAATTTCGGATTGGCATCGGTGGCGTTTTTCCATATCTGGAAAGCCTGCGACGAAAGGTCAACATCGCCATCGTCTTCATCATCGAGAGTGCCCGCCTTTTCGTTGAACATATCCCGGAGGTTCTGCTCGTTACCCTCAAAGAATATTTCGTCTGAACCGATTATATTTGCGTTCTGATTGATACGGTTGTTGAGACGCTCACGAAGCGATATGATTTTCTCAACTCCATCCGCCGGGAAGAATGAATAACAATAAATTTGGTCTTCCTTCTGCCCGATACGGTCAACGCGACCTGCTCGCTGAATAAGCCGGATAATAGCCCACGGCAGGTCAAAGTTGACGATGATGTGGCTGTCCTGAAGGTTCTGACCTTCGGACAAGACATCGGTGGCGATCATCACACGGTATTCATCATCGGGAGCGATATCCGTGCGCTCGTTGCTTACAGGTGAGAATTTCTCTACTTCGGCAGTGGGATTGTCGCAACCGCCGGTGACAACTGACAGCTGTTTCAGTCCCCGTCGTTTAAGCTCGCGATAGATATAGTTGGCGGTATCGGAGTATTGGGTAAATACCACGACCTTCTCATCCTTGTGACTGCCTGTGAGCATATCATAGAGGAGATTGAGCTTCTGGTCGGTGGCCGGATTCCAGTCGCCACAGAGCTTTATCATCTCTATAAGAGTCTCACAGTCTTTCTTCAACTGCTGTTTTAGGGTGCGTTTGAAATATTTTGAATTGATAAATCCGACATTATTCTTTACCGCTATAAAGTTGTAATATTCGGCGGCGCGACGCATATACTCGTCAAGGTCTGTTGAAATTTTCGGTAGGTCACTTTTGCCGGGCAAGCCCTCTTTGACGAAATCTTCGCCAAGAATATTTCCGTTGACATCCTCATCGTCAATGAAGTCATCAGGCAACTGGTTCTCGTCACCAATTGGCAGGCGCAATTTGTTTTCAAGAGCGTAAATGAAAACCATGTTGCGGAGAATGTGCCTGGATAATGTCAGCAGAAACGAGAATCCACAACTGTCGATACGTTTGAAGAAAGTCGATTTGCAGAATCCCATCTGCTGTGTTCCGGCGCGTGACAGATTTTCGATTATACCTTTCTCGGTGACAGATGCCTCCTTTGCTTTCTCTTCATTAAGAAATGCTGTCAGACCGTATCGGGGCAAACTGAGCGATTCCATCATCTCTATCATCCTGTCGGAGTAAAGACGGGAATACTGGTCGCCGGGGATAGTTTCAAATTTCAATGCCTTTGGAATACGGTCAGGAAAATACGAGCGTGTTTTGTCTGGAAATTCAAGATAACGCCGTCCGTTTTCAGGGTCTGTCTTGGCATAATTCTCTTTGATAAAAGTGCGGGTGCGACGTACGAGGAAGAGTTTCATCAGCTCGTTCCAGTCCTCCACACAATCGCTCTTGTCAAATGCGGCTATACTTCGGATAAAAGTCTCGCTATGATTCTGCATAAACTGACGCTCGCCACCGAGGTTGCGGATATAAGTTTCAGGTCGCATCCCGAGGTCTTGGTCTTCGTCAATGAACAACCTAAGCTGATTGGCAAGGTCTGAGAAATCCTTATTATAAGGTGTCGCGGTGAGAAGGAGTACGTTGCTGTCCTGTCGGTCAATCAGTTGCTTTATATTACGGTATCTGCTGCCCTTTGCTCCGTTGCGCAGGTTGTGGCTCTCGTCTATGATTATAAGCCTATAGTAGCGGGAATTGTCAACATCAATCGGTTTAGCCATTGACATTATATCGACTTTGAGGTCATATTTACGGGCATATTTCTTCCACATTTCCTGAAGATTCGCCGGGCATATAATCAGTGTACTGCTTGCGTAGGTGGTTTCATAAATCTTGGCAATGGCACAGGCGGTTATTGTCTTGCCCAAACCCACCACATCGCCGATCATCGCACCTCCGCGTTTGTCATTGCGCAGATGGCGTGCGGCAATCTTTACCGCTGTCTGCTGGAAGTCGAACAATTCACGGCGAAATTCCGGAGTTAGGGCAAATTCCTTGATGCCGTTACGAGCTTCTTCACTGAGATGATATGCGGTCTTGAGATAGATGTAATAAGGTGGGATGTCTTCCATTCCGGCCCAGGAGTTGTCTATGGCTTCAATGAGTTCTTTGGTAATGTCTATGCAGAATTTATCATCCCAACGCTCGTCAAACCAATCAGCAAGTTTCTTGGATTGGTCGCTGTCGGCAAATTCGGCATTCAGCTCACCGTTTCCACGCAGACCTGAGAATGTGAGATTGCTGCTCCCCATAAGTGCCATAATCTTGTTGAAATTGTCATCGGGTCGATGCGCAAGATAAAGTTTGGCATGAAGCGGGTGGCGGAGATATAGTTTTACGCAGACCTTACCGTCTTTCAACTGCCGGGAGAGACGGCGAAGTGTGATTTCATCTTTCTTCGTAGGAAGACCGAGTTGTAACTGACGGCGAAACTCGCGGGCTATCTTTACTTTCTGACTGCGCACAAACTCCGCATCAGGGGTATTCTCTTCTTTGCTGTAAAGCCATCGTGTCAATTCTTCCGGAGGTCGGTGCATACCTACAAGCAAGCGACAGACTCTTAACTGAGGCTCACGCGAAGATTCCTCCTCGACATAATCACCGGGAAGTTGGTCAATCTGGTCAATGATTAAATCCCATCCACGAAGATTGAAATATCCTACACAGAAATCAACTCGTTTGACTCCTGTATTAGTTATGATGTCATGAAGTCCCTGAGTGAACTTCAAGTCTATGTTGTCGAAGATTCGAGCCATCAGCTATCACAGCCATTGACTCCAAATGGCAAATAGATTGGTTTGTATAAAAAGAAAAGCGGGAGCCACACCATTGCTCATTCCGCTTCTTGGGGCATTTGGCCTCGCCCACTATAGTAGAATGAGCAAGGTAGAATCACCCGCGAAGTATGTATATGCAGACACTTAGCCCAAAATCAATCGAGTTTGGACTAATGTAACATAAACTTACCCGGGGCATCCACCATTGCTTTACTCTTGACTATAGTTTCGAAAACGGCCAAATTTTCAAGAAGCCAAGAAATAAAGCGTTGATAAACGCCTTTCGTATGTAACGAATTTCGTATGTAACGAACCTCCCAATGCCCGGTGTTTGTCCTCCTCCGAGGCACCACGTATCGCGGGTTCGCATATGCAAAATTAGCAATTATTTCTGAAACAGCAATTGATTATGCTGTAAAACATATAAACGCCGATTTCATAACAACAAATCAGCAACTTCGCGCAGTTAGAGGTTGCGCCTTCGTGTAACAAAAAAGAGGGTGTGCCGGCGGGACACACCCTCTTGTGTTGGGCGGCTCGGGGCCGCGGGAAGTTCAGGTTATTTTACCATTACCTTGAAGGCTTTGCCGTTGACGAGCACGGTGTGTACGCCGGCGGCTGCCGGTATGCGCAGAGTGTTCGTGTCGACACTGCCGCTGAAGAGCGTGCGGCCGGCTACGTCGCAAGCCGTCACGTCAAGTCCATCGGCGCCGGTGATGACAATGGCGCCGCGCACTGCGTTGACGCGCACTGCACCGTCGGCTATGCCGTCGATTGCGTTCGGTTTGTCAACTGAGGTAAAGTTCCATCCTTTGATAACACCCTTGTCGGTGGCATTATCGAAACGGACATATATACCGGGCTGTATCCACGGACGGAGCAGATAGCTTTCGGGGATAGCGAAGCTGTAAGTCGTCCAGGCTCCGTCGGCAGCAGTTTCGGGAGTATCAACGCGGTCGAGGATGATGCGGTCGAGACCGTATGTTCCGACAAAAGCTTCGACTGTAGGCGTGTTGTCGTCATTCAGGAACGTGAACGAGAATACGGCGGACTGTTTGTTTTCGGTAGAAATCATCGGGAGCATGATACCGCTGTCGGTATTATCAGCATAAGCGGTTCCTACAAGGACTTTACCATCTTCGCCATCCGCTACAGTAGAAGCATCGGCCAATCTCCAGTAAGGCTCGTTGCTCGGGGTGTTGGTGAAGGTGTAAACGGGTCCGTAAACGAAGCCGCCGCCTTCGAAGGTTTCGTTGATGTCCTCGTTATAAGGCTTGCCTATAACAACTTCGCGCTCATAGACGGAGGAGTTGGTGCTTGCGCTCTGGAAGGCTTCGATGCCGAGGGTGATGTAATCCTGCGGAGTGTCGGCATCTACTTCAAAGATGCAGTGGGTGTCGCTGGTGTAGATGGAGCGTGTGTAATCCCAGTCTTCATCATAATCGTTCCACGGAGTGATGCGGTATTCGAGTTTCGACGGGTTGATGACACCACCGTTGACGCCCTCGGTAACGGCATCCCACTGGAGCTCTACGCCCAGACCGTCTTCAGTGACGTTGATGGCAGTGAAGTGCGGGGTCTTCGGTGTGTCGAGACCGATGAAGGCATTAGCTGTCAGAGCCGCCGAGGGGCCGTCTGCATTAGCGACGCTTACTGAGAAGTGGCAAAGTCCGGCATTCGCAGCTACGGTTTGTGAAACATGAGCACCGGGAAGGGCTGTAACCGTCTTTGTCTCTACAGGAGAAGTGATAGTGGCCGTGAGTTCAGTAGCTGCAAGAGCATCACCGCCTGCGTTAAGCGTGGGCATATCGAAAGCTACTGTTGCCGAGTTGTTGCCTTCGGGATCCGGAGTAATGGCAAGATTTTCCACAGTAGCCGGGATGGCGTCGAACTGACCCTCGTATGACAGCAATAGTTCACTGATATAGAGAGTGTACATATTCTTTTCAGACGTACAGTGGAAACCGATGTAGTATTTACCGGCGGCAGGAACGGTGAATGTTCCGGTAAAGGCTTTCGGACCACCGTTGTCGCTGACAGTATGCGCGAAATCAACTTCCTCAAGGATACAGGTAGTCATCCCTTCTACAGTAGGTTCGGTGCCGATCCATACGGAGAATTTCTCTTTGTAATGGGCACTTGAAGTGGCGGCATTCACTGTAAATTCAAGAGTCTTGCTTGCATCTGCAATGTTGACGGGAAGAGTAATTGCCCAGTCATCGGCGGGATTGGAACTGTCATATTTGTAGCTGAGGCCCTGATCGCTCGGGGTCCAGGTATTACTTGACGGAAGGATATTGAAGACCGTTATGTCCTCGAAAATCTCATTGCCGGTAAGGTCAAGGTCCAAAGGCAACTGATAAGCGAATGAAGAGGGACGATTCACCTTGAACGAAGTAGTGACTTCCTCGCTGTAAGAAACTCCGTTAGGTGTATTGTAGCTTGCCTTTGTCATAAAGGAATGTTCGCCTCGCGGAAGATTGACGGTCCAATTGACGGTCGAACCGGCATTACCGGTGAGGGTTTCGCCCTCTTTTTCACCGTCGATGTAAAGTTCGGCCGACACCTGAGTGCCGGGAGCAAGGGGTTCCCCGGTAAATTTTTCGGAGGGAAGAATTACGGGAACTGTTCCGTCGCTGCCGTCGAATGAGAGCTCACCGAACTGAGGATCTGCTATCTTGTAATCGTCGCCTTTGACTACAGCAAGGTTGCTGATGAGAAGCGAGGTGCGGTTTGCCGGTGAATTTGCAAGAACTCCGACGTATTTTATTCCCGGTGTGGAAACAGAGAAATATCCCTTATGGTTTACCCATGCAGCATTCATGTAGTTGTCAAGGTCAAGGACTTTCTGACCTGAAAGCATAGCTTCGGCAGTAGGTTCGTCGGCTACATAAACTTCAAGACTTTCGCCAGAATATTTAGTCGCTATATCAAGGGTCAACTCATACAATCCTGTTTCAGTAAAGTTAATCTGCGGGAAAATCAGCCAGTCATTGGCGGCTGCGTTCCAGTCGGCGTAGTACTGGAAACATTCACGTGTATCCGGGGCAGCCTGATTGTTGGTTTGCCATGTCTGCGTACCCTCATCAACATTTATTACGGTACAGTACTCGAAATCGTCGAAATCGCAAGGCATGTTTACGGGCACTGCCATCGGCACTGTGACGAGTTTTGTCACTTTCTTATCCTGGCTTGCGGAAGAAGATGTCAACAATGTACCGTCTACGGTCATTTCAACGTAGGAAGAGAATGTGTGCGTTCCTCGCGGCACATTGACATTCTTACTTACAGACTGTCCGGGAGCGACTGTCAACGGGGAACCGTCCACTTCATTGCCGTCAATGAGCATGTGGAGCGTCATGTTTTCGCTCAGGGCATCACCGTTGATGGAGGATGTCGGCGCTTTCACTGTGAAGACGCCGTCTTCACCATTGAAGTCGAGGCTTTCGATTTCAGGAGCAGAAGGCTTGCGGGGATCTTGGGACTCGATGGTGAAATTGCGCATATAAGTATACCATTTGCCCTTATCGGAATACTTATGTATACCAATATAATAAATACCATCTTCCGGAATTGTGAACACAACTTCCTCTTGCACGTATGTTTGGTTACTGTAGTCCTCTTTCTGTATCAGGTCGATGGTCATGCCTTCCGGTGTCTGGGAGGTACCTATCTTAACCCAGAATCTTTCCAGGTCACTCTTAGTTTTGTATTCCATCGAGAACTTGTACTGGCCGGCTGCAAGTTGTACCCCGGGAAGATAGCAGTATGCATCCATGGCTGCGGATGAGTTCCATTCGCCCAGAATACTGGTAACTCCATTCGAGTCATCAAACCTGAAGCTTTTGTCAGAAGTAGTGTTATCCACCACCAGACACTCGTTGAACTCTTCCTGCGAGGAGGGTCCGAAGGTGAAGGGCACGGTGTAGTAACCGGCACCGGGGAGGCGTTGCGGGCGCTGTTGGTCAAGCGGAGTTATCTGCTCTACGTTGCGTCCCTGAATCGCTTCGGCGGCCACCGCCCGAAGCTCCGGCGACGAAGCCCAGGCTATGCCGGAGATGGCGGTCACCATTCCCACGGCCGCTAAGGTTAGTAAGGATGTTTTTTTCATAAAATAACGTTAATTGATAAATGATTCGCAAATCTAACCATTATCTTCCGAATTTTACCATTTTTTTATGTTAAAAATTGTAAAACTAGTCCCTCGCCGGGTTTTCTCAATTTAGCATTTAGTAACACACCTTAACACGTTTTTGCGCCTGCGCCGTAATTTTTATTTCCGTTTGTTAGGTTTTATCGTGATTAATTCCTAACTTCGCGGTTGAAAATGAACTTTACAAAAAACATAAGATATTATGGCTACAAAACCATTCCACTATCAGGAGCCCTTCCCCCTGGGCGCCGACCGCACCAAATATAAGCTCATCAGCAAAGATTACGTCAAGGTAGAAAACTGGAACGGCCACGAGATGCTCGTCATCGATCCCGAAGGTCTCACAGTGCTCTCCAACGCCGCAACAACGGCCTGCTCCTTCATGCTCCGCCGCGAGCACAACGAGATGGTGGCCAAGATTCTCCACGACCCCGAAGCTTCCGAGAACGACAAGTTCGTGGCCCTCACCATGCTGCGCAACGCCGAGGTGGCCGCCAAGGGAGTACTCCCCTTCTGCCAGGATACCGGCACATCCATCTGCGCCGGATACAAAGGACAGCAGGTATGGACCGGCTGCAACGACGAGGAGAAAATCTCGCTCGGCGTCTACAAGACCTACACCGAGAACAATCTCCGCTATTCGCAGAACGCACCGCTGACGATGTACGACGAGGTGAACACCGGCTGCAACCTCCCGGC
>DKVK01000057.1:9580-10218 GCA_002491165.1 Porphyromonadaceae bacterium UBA7180
GACGAGGTGAACACCGGCTGCAACCTCCCGGCCCAGATCGACATCCACGCTACCGAAGGGGACGAGTACAAGTTCCTGTTCGTAGCCAAGGGCGGCGGCTCGGCAAACAAGACATACCTTTATCAGGAGACAAAGGCTATCCTCAACCCCAAGACACTGGTTCCCTTCCTCATCGAGAAGATGAAGACCCTGGGCACGGCAGCCTGTCCTCCCTACCATATCGCATTCGTCATTGGCGGCACATCGGCCGAGGCCAACCTCGCCGCCGTGAAGAAAGCTTCCGCAAAATACTACGACGAGCTCCCCACCACCGGCAACGAATACGGCCGCGCCTTCCGCGACGTAGAGCTTGAGAAAGAACTGCTCGAAGCCGCCCACTGCCTTGGACTCGGCGCACAGTTCGGCGGCAAATATTACGCCCACGACGTGCGCGTTATCCGTCTGCCGCGCCACGGCGCTTCCTGCCCCGTGGGAATGGGTGTTTCCTGCTCGGCAGACCGCAACGTAAAGGCAAAGATCAACCGCGAAGGCCTCTGGCTCGAAGAGCTCGACGAATTCCCCGCTCAGCTCATCCCCGAAGAGATGCGCAACGCCGGCGAAGGTGAAGTGGTAAAAATCGACCTCAACCGCCCGATGCC
>DKVK01000057.1:10496-10976 GCA_002491165.1 Porphyromonadaceae bacterium UBA7180
GGTAAAAATCGACCTCAACCGCCCGATGCCTGAAATACTGGCAGAACTCGACAAATATCCCGTCTCCACGCGCCTCTCGCTCAACGGCACCATCATCGTAGGCCGCGACATAGCCCACGCCAAAATCAAGGAACGCCTCGACAACGGCGAGCCGATGCCCGACTACCTGAAAGAGCACCCCATCTACTATGCCGGGCCCGCCAAGAAACCGGAAGGTATGCCCTCTGGCTCGTTCGGCCCGACGACCGCCGGGCGCATGGATCCCTACGTAGACCAGTTCCAGGCCGCAGGAGGCTCCATGGTGATGATCGCAAAGGGCAACCGCAGCCAGCAGGTCACCGACGCATGCAAGAAGCACGGCGGTTTCTACCTCGGCTCCATCGGCGGTCCCGCGGCAATCCTCGCCAAAGACTCCATCAAGAACGTCGAGCTGCTTGAATATCCCGAACTCGGCATGGAAGCAATCTGGAAAATCGAAGT
>DKVK01000057.1:11246-16788 GCA_002491165.1 Porphyromonadaceae bacterium UBA7180
GAATATCCCGAACTCGGCATGGAAGCAATCTGGAAAATCGAAGTAGAGAACTTCCCTGCCTTCATCCTGGTGGACAACAAAGGAAACGACTTCTTCAAACAGATCAAGCCCCGCTGCCCCCTCTGCAAATAAAAACATTAGCCGACAAACCTTATAATAAATAGCAAAGGCTCCGCGTTGCCACGGCACGCGGAGCCTTTATTTTCCAAAGCGGTAATCCTCAGATTGCCTGACTATCACAAAATTACGGTAACTTTGGTTACACCTCAATCCAATTTTCCATTTCATCTAATTAGCCGCCTAATGTTAGTTAAAGTAGCTAAAGTGAGCTAAATTAGCTAAGACAACGCGGCAGTTGCTTAGTCCGGATTACCGGACGCGGCGGTCACTGGCGTGGCGTAAGGGTCATGCGCGCGAAGAGCAACGGCGTCTCGTGGTTGTCCTCTTCACAGAGGGTGAAGGTGGCGGTCCGCGAGTCGGCCGGGCGGCATTGCATGATGTCGACCGTCATGCCGTAGTGTGCCTCGCGCATGAACATCAGCTCCATCCTCTTCAGGCGGTTGGCGTCCATCTCTTCGAGGCTGTACTGGTTCTGCAGCAACATCACGTAGCGCACGGTGTTGACGTGGCGGTAAAAGTCTATGTCGCAATATTTGAAGCGGTATTTCACCGGCGGCAACGTCGCCGTGAGGCACGGCTTGCGGCTCTCGCGTGTCTGCGCCTCCTCGCCGGTTACAACGGGGCATTGACGTTTCTGCCGTTCTATGGGTGCCACTTCGCCGTCGATAAGCGCCTCGCTCAGAGGTAGATGAGAAAGGCCGAGGTTGGTGTGCGTCGCGGTGTCGATTATCATCCACACGGTGCGTGCGTAACCGAGCGTTTCACCTTCGCGGTTATAGATGCGGAAGGAGCGCTCCGAGAAGTAGCGGTTATAAGTCTCCACCCATGTTTCGAGCCAATATTTGGTGTTGACTTCCGGCCAGCGTTCCATCTCTACTGTCAGGCGAGAAAGCACCCATCCGCCGTTCAGCTCCTCCATGTCGGGGTTGCCGATGTGCAGGCGGTTGGCATGCTCGGTGGCAACGTCTATGATATTGGTGACCAGTATATGGGCCGCGAGTTCCTGCTGCGCGTTGGCCTCGTTGGCCGACACGAAGAATGGGCGCGACAAGCGTTTCGTCAAATCTTCCATCACTGCCATGCCCCTTTCTTGAACCCGCTCTCCACCGCAGTCTCCAAGGAATCGTCGAGTGCGGGGAAGAGGTCCATGTTAATGATTTTTTCGAGTTCGTCGATCGACATGGCGTACTTGAACATATTGCCGGGCGCCGGAGCGTTGGGATAGACGAAGGCTATTCCCGTCGGCTCCGCATCGTTGGGCGCCACTATGGCCTTGAAGAACGCTCCCGGCACACGCACACGTCCGTCAGCAATAGTCTCGGTATCAGTGGCTTCGTAGACAGGGCCGGCCGTTATCAGCAAGCCCCCTTTCTCGTTGGACCACTGGCGGCACTTCTTTTCAAGCGTACCCCAGGCGCGGCGGTTGAGCTCGCCGTTCTGCGGGCAGATGTTGGCCATCGAGAAGCAGTCGCGCATGGCGTCCATGCTCCAGTGCTGGTCGGCCGCCGGGCACATGTGGCCGCGGTCGAAGCCCGAGTGCGTGTAATCCTTCTTCGAAGGGCAACCTGCCACGCCCTCGTCTTGCCAGAAATCATATTTTTTCCGCGACTCGACACCTTGTGTCTCATCGGGTTCAAGTGCCCATGCCACCCAATTGGGCGTGCCGTTGCGCTTATTGAAAGAGAGTGTAAAACCCTCATACTCCACAACTTGCGAGGGAACATAGGATTTCATTTCGGGCACGGCCATATCCTCGGTGAGGCGTTGCGCGCTTTTGGATCCCTTCGGACGCCCGTCGGCTGTGCTGCACGCACACAGCACCAGCGCCGTCAATATAATCAGGTATAGTTTTTTCATCTCTTCTGGTTTTGTACGGCGAAATTACAAAAATTCACCGGAATAATTACTGTTTTACGGATTTTTTTATTACTTTTGCACCAAATTAATCATCTGATACCTATGACACTATTAGAAAGATTCTTAGATTTTGTAAGCTACGATACCCAGAGCAGCGACGAGACCGGCGTAACGCCCTCAACCCCCGGACAGATGGTCTTTGCACGCCACCTCCGCGACGAAGTGGAGAAAATGGGCCTTACCGAGATAACGCTCGACGACAACGCCTACCTGATGGCCACTCTGCCGGCCAACACCGACCGCCAGCTCCCCACCATCGGCTTCATCGCCCACATGGACACGGCCCCGGACATGAGCGGCAAGGACGTGAAGCCCCGCATAGTCAAGAACTATGAAGGGGGCGACATCCTCCTCAACGAGAAGGAAAACATCGTGCTCAGCCCCGCCGACTTCCCCGAAATGCTCGACTACATCGGCCAGGACCTCATCGTCACCGACGGTACCACCCTTCTCGGCGCCGACGACAAAGCAGGAATTGCCGAGATTCTCGACGCCGTGCAGTATCTCCAGGAGCATCCTGAAATAGAACACGGAAAAATCCGCATCGCCTTCAACCCCGACGAGGAAATCGGCCTCGGCGCCCACAAGTTCGACGTGAAACTCTTCGGCTGCGACTATGCCTTCACCATGGACGGCGGCGAGGTCGGCGAGCTGGAATATGAAAACTTCAACGCCGCCGGCGCCACCATCAACTTCCGCGGCCGCAACGTGCATCCCGGAAGCGCCAAGAACAAGATGATAAACGCCATCCTCGTGGCCAACGAGTTCATCAACCTTCTACCCGCTTCCGAAACTCCCGCACACACCGAGGGTTACGAAGGTTTCTTCCACATCGTGGGCATCAGCGGAACTGTGGAGGAAGCACAGCTCAACTACATAATCCGCGACCACGACCGTGCACGTTTCGAGGCGCGCAAAGTGGAGATGGAACGCCTCGTGCGCTTCATCAACGACCGCTACCCCGACTGCGCGACGCTGAAGATGAACGACCAGTATTACAACATGCGCGAGAAAATCGAGCCCATCATCGACATCATCCACACCGCCGAGCAGGCCATGCGCGACAGCGGCGTAGAACCCAAAGTGCAGCCCATCCGCGGCGGCACGGACGGCGCCCAGCTCTCGTTCAAAGGGCTCCCCTGCCCCAACATCTTCGCCGGCGGACTCAACTTCCACGGCCGATACGAGTTCGTGCCCATCCCCTCGATGCAGAAAGCCTCCGAGGTGATCGTCAACATCTGCCGCCTCGTCGCCAACAAGTGATTGGCGGCGCGGACCGATTTTCAAACTGACTATTGCACTGCAAATCAGTGGACAAACCTGAGATAATCATCATTACAGGGCCGACTGCTTCCGGCAAGTCGGCCCTTGCTGTAGAGCTGGCGCAGCGGCTCGGAACCGAAGTGGTGTCGGCCGATTCGCGCCAGATTTTCCGACATATACCCATAGTCACGGCCATGCCTACGGCCGAGGAACGCGCCGCTGTGCGCCATCACCTCATCGACTTCCTCGAACCGGAGGAGTACTATTCGGCCGCCCTCTTTGCCGACGACGCACGCCGCATAATCGGCGACGTGGCCGCCCGCACCGGAACAGCCGTGGTCTGCGGGGGCTCCATGATGTATCTCGACGCGCTGGTAAACGGAATCGACGAGCTCCCCACCGTTCCTGACGACCTGCGCCGCAACCTTGCCGAAGAGCACCGCCGCCACGGCGACGACTACCTGCGGATGCGGCTCCTCGCCCTTGACCCCGAATATTACCACCGCGTGGACCTGCTCAACATGAAACGCGTATTCCATGCCGTGGAAATTTCGCTTGCCGCCAGTGCGCCTTACTCCTCTTTAATAGGAAAACCGCGCCCGGAATCACCGTTCCGTTTCCGCAAATTCCTCACCGTATGGCCGCGGGAGTTGCTTTTCGGGCGTATAAACCGCCGCGTGGACAAGATGGTGGAAGAAGGGCTCGAACAGGAAGCGCGCAGCATGTACCCACGAAGGCACCTCAACTCGCTCAACACGGTGGGCCTCAAGGAGATGTTCGCTTACTTCGACGGCACTATGGACCGTTCCACCGCCATTGCGAAGATAGGGAAAAACACCCGCGTCTACGCCAAAAAGCAAATGACATGGCACAAACGCGACCCTCACTTCATCCCGCTCGACATGACCGCCCCCAATCCCATTGAAACTATTCTCGAAAACCTCATGCGACAATAACAGGACGCCCTTCAGGCAATCATAAAGAAATGAAACAAGGTGCCGGAGTCTTTGCAGACAACGACACCTTTTGTACATAGAGATCGAACCGGCGAACCACTTCGCAATTCTATCATTACCTTAATATTTAAAACATGAAGTGCGCACGAAAGGACTCGAACCTTCACGTCGTAAGACACCAGATCCTAAGTCTGGCGCGGCTACCAATTACGCCACGTGCGCTCTTTTCCACCGCAAAGTTACAAACTTTTCGCGTAACCACCAAATATTTACCAAAATTTAAAGCCATTTCTGTTGCAAAAATACTGCGGAGCTTCCATTCCGGGCTCGTTAACATTCTCACATTCAACCATTATTCATGCTTTTTGTTTTAAATGTAAACAAAACTTTGAAAAACACTCATTATGGCTGATATTATCTTTACCCTTATAATATGCGTCACCATCGTGATGCTGCCACGCCTCTTCAAGGCCGACAGGAATCCGGCTGCCGGGATGCTCGGGCACCGTTCCAAGAACCGTATAAAAACAGCGCGCGACGCCTCCGGCGTGCAACTTTCCATGGTGCTCACACCGGCGGCTCTCACCGAGACGGGACGCAACGAGCTGCAACTGCTGCGGCCGGGCGAACGGCTATGTCTCGAAGGCATCGGCGATCCGGGATTGTGCCGTGTGCGCGTCTTCGCCCGCGGACGTGAAATAGGTGAAATCCTCCCCGACTGCGTCAAGAAAGTGTGGCATGCCATGCGGCGTCACCGCGTCTGCGGAGCATACGTGGCTGACATTGCCACCGGCACCGCACCATCCACCCCGGAGATGCAAATCGCACTCCTCTGCAAAGGTGCCTCCTCTGAAGATTCCAACAACGTTCCTTCCTTCACGGAAATGCAACGCGCGGTATCTTCATCAAGCAATATTTCTGTCAAAATATGCAATCGCTTTACGCTATTCCTTAATTAGATATAAAGAAATATGGCAAAAGTTTTATCGAATGTGTAACAGCGAATGCAAATTGTTAATGTTGTATAAAAGTAAAATGAAAATCCAACAAACGACACAACTATTACGTTAGACAATCAAAGGCAATATGGAAAAAGCACTCACCGTTTCGTGAGAAAAGATGTGTGCGGTTTAGTTTAGTTAGATATAGTTTATAGTGGAATCGGAGAGAGGAGCGCAGACCCGCGCCCCTCTCTTTGATTTATGCGGCAGCCGGAGATGATGTTATTGATGTGGCTAATGTTGTTTATGTAATTTGTGGGGGCAGCGGCGTAGTTCCGTGGCTGG
>DKVK01000109.1 GCA_002491165.1 Porphyromonadaceae bacterium UBA7180
TCGCCGGGGCCCAAACCCATTTATCCATAAGCCGGTAGCTCCGGCTTATGGATGCAAATTACTACTATCCCCTTTATAAACAACTAATTTTTAGACATGAAACCGAAATGCTTACATCTACTGGCCTCTGGAGCCGCCTTCACTGCCCTCGCGACCGTGCTCCCGCTCGGTCTGAGCTCTTGCAGTAACGATGACTTGGATTCTCCCGGCGCACGTTCCGCCTCCATGACGCTTACCGTAGCAAAAGGTGACATCGACAATACCCGCACGCAGTTGCGCGAAGAAAACGGCTCGCTCGTAGCCTCATGGACTGCCGGCGAGAATCCCGACCGCCTGCTCGTGGCCGATGCCTCCGGCCGTCGGCTCGGTTACCTCACCCTGACCTCCATCGACCCGCAGGATGCCTCCGTAGCGACTTTCAACGGCAACCTTGACGGCCTTTCAGACGATGACACACAGCAACTGCGCCTATTCTACCTCGGCACAAAGGCCGACGCCACCACCGCCACGGCTCCGCTGACGCTCGGCTACGCCGACCAGCGCGGCACCATGGAGTCGCTCACCGACGCCGACCTGCTCACCGGCGAAGTCACCGCCACGCTGCAAGGCTCCGTCATAGCGGCCAACGACCGCGCCGTGCTCGAAAGGAAAGTGGCCCACGCCCACTTCAAGCTCGACCTCCCGGTAGCCGCCACAGAGCCGATGACCGTAACCATAACCGGCGATAACGTCAAGAACAGCATCGTGATGGAGAGCTTCAACGGCGACTTCCGGACCGCCGACGGCCCCATCACCGTGACCGCCACCGCCGCGGGCGACTTCTACATGACGGTTGTTCCGGCCGACGCCGTGACGCTGAATTTCACCACCTCGACAGGCGGCAAGAGCTACCGCGGCACGCTGCCCTCGCG
Organism: Porphyromonadaceae bacterium UBA7180; assembly: GCA_002491165.1. Classification (GTDB taxonomy): domain Bacteria; phylum Bacteroidota; class Bacteroidia; order Bacteroidales; family Muribaculaceae; genus Lepagella. Next base: position 912 of record DKVK01000109.1, read on the forward strand.
CAACTGGACCAACCAGGAATACGTGCGAGCCGGCGAAGATGACGGCGTAGCCATCACGATGACTGAATACAGCGACCCCTACGCCGAATACACCGGGGAAGACCCGCGCAACCCGCTCCACAAATTCGCCAAATACAACCTCACCCGCGAAGGCGACCAAACAAACTGGAGCAACGTCTTCGCCTCCTCCGAAACCGAAAACGGCGCCCTCTACCAATGGGGCCGTAATTACGGATATATCGATAATCAGGGAATTTACAAAAACTCTACCCTTCCCGACGGCAGTTCCTGGGGCTTAGGCACTGACTTCATCAACTTCGTGGATGCCATGGGAACCATCGACTATGAGGAAGCTGAAAACAAATATGGCATCTTTGATTATTACGTGTACAACTCCACATTCAGCGCATATTATGGAGACGCTGCCATTACTACAGGCACAGGAATGCATACCAGTTCAGGCTTGAGATTTTACGATATGCCGAGAATATACACCGATGTTGAGACACTGAAAGCTAATCCGACCAAATATTTCATGGACGGACGCAACACGGGAGAAAAACTCCGCGGATATGGAAGTTACGCAGCCGGAATGGATGAAATGAACAACAATCCGGATTATTGGGTGACAACGTTCGGCGATGGTGGTACTACATGGACACAACGTGCCACTGCTTGCGGCTACGACAGCGGTAATCCGTGTCCTGAATACTGGAGAATGCCCACTGCAGAAGAGATGCGAGAAATAGCTCCCGAAGGAGCAGGTCTCGACAGCCAGAAAGGTTATCTCTCAAGTATGCTCAGCAACTATTCGGAGCTGCGTCAGACTAAAGATGGCGTAAGATATGCCATTCGCTGGATATACAACAGAAATGCAATCACCATAGAGGCTGTCGTGGTTGATGATTCCTATACCTCTTCATCACAAATTACATCTTTGTTCTGGGATCAGCACGCCTCGGATAAGGTAGTACGTCAATTCCCCTTCACAGGAGTAATCAGACCATTCATTGGCAATTCGAGCGGAGCCATGCTTGACACTACCTGGATATGCCGCCCCTTACACAACGGACTCGCTGACATCGGCTTTTTCCCGTTGGGTTACTATGATTATTACACACTCATGGGGCCGGCAGACGGAAATTCATTCAATGAGGGTTTCGGTTGCTATTGGGTTGAAGACAAAGGTGTGGCTTTCAAATTCGCCACACGCGACATTGCCTCTTCTCTATCATACTCCTGTCTGCTGGTCGAAAGCGCAGAACCGGTTTACGCTTACGCCATCCGTCCGGTGATGGACCTCTAAACTTGCTTACAAGCATTTGAATTATACATGATGAAACTTAAGAATTTCTTTTTCACGGGAGCGCTGGCGGCTGTGGCCGTCGGCCTCCCTTCTTGCTCTTCGGAGGACTTCGCCGGGCAGCAGACCCGCAAAGTCCCCATGACCGTCACCATAGCGAAGGGCGATGAAAACACGCGTGCACAATTACTCCCCGACGGCGGCGACCTCAGTTGCGTTTGGCAATCCGGCGACGTGCTGACAGTGGCCACCGGCGGCAAAGCTATCGGTACCCTCAGATGCAAACTTCCCGAAGGGGAAACCGCCGCCACCACCACTTTCAGCGGCGAAGTGGAAATAGCCGGCGACGGAGAGCGGGAGTTCTCCTTCTTCTACTTCGGGAAGGAAATCCCGGCGGCAGACGGCGAGACCCGCGAGTTCTCGTTGGCGCAGCAGGAAGGCACCCTCGCCTCGCTCAACGGCAAGGATTTCCTTTCGGCGACAAAAGCCGTGACCGTCAACGAAGAGAATGTCATAGCCGAGACCGTGGCAATGGAGCGCCACACCACCTTCGGCCGCTTCCACCTCTCGCTCCCTGACGGCGTGGCCTATAACGGCGAGGCCATAACCGTCACCGGCACGAAGGTTCCCACCATGGCCACGGTGACTATGGCCAACGCGGTCACCTTCAGCGGCGCCGGCAGCATAGTGACACACGCCGACACCAACGGCGACTTCTACCTCACCATGCTCCCCAACCCGAAGGAGGGTATGACCACCGACCTGACTTTCTCCACCGAGATTGACGGCACTACGTATACCGCCACTCTCGGCGACCACACATGGAAAGCCGGCGAATACGTCCGCACCGACAACGGCGACGGCACCTACGGCGGCGTTGCCGTAGGGTTTACACCGGCGCAAGGGGGTGGCGACGAGGATCTCACCGGACCCGTCTTCGAGGTCAACGGCAAGAAGTTCCGCTTCCTCAAAGCCAACCTGGCCTACAACGTGGACAACAAAGAGTGGTACCTGCTCGACGAGCAGTGGTCGTTCCTCTGCAAGAAAGGGTGGGCTTACGCCAACGGCTCGTATTATGGACCTAAGGAGTCGGACATCGACCTCTTCGGCTTCGGCTGCACCGGCCTGTTCTTCTCCTATTATAACAGCGTGCTGCACACCCCGACACAGTTCGACGAGCAAATCAACGCGCCGGAATACTTCATCCAGAAGACCCTCTACGCCGGGCAGAGCATAAACGGCACACAGCAGGGCTATTATTACCCGACGCAGAACGCCACCTGCAACGAAGGCTACACCGGCAGCAACCTTCAGCCCCACGGCATCCAGGACTTCACGATGGACTGGGGAACGGCCTACGGGCTGCAATCCGGCAACGGAGGCCATTACTACACGTTGCTCTCGGACGAATGGTCGGCGTTGCAGCAGAAATACTTCATGTGCGGCGCCACCATCACCGACATCGCCAACCCCAACAACGGCAACAAGAAGGGACTGTACGGCTGTATGCTGCTCAACGTCACCAACAAAGCGGAGGCCACAGCGCTGCTCAAGCAATACGGCGCCACGGTAAGCTCCTCGCTGAGCGACAACCTCAGCTTCACCGGCACCAACTACCAGTATTTCAACTATGACTACGTGAAGCTGACGCAGGCACAGTTCAAGGAACTGGAGAAAGCCGGCGCCGTGGTCTTCCTCCCCGAAGCCGGGCACACCGCCGTATCGACATCTTATACCAAAACCGACGGCTACTACTGGACGGCGACGGCCGGACAGGCTTACACAGCCACCTTATTCCGTTTCGACGGCAACTCCTCGACCAAGGTCTTCAACCTCAACTCCCAGTCGTCGCGCATGTTCGGCTGCGCCGTGCGCCTCGTCAAAGAGGTGAAATAACGGCCTCCGGAACCGGCAGTTTTCAAACCGGTAGATTTGATTCCCGAATAAGTGTCCGAATTTACATTTAATTCGGACACTTTACATTTTTTACACTTTCGGGAAACAATTTTTGCTGCAATCGTCGTTATATAAGCGGATGCCAACACTATGACACTCTGATGAAGATAACCCAAACTACAATCTTAAAATGGCAAAAATAACCGAAACGCACAAAAGCATGGCCCACGGCATCCTGCTCATAGCCCTGTTTGCGTGTGCCGCTTTCTACATCGGAGAAATCCAGTTCCTTAAGGATATCTCCTTCTCCCCGATGATTATCGGAATCATTTTAGGTATGCTTTACGCCAACTCGCTGCGCAACAACCTTCCCGAGACGTGGGTGCCCGGCATACAGTTCTGCTCCAAGAAGCTGTTGCGCCTCGGCATCATCCTCTACGGCTTCCGCCTGACGCTCACGGACATCTTCGAGGTGGGGGTCTCGGCCATCGTCATCGACGCCATCGTGGTGACCGTCACCATCTTAGGCGGCGTGTGGATAGGGCGGATGCTGAAGATGGACAAGGAAACGGCGCTGCTGACGTCGGTTGGCAGCGGCATCTGCGGCGCTGCGGCCGTGCTCGGCGCTGAAAGCACCATCCGCACACAGCCCTACAAGACGGCAGTGGCCGTGGCTACCGTAGTGATTTTCGGTACCATATCAATGTTCCTTTACCCGATACTCTACAACTCCGGAATGCTCGGACTCTCGCCGCAGGAGATGGGTATCTACACCGGATCGACGCTCCATGAGGTTGCGCACGCCGTTGGCGCCGGCAACGCTATGGGCGAACAGGTGGGCGGCGTGTCGGTCTTCGTGAAGATGATACGCGTGATGCTCCTCGTGCCGGTTCTCCTGGTGCTCGCTGTCTGGGCAGCGCGCCGCGTCAAGACGGCCGGAGTCGAGGGCGGAGAGGCCAAAGGTAAGATCGCAATCCCCTGGTTCGCAATCCTCTTCCTGGTGGTCATCTGCTTCAATTCGCTCAACCTGCTTCCGGAGGTGTTCGTGGACGCCATCAACTACTTCGACACCTTCCTGCTGACCATGGCCATGGCGGCACTCGGCGCCGAGACGAGCATCGAGAAGTTCAAGAAAGCCGGTGCCAAGCCCTTCATCCTGGCGCTCGTGCTCGACGTGTGGCTCATAGGCGGCGGCTACCTGCTGGCCCGCTACCTCGCCCCTGCAATGCTCTAAGCCACCATAAACCGACTGAAACCACCTCCGGCAGCGCTAAAAATTGCGCTTCGCCGGAGGCGTTTTTGTCTAAGTTGTTTAAACTTATTTCTTTGTTAAGATTCCGTCAGGTTTTCGAGCGGATTTTCAGTCCTTAAGAGGGCGCGATGCGGGCATCGCAACCGATGAAGGAGTGGAAATACGCCGAAAAGATGACGGAAGATTGACAAAGAGAATTAACTAAACTTTATGGCTAAAATTCGCAAATACGTTTAAACAACTTCGTCGTGTGGATTTTATTTTGTAACTTTGCAGTCTAAATCCATACCATCATGAAGATAATCGACGGAAAAGCAACATCAGCGGCCATCAAGGCCGAAATAGCCGCCGAAGTGGCCGAAATGACCGGCCGCGGCGAAAGAGCCCCTTTCCTGGCCGCCATCCTCGTGGGCCACGACGGCGGCAGCGAGACTTATATGGCCAACAAGGTGAAAGCATGCGAGGCCTGCGGCTTCGGAAGTTCTCTCATACGCTTTGACGAGGATGTGACCGAAGAACGCCTCCTCGCCGAGATAGACCGCCTCAACAAGGACCCCGAAGTGGACGGCTTCATAGTGCAGCTGCCCCTGCCGCGCCACATCGACGAGCAGAAGGTGATCGAAGCTATCGACCCGCGCAAGGACGTGGACGGTTTCCACCCCATCAACGTCGGCCGCCTTTCCATAGGGCTCCCCTGCTTCCGTTCCGCCACCCCGGCCGGCATCCTCGAGCTGCTGGATCGCTACGGAATCGAGACCAAGGGTAAACACGCCGTGGTGCTCGGCCGCAGCAACATCGTGGGAAAACCCGTGGCAGCCATGCTCATGCAGAAGGCACAGCCGGGCGACTGCACCGTCACCGTATGCCACTCTTCCACCAAAAACCTCAAGGAGATAGCCGCCGGCGCCGACATCCTCATTGCCGCGCTCGGGCGTCCCGGCTTCGTTACCGAAGATATGGTGAAACCCGGCGCCGTCATCATCGATGTGGGCACCACGCTCGTGGACGACCCCACGCGCAAGAGCGGCAAACGCCTCAGCGGTGACGTGGATTTCGACCATGTGGCCGAAAAATGCTCTTACATCACCCCGGTGCCCGGCGGCGTGGGACCCATGACCATCGCCATGCTCATGAAGAACACCCTGCTGGCACGCAACGGCAAAATTTACTAAACATCCCCGTAAGAATCATGCGACCAATAAGCTCCTCGATAAAATATGCGGCACTGTCGCTGGCAATGGTCTGCCTTTCGGTGCTCTCCTCCTGCGGAGCAAGGGGAAATACCGGGGCTTCGGACTCGGCCGCCGCGCAGGCCGAAGCCGCCAAGGCCGACACCCTGAACCTGCTCTTCGCCGGTGACGCAATGCAGCACGGCCCGCAGCTGAAAGCCGCCCTCCGCGCCGGCGGCGGCAAAGATTACAATTACGACGACTGCTTCACCCTCATTGCCCCGGAGGTGAAAGCCGCCGACTATGCCGTGGCGAACCTCGAAGTGCCCCTCGGCGGCGGCCCGGAATACCGCGGCTATCCCTGCTTCTCGGCCCCGGACTCCTACGCCATAGCGCTGCGCGAGGCCGGATTCGACATGATGCTCACAGCCAACAACCACTGCATGGACTCCGGCGCGAAGGCCGCGAAACGCACCTGCTCGGCACTCGACCGGCTGGGACTCGACCACATAGGCACTTACGCCGACTCCACGGAAAGCGCGCGCCGCATACCCTTCATCAAGGACATCAAAGGGGTGAAGGTCGGGTTCCTCAACTACACCTACGGCACCAACGGCATCCCGGTGACCGGCGGCGTCGACGTGGCCCTAATAGACCGCGACCGCATAGCCCGCGAGATGAAGAAAACCCGCGAGGCCGGCGCGGAACTGCTCGTCGTGACCCTGCACTGGGGCGTGGAATACAACCAGATAGAGAACCGTACGCAGCGCGAGCTGGCGCAGTTTATTGTCGACAACGGCGCGGACCTCATCATCGGCGCCCATCCCCACGTGGTGCAACCCATGAAGGTGGTGCACAACGCACGCGAGAACAAGGACGTGCTCATAGTCTACTCGCTGGGCAACTTCCTTTCCAACATGAACGACACCAACTGCCGCGGCGGTGCCCTGGTGCGCACGCGCATGGTGCGCGGCCAAGACGGCAAGATGCGATTCGACCACGCAGACTACGACACCTTCTTCACCGCCAAGCCGGAAGGCGCGAACAAGAACTTCCGCGTGGTGCCCGCATGGATGCCCGAATATATCCCCGCCGGCCAAAAGTCCGCTTACAAACGGTTCGAACAGTCGGCACAGAAAATTTTTGACGAAAACAACGTTAACGTCTCAAGACGACACAAATGATCCAGACCCACAATTTAGGAATCCAATTCGGTAAAAGAACACTCTTCCAGGACGTAAACCTGACCTTCAACAAAGGGAACTGCTACGGCATCATCGGTGCCAACGGCGCCGGCAAGTCCACGCTGATGCGCATGCTCTCCGGCCAGCTCTCCCCCACCCACGGCCTCGTGACCTTCGGCCCCGGCGAACGGCTCTCCGTGCTTTCGCAGGACCACTTCGAGTTTGACGAATGCACCGTCATAGAGACCGTGCTCCGCGGCCACACCGTGCTATGGGACATCATGCAGGAGAAAGACGCTATCTACGCCAAGCCCGATTTCTCCGACGCCGACGGCATACGCGCCGCCGAACTCGAGGAGAAATTCGCCGAGCTCGAAGGATGGAACGCCGAAAGCGACGCCGCCGCCCTCCTCTCCGGCCTCGGAATCAAGGAAGACCGCCACTATATGCTCATGAAAGACATGAGCGCAAACGAGAAGGTGCGCGTGCTCCTGGCAAAGGCCCTCTTCGGCAACCCCGACAACCTGCTGCTCGACGAGCCCACCAACGACCTTGACCTCGAAACCGTGGCATGGCTCGAAAACTACCTGGCCAACTTCGAGAACACCGTGCTCGTGGTGAGCCACGACCGCCACTTCCTCGACGCCGTCTCCACGCATACACTCGACATCGACTACAACAAGATAACCCTCTTCGCCGGCAACTACAGCTTCTGGTACCAGTCGTCGCAGCTCGCCCTGCGCCAGCAGCAGGCCGCCAACAAGAAGGCCGAGGAGAAGCGTAAGGAACTCCTCGAGTTCATTCGCCGTTTCTCCGCCAACGTGGCCAAGTCGAAACAGACTACCTCGCGCAAGAAGATGCTCGAAAAGCTCAACGTCGAGGAGATACAGCCCTCCACCCGCCGCTACCCCGGCATCATCTTCACCCCGGCACGCGAGGTGGGCAACAAGATTCTCGAAGTCAAGGGACTCACCGCCTCCGTCGACGGCGAAGTGCTCTTCAAGGATGTGAATTTCCAGATCGAGAAGGGTGACAAAGTGGCGTTCCTGAGCCGCGACCCGCGCGCCATGACAGCCCTCTTCGAGATCATCAACGGCAACCGCAAACCCGACGCCGGCGACTACGAATGGGGCCAGACCATCACCAAGTCGTACCTGCCGCTCGACAACGGCTCATTCTTCGAGACCGACCTCAACCTCGTGGACTGGCTCTGCCAATGGTCCGACGACTCGTCGGAAATCTATCTGAAAGGGTTCCTCGGCAAGATGCTTTTCTCCGGCGAGGATGTGCTCAAAAAGGCATCGGTGCTCTCCGGCGGCGAGAAGATTCGCTGCATGATAGCACGCATGATGCTCACCGACGCCAACACGCTGGTGCTCGACTCACCGACGAACCACCTCGACCTCGAATCAATCCAGGCGTTCAACAACACGCTGCAGAATTTCAAGGGAATCGTGCTCATGTCGAGCCACGACCACGAGTTCATACAGACCGTCTGCAACCGCATCATCGAGCTGACGCCCAACGGCATCATCGACAAGATGATGGACTACGACGACTACATAACCGATGAAAAGGTTGCCGCCGCACGCGAACGCTTATACAATTAATTCAGATATAAACATGGTAAAACATATCGTCACTTTCAAATTACAGGGCACAGCCGACGAACGCCTTGAGGTAGCAAAGCGCTTCAAAACCGCTCTCGAAGCCCTGCCGCAGCAGATTGATGTTCTGCAGTCAATCGAAGTAGGCATCAACGAAAATCCTGCCGAGCAGTGGGATGTTGTTCTCACAGCTATCGTACCCACCATGGCTGATGTAGAAACATATGCCAAACATCCGGCCCACGTGGCTGCCGCCGGTCTGCTGGCCGGTCACAAGGCCGACCGTGCCTGCGTGGACTACGTTTGCTGATTTTGCCACCCGGTTGCAGCGGAGTTTCAGTAACTTTGCATAAAAATTTATGATTTATGGAATTACTTAACTCTCTGCTTATGATGCTCAACGAGATGTCGCCGTACATCTTGTTGGGCTTCTTTATAGCCGGACTCATGCATGCCTTTGTACCGCAGGGCAGCATGGCTCGCCACCTGTCCGGCACAGGGTGGCGTCCGGTAGTAAAAGCCGCAATGATAGGAGTGCCGCTGCCTCTGTGTTCGTGCGGAGTACTGCCCACGGCCATAGCTATGCGCCGTGCCGGTGCCTCGCGGGCTTCGTCGACATCGTTTCTCATTGCCACTCCACAGACCGGAGTGGACAGCATCGCAGCCACCTGGTCGCTGCTTGGTCCGGCGTTTGCGCTTATCCGTCCTGTGGCTGCTCTGGTCACTGCCGTTTTCGGCGGTGTTGCAGTAGGCAAATCGGAACATTCTGTGACCGCAGCGTGTGACTGCGCTCCTGAAGCCGATGTCACTGTTGCCCGTCAAGGCTTCATACATAAGCTGGCCGATGCCCTGCGCTACGGTTTTGTAGACCTTGTGTCGAGTATAGGCGGATGGCTTGTGGCCGGACTGATTATAGCCGCCCTGATTACAGTGTACGTGCCTTCCGACTTTTTCTCGGCCCTTGGCAGTACGCCCATATTCTCAATGATTGCCGTGCTGGTAATCGCCATACCCATGTATGTATGCGCCACCGGCTCGATACCAATAGCCATGTCGCTGATGCTGAAAGGTCTGTCGCCAGGTACAGCTCTGGTACTGCTTATGGCGGGTCCGGCAGCCAATTTCGCGTCGTTCACACTGATTTCGCGCGAAATGGGCCGTAAACCGGCGCTGATATACCTGTCGTCGATAATCATTGGCGCCGTAGCCTTCGGTCTGGCCATCGACTATCTGCTGCCCGCGCAGTGGTTCGACCTCGGACATATACACGGACTCTGTGGACACGCTCACGGTTTCAGCGTCTTCGCCACTGTATGCTCCGGCATACTTGTGCTGCTTCTGGCGTATGCGCTGCTTCGTCCGCACAAACATCACAATCACATAAATACAACCGAAATGACAAAAGAATATCAGATTAAAGGCATGAACTGCCCGCATTGCCAGGCAACTGTAGCCAAGGCCATAGCCGCTGTAAAGGGCGTAACAGATGTAGATGTAAATCTCGGCTCAGCCCAAGCCACCGTCAGTGGCGACCACGATTCAGCCGAGGTGATTGCAGCTGTACATGCCGCAGGTTTCGAAGCCTTACAATAAGGCCCCGTTCCCCAATATTTTAAAAGGGGTCCAAGCTTCTAATCGGCGCGGGTAGCTGAACGCTGATTCTTTTTTACCCGCTCTTTTCTGAACTCCTTCCAGTTATTATTCCACTTTTGCCGGCCACGGATATGGTCAATGCCGAAAAGACCTTTCAGGCGTTGCAGAATCTGTTGGCCGGCATTGAGTTTCACAAGGTTCCGGCAACCGGCCAGACGTTCGTCGGGAATCTGTCCAAGCCGGATTTTGCCATGGTCTACCGCATTGACCCGCTCCACCAGAAGCCGTATGGGTTCCTGCAGTTCCGGAGCCTCGGCAGGTTCATATATGGCTATGTCGTCCGAAGCCAGTTTTTTGCTGTCCCATTGCTTTGCTTCCTTCACAGTAATGAATTCCTTGTCGACCACATAAACCTCGGCGTAGGTGCTGACAAAAAACGGCTCGTCGACACGGTTGAACATAAACATGCCTCGCCCGCGCCCGTTCGACTCGATATTGAACGAGTAGGCACAAAGATCAATGGGAGCTATTACACCACTGATTACATTGTCGAAGTGGAAACGAATCTTGAACTGCTCGAAGTCGATACCGTCGCGAAAAAACAGTGACAAATTCGGCACCCACCTGCGACTGGTGGCATCGTTTATCACATTTACGTCGAGAGTAATTCGATTGTCGTTTTTCTTCCACACTTCTTTGGCGCCGTATCGGCCTCGGACCGAATCCGTCCCCTCTGCAAGCGATGTAAGAGCGGCAGGGACCAGCGCTGTTGGAGGAATACCTACCCAGTCGGCCCACGAAAAATGTTGGTTACAGCAGTCACTCACACTATCGAGCCCCAGCGAATTTGTAAAGCGGTAATACGATTTCGATGTAAGGATACGCGGATTGTCCCAGCCATTGAAGCGGACTTTATTGTCGGACGGCAGCATATAGTCGACCATCTTTTCACGAAACATGAAAATTGTGTCGGAATACGTCGAGAGCGTTGAGTACTCACGTACATAAGCAAGCATGTGCAGTACTCTGTGTTCCCGCGACTCCACAACAAATTCGGGCAGTTCAAGAATCTGCTCCTTCATAAATATGGTATCGGTGGTGGCCACAGGTATATTTCGTTCTTCATACCCCATCAGACGCACCGTTACCGGATATTCATCGCTGTATATGAACGGCAATGCGCCGTCGGATTCACAGGTACCTATATATTTGCCATGCAGGTCGAATACCACCGCATCTGACAACGGGCAGCCGGTGGCGGAGTCTGCAACTACTGCATGCCGCTCCCGTGCATAGGCGTGGGTGGCAATAAACAGAATTAATATTATCATGAAAAATGTACGCAGCATGGGCACGAGCATTATGTGATTCGCAAAAGTAATGCATTTAGTTTTGCCGTTATACGCATTTAATAAACTTTAATATCACTTAGGTTAAAATTAAGGCATAATTGCGTCGTAAATATCAAATATTATTTATTATCATATTTTTTGCTACGCTCCGACATCGGAG